>NZ_JBGFGN010000059.1:0-15772 GCF_041224595.1 Donghicola sp. XS_ASV15 | reverse complement strand
CCTCACAGAATTGGCCTGACGGCCAATGCGCCTTGGACCGGGCTTGCTATATGAGGGCCGCACGCTCCAAGGCGCTCGCCCCAAACTGGCCGACTTTTGCTCCGCCACAATGGCCGAATTTTACTCCGCCGTTGACACTTTGGGCTGCCACTTGTGGATGGGACCAGCCCGTCAACGCAAAGCTTGATGAAAACACTTCAGCCGCCGTCGACAGAGGCAATCTTGGGATATGACCACCTGGGACGTTCGATGTCCGTCCGCTTGGCGGCCGCACTTCGCCTGTCTTTGACTATTGCCACGGCGACGTTGCTCACGACCGCGTTCATTGGCGTTCTGCTCGGGGCTTTGGCCAGCTGGCGCGGTGGTTGGCTCGACCGTGTGATAGTGCTGTTTGCTGACTCTGTTGTGGCGTTACCTGCGCTGCTGATTGTTCTGATTGCCGGCCTTATCCTTCCGACACAGCCTCTGGCATTCTGGGCAGGTCTTTCCGCCACACTATGGGTAGAGATTTTCCGGCTCACGCGCGCGACTATACGCGCACAGATCGCAGCACCGGCTGTCGAAGCCGCCCGGCTCTTGGGTTTTGGGCCCGGCTATATCTTCCGGACGCATCTATGGCCGGAACTCGCACCTGTCCTGCGTGCGACCTTCGCACTTACTTTTGCTGCGGTGGTCATGGGAATTGCGGCGCTCGGATTTGTATCTGTCGGTGTTCAGGCTCCGACGCCCGAGCTGGGATTGATGATGGTAGAACTGCTTCCCTACTGGCGAGAGGCACCCTGGGCATTGCTGCAACCGGTCATCGCGACCATGCTGACACTTCTCGCGCTGACCCTGATCGCCGGAGGAAACAAAGAATGACGCTATTGACAGCAGACATCACCGTTTTCAACGGTTCGGCGCAGATGGTCGAGAACATTGCGATATCTTTGCAGGCCGGAGAGGCAGTGACGCTGATTGGCGAGACGGGCTCGGGCAAGAGTTTGTTCGCGGATGCAATTCTTGGAACTTTGCCCCAGGGACTGCATGCAACGGGTGCGGTGACGATTGACGGCACGCATGTCGACCCGCAGCTTCCATCATCCCTAGAGGCATTTTGGGGCCACAGGATTTCTGTTTTGCCCCAAGAGCCTTGGAGGGCGTTGGACCCGTTGATGCGCTCCAGAGCGCAGGTCGCCGAGGTACATAAACTGGTGGCAAAAAGCCCGACAGCCGCGCAAGATGCGACGCAAGATCTGGAAGCCTTGGACTTGGGCGATGCCGCAGACCGGTTTCCGTTCGAGCTCTCTGGGGGAATGGCACAGCGGTTGGCGATCGCCGCAGCACGTGCGGGCGGTGCAAACATCGTCGTGGCGGATGAACCCACCAAGGGTTTGGACACAGGTCGTCGTGATGAGGTTGCAAGGCAGTTGAATACTGTCACCGCATCAGGAGGTGCCCTGCTCACCATCACCCATGACCTTCAGTTGGCCGAAGCATTAGGCGGAGAAATTTTGGTTCTGCGAAGGGGCCGCTTGATCGAACGTGGGCCCGCGCACCAGGTGCTTGGATCACCAGCTCATCCCTATACAGCCGAACTCATTGAAGCAGAGCCGCGCTATTGGCCCGCAAGAGCCTGCCAGACAAACGGCACCAAAGTTCTGCAAGGAAAGGGCATCACTGTTGAGCGAGGTGGACGTGCGCTTTTCGCAGACCTAAATTTGGATCTCCACGCGGGCGAGGTTGTCGGATTGTGCGGCCCGTCGGGCGTCGGCAAGTCATCTTTGGGAGATACCCTGCTTGGTATAACGAAGCCTGCCAAAGGCGAGGTTGTCCGTGGCGCTGCCGCCACCAAGCGGTTTCAAAAGCTATGGCAGGACCCGCCTGCGGCGTTTGCCCCTCACATCACATTGGGACGAGGCTTGAAGGATCTGATGTCCTTGCACCATCTGCCTGCTGAAAAGTTACCTCCGCTGTTGGAGTTGCTGCGGCTGGACCCAAACCTGCTTGATCGCAAGCCGGATGCCGTGTCAGGTGGCGAGCTTCAGCGCCTTTCGATCGTACGTGCTTTGCTCTTGGATCCTATCTTTCTCTTCGCCGACGAACCCACATCGCGTCTCGATCCGCTAACCCAGCGAGACGTGATGCAGATGTTGGTCGACCTTGCGCGGAAAAAAGGGATCGCAGTCCTGCTGGTCAGTCACGATCAAGACCTGATCGCGCGGGCAACCGACCGCCAGATCAACCTGAAAGCAGCCTAACATAAAGCCCGGCACCACTGCGGTGTCGGGCTTTGGTCAACAACCCGATGCAGACGAATTCTCTAGCCGTTCTGCCGAAATGGGCGCCAAGCGCAATCAGGCTGGACCACATCAATGCCGCGATGAAAATGAGCGGGCTGAGAGTGCCTTCCCTGCCCGCATCAAAGTCACTCGTCAGTGTCCTGCGGATCAATCACCAGCAACAAGCGGCGTTCTCCGGTTCCGCTGATCGGCGGAGAGCGATGCAGGAGCGGGACATTATTTGGGCTCCCCCAAAGACGCCCGCGAAATAGCCCCACATGCCCCTCTGACATCTGATGCACATGGTCAGGTATGCCGTCTTTACGAGGATAGCCGTACTGCGTTCCCGCACCGCGATAAGTACAGAGCAATCGCGCCGTCACGTAATCTTGGTGGAACTTGTGGCAGGCATTTCCTGAAACCACATCCAAGCGCAGGTTCACTGTGTTCGTACAGGAGGCATCCATAAACAGCTGAGAAAGATGGGCTATGTCTGAAATGAACAAAGACCTATCACGTCCTTCAGGCATACTGCATTCTCGGCAGAGTTCAGCCGCAACTTTCTCTATCGTCGGCCATCTCGCGCATAGACGAGCGCTTCGAAGCGCGCCCAATTGCAATGAAGCCAGCCAACTGTTCAATTCGCTTGGGAGTCTGCGTTGCCAAATGGCGGCATCACAGTCTGCCTGGCGAACACTGTTCAGAATGGACGGGTGGGCACCTTCGGCGACGGCAGATCGCGTCCTTTTTTCGCTATCCAGCATCACGCAGCCTCTGGGGCGCGTCGCCATCTTGGGAACGGATCGGGCAGATCTGCCCAAAGATGCGGTGCGAAGCCGTCGCTGTCTGCGACCAACGCGGCATCAAGCGCAGCTGTAATTCCGGCTTTGTCCATGCCAGCCCCAATAAAGACCAACTCCTGCCGTCGGTCCCCAAATGGTTCTTGCCAGTGTTGTTCCATATAGGCGCGCGCTTGAGGGTGGTCGGGCCAACGTTCTGTGGGAACTGTTGCCCACCAAGTCCCCATCGGCTTTACGGAACTCAGTGCGCCTGCAAGGGAAAACTCCGCCAACCAATCTGGGCGCGTCGCGATCCAGAAATGCCCCTTGGCGCGAATGACACCCGGCAGGGCCCCGTTCAGAACGTCGTGGATGCGCTGCGGATGAAATGGTCGGCGCGCTCTGTAAACAAAGGACGACACGCCGTATTCTTCGGTCTCGGGCACATGGTCTTGGAAACCATACAGTTCTTTGGCCCACATCGGGTGCATGTGCGCTTTGTCGAAGTCGAACAGCCTTGTATCAAAGATTCGATCTTGCGGAACGATGCCGAAATCCGTTTCGATGATCTGCGCATCGGGGTTCAAAGATGTGACAATCTTGCGTGCCGCATCCAGCCGTTCTGGGCCCGCATCGGTTGTCTTGTTCAACACGACAATATCTGCAAATTCGATCTGATCGACCAGTAGATCGACAAGTGTGCGCTCGTCTTCGGCCCCGAGGCTTTCACCGCGATCCCGAATGAAGTCGTGGCTTGAGTAGTCTTGCAAGAGGTTCACGGTATCGACGACTGTCACCATGGTATCCAGACGGGACACATCCGACAGGCTCTCTCCATTTTCATCGCGGAAGTCGAAGGTCGCAGCCACCGGCAACGGCTCTGCTATTCCGGTGCTTTCGATGAGCAAATAGTCAAAGCGCCCTTCCTCTGCCAGACGCCGAACTTCGACAAGCAAGTCATCGCGCAACGTGCAGCAGATACAACCATTTGTCATTTCGACCAATTTTTCTTCGGTCTGGCTTAAATCTGCTCCGCCTTCGCGCACGAGATCCGCATCAATGTTCACCTCTGACATATCGTTGACGATGACTGCCACCCGGCGACCATCGCGATTGTTCAAGACTGCGTTCAAAAGCGTGGTCTTACCCGCCCCTAAGAAACCTGACAGGACGGTGACAGGAAGGCGTGTATCCTTGGCTACCATTATTCTCTCCATCAAATGTTATGTTATAATATTACATTTGATGGAGAGAGGTGCAATCCCGTGTAGAACAAATCAGCGCACTCACGCTTAGATCCGTTTCCGAACTCAGCCTACGCTCAGACTGGGGTCTTCCGAGGCAACTCCGATTGGCATTGCAAATCAGGTGGCTGCCCCAAAACCGATTTTCATTTGCCCTGCCTGCCGGTACTCAGAGCTGGTCATTGATTTCAGCGATCTGCTTTCGCATGATTGCCAGGAAATCCCCATCGAGCGGGCGATTTGCCAATGGTCGCAGGACAAGAGAGGTGAGGCCCATGCGTTTCGCTGTCTTCAGTGCCTCGTCAGGTGGGGCGGCTTCCCAGATCAAGGTGGTTGCGCCAGTTGCCAAGGCTCGCTCCCTCAGCTCTGTCCATTGCGCCTCAGAAGGCATCGCGCCGGCGTCCCATTCAAGCGCAACAATATCCAAGCCATAAGCGCGTGCAAAGTACTGGTAACGCGGGTGAGTTGCGAGGATGGTCTGTCCTTTCAGCCGAGCCACAGCGTTTCGTGCTTCTGTGTCCAGCGCAGCAAGGTCAGCCCGCACAGCCGGAAGGCTATCTGCCAAGGCATCCGAAAGCTCGGGAATGCGGCGTTGCATCATCGCGGCCAGCGCCTCGGCCTGCTGCGCAGCCTGCGCGAAGTCGAGCCAGGTGTAGTTGGCGATGCCTTCGTGGGAATGTTCGCCGTCGCCGCCATGGCTGTGGGTGACGGACTCGGTCGCGATGTAGGCGTCTGAGAAGCCCGCCGAGGTGTCGACGATCCGCGAGCGCGGCAGAGAGCTGCGCGCGGTCCAAGGCGCAAAGCCAGCACCGTTCAACGCAATCACATCCGCCTGCTGGATCGATGCGATGTCGGACAAGCCGGGCCGCCAGAACGATGGGTCGACATCGTCAGGGACTGGGAACAGAACGTCGATTACGCCTCCGCCCAAGCGCTCCGCCATCCATGCGAGCGGATAGTTCACGGTGGCTACGACGGGGCGCTCTTGGGCAGAGGCGGCAGAGGCCGCCAACGCGGCCACAAAAAAGAGGCGTTTCAGCATTAGTTGGTCCCGTCGGTCTTTTGCCCGTAGGCGATGTCATCTGGGGTCAGCATCCAATAGTCGGAATGGCCTTCGCTAACCTCGACCTCGATCATCAGGCCACTATTCTCGGCCCCTTCGGGCAGGGCAAAACGGGTCATTCCTTCGGCCCCAATCTCTAGGGTCATCAGCAGCGTGTTTTCTGCATCCAGCACGCGCACAGCACCTTCGGTTGGGACGCGACCTGAAGAGAAGGTACTTTCAACCGTCACCGTGTCGTCCGCGACAGAGGCAAAGACCCGCAGGTCATGCGCCGCGGCCGGGAGGGCCGCGACGATGGTGAGCGCAATGGTGAACGCCCGGATCACTTGGTGGCCCATGGCTCGAAGTGGACCCAGATCACCGCGCCAAGCTCATGCGCCTTGTCCTCGCCCTCGTATTGCATCGGCTCCTCGGCGGTGTTCAGCGCGGCAAAGCCCCACCAGCCCGACGTCGGCGCAGCATAGGTGAATACGCCATCCGCATCGGCTTTCACCGTTTGGGTGATCATCAGGTCAGACGGCGCCTGCGCGCTGCCGTCCTCGTTGTAGTATTCCACCTCGACCTCGGCATAAGGCACGGCCTCGCCGTCGAGCTTCACGATGCCTTGAAAGACATTGCCCTCCCACAGTGCAAAGGGCTTCGACAGCGGCACGATCTCGGTCTTCAGGCCCAGCTCGGTGTCCCAGCCCTCGTCGTCGCCATAGGCGGAGACGTAGGTCTTGGTGAAATGCGTGATGAAAGCGTCTTCCTCCGGCTCCCAATAGGGCTGCGGCTCCATGGCAAAGACGTAGGTGCCGGGGCGCTCCATCCGGTATTCGGTGGCGAAGGCCGCGTGGTCCATCACCTGCGTCTCGTTCAGCGTGTCCAGCAGGTCCGTGGTTTCGCCCTCATGCGTGACGGAGAAGGCGACCGGCGTGTCCAGCACCATACCCACCCCCTCGAATGGGTGCGAGAACGATAGGGTCAGATCGACAGTTCGCCCGTCCTCCTGTCCCGGCATGTTGTCCGAGGGGATGATCATGCCGTAATGCGCGAACGCGGTGGTGGCAGAGGCCATCAGGGCGGCGGCGGTCAGGAAAGTCTTCATTAAAGGCTCCATTCTAGGGCTTTGGGTCAAATCATAAGGCCAGCAGCCAGGCAACAAGCGCAGTGCCGTTCTCGTTCACAGCAAATACAATTGCTGCTGCCAACACTACGGCGCAACCTAGTAGTATTACGATCTCTGCGCAGGCCAATCGCAGGATCGTGAACCGCCCCGCCCCAAGGCGGCGCGCGGTCATCATCTCGGGTGCGCGCAAACTCCAAGCGAGGAACAGCGACAGCCCGATCGCACCGAGAGCCGCGATGCCAATGATCACCGTCACTGCGTCCAGTAGCGCCGCGATACGGAAGATGCGGTCGACTAGCCCGGCGATGATTTTGGACGGATCGGTGATCTGCACCGGGTTCTCGGGATCGAGGTAGCGTCCACGAAGGATCGTGCCAGATCGGGTGTCATAGGGCGCGACGATCACGGCTGACAGCGGGTAATCGGCCGCGTCTCCATGGAAATGAAAGCTGTCGATATTCTCAGGCGTGATGCGTTGAAACTCGGTGATTGCAGCATTGGCGGTGATGTTGCCCTCGGCGTCCGCTGTCACAA
Source organism: Donghicola sp. XS_ASV15 (assembly GCF_041224595.1). Taxonomy (NCBI): domain Bacteria; kingdom Pseudomonadati; phylum Pseudomonadota; class Alphaproteobacteria; order Rhodobacterales; family Roseobacteraceae; genus Donghicola; species Donghicola sp. XS_ASV15. The sequence continues at coordinate 8,783 of NZ_JBGFGN010000059.1, read as the reverse complement.
CATCGTCGTGACCGTGGCCGATGCCCGCAATCACCCATGAGGTTTTAACGTCGGTGAAGACGGCCTCGTCGTCGGGTGTACCGGTTGCGTCTAGGACACCGGTGATCTGCAGCTCCAGCGGATAAACGCCATCTAGATCAAATAGGTTCTCTGGCGCAGAGACGACCGTATCGCCGGGGCCAAGGGCCAGTCTTTCGGCCACGCCCGCACCCAATACCGCCTCACCAAGGATGGCCAACTGCCGCCCTTTCGCCAGTGTCAGCCCGCGAAAGTCAAAGTAGTCGAGCGAGGTGCCGACGATCCGCGCGCCATTGGTCTGAAACGCAGTGTTGAGAGGAATCGGCAGAGCAAGGCCGCTGTCCCACACTGCATCTTCGGCGGCGCGGGTGATCGGTTGGCTCCGGTCTTCGGAAAAATAGACAGCCCCCATCACGAGGTCGAGCTGGCTGCCACGCGCCCCTAAGACAAGGGGCGTCGCTTCGGCACGGCGAGTCAGCGCGTCTTCTGAGCCTCTGAGCAGAGTTTGCGTTACCAGTGGCACGGCAAGGATCATTGCCCCGACGAGGGTCAAGATGAGGCTGCGTGCCCAAGTCCAGCGCAGATGGGCAAAGGCAAGGAAGAGCGCATTCAAGAGGTCTGTTCCTTCTGCCGCAACGTGGCAAAGTCAATCACCCGATCAAACCGCGGCAGCAGGTCGTGGTCGTGAGTCACCGCGAGTACCGTCGCGCCATGATCCGCAGCGCGAGCAAAGAGCAGGTTGAGGATGATTTCCTTGGTCTCGGGGTCGAGATTGCCCGTGGCCTCATCTGCCAGGATCAGCCCCGGCTGTGTCACAAGCGCACGGCAGATCGCCACGCGTTGCTGTTCACCGCCGGACATTGCGTTCGGATGGCTCTTGAGGCGGTGCCCGATGCCACAAGTTTCGGCCAGCATCTGCGCGCGATCACGGGCGTCTCGGTCAAGTGACAGCCCCAGACCTACGCGATAAGGATAAAGGATATTCTCGAACGCGTTCAAATAGTCGACGAGCGCGAAATTCTGGAAAATGAACCCGATCTGCGCGGCGCGAAACCGCCTGCGCGCTGCATCGTCCAGTGCGGTCAGATCGTGTTCTGCGACGGTCAGCGATCCCGACGCGGGCTGCATCAATCCCGCCACGAGGTTCAAAAGCGTGGTCTTGCCGGTGCCGCTGGGGCCAATAATGCCGACGCGCTCGCCCTTGGCGACCTCCAATTCTGGTATGTTCAGCGAAAAACTGGCTCGTGGATAGGCAAAGGTCAGGTCGCGTGCGTGGATCAACTCTCTTGCTCCGCTTTGTCGACCGGGGGCGCGTCGGCGTTGCGTTCCAGAGTGCCTGCATCCGTGCGATCTACGTCAGTCAGGTCAAAGCCTGATATGCGCCACTCTCCATCTGCGCGGGCGAAAACGAGATCTGCCGCATAGGCATTCCCACGCATATGCATGTGCTCGTCATGTCCGACCACGCCCAAAACGCGCCAGCGCGCCGAGACGTTCACAGTCTCTCCTGCGGCCCGTGCGCTCATCCCCAGCAGGGAGACTTCGTGAATCGCCTGATCAGGATTGAGACCCCCACCTGCCATCGCCCCGACCCGTTCGAGGTAAAGCTGCTCCAGCGCGTCACCGGTGGCAACCTCGGCCAACTTGTCGTAGATGGCGGCCTCTTCAGTCTCGCCAAAGGCTGTGTACACTTTCGTAAGAATGGCTGGCAGCAGCATGGGACTCTGCTGCGTGAACTCCTGCCGCGACATACCCTCGGTTGCCATAGGCACAGCGCCGTTCGGAGCCAAGTAAGGCCATGCTAAAATGCCAATGCCCGCTAAGCAGAGCACTCCGATTATGGTGTTCCAAACAGCACGTTGCATGAGCATCCTTTCGTTCTCTCGAACTGTAGTTCTGCCGCTGCAAAACACAAGCTGTCGCATATCCAGTCCCCGCGCCACGTAGGCTGCCACAGCCAAAGAGCGCAGATTTATCGGGTCAATTTACTTGGTGTCACAACCTGTTGAAAGCGTTGATGCATCAATGGTAGCAGCCGACGCTTGCCATCGCGCTCTGGCAGCAAAGGGGCGCTGGTCCTGTGACAGATGCTGAATGAACGACGAACGACTGGTTCGAAATAGCTGCACTGCGCAAAGGAGCGGACCATCAACTGCTGCCGTTTCTTGTTGTCTTGTCCCGGCAGGCACCTATGCCAAACACTCTTTGGGAAAGAACTAAAAAATTTCGGGTGGCATGCATCCAAACAGGCAAACCCGCGAGTCATGAGGGTAGAAGGCTGCGGAGGAACTGCAGCCAAGCGTCCCGAAAGGACACTGTTATGAAGACGATGACCGCTCTGACCCTCGCCACCCTCGTGACCGCAACCGGCGCTTACGCCGAAGCCCATTCCGACGAGATGGCGGGCATGATGGCCATCGGCCTGTCCGGCGACAAGATGCTGCACCAGATCGACGCGAGCACCGCCGCCGTCACCGCATCAATGGAAGTCACCGGCGTGGACAAGCTGCTCGGCATCGACCTGCGCCCTGCCACCGGCCAGCTGATCGGCGTCACCGACGCCTTCGAGATCGTCGAGATCGACCCGATGACAGGCGCGGCCACCGTTATTTCCACCATGGACACCGAACTGCCGATCGAAGGCGGTGCGCCGGTGATTGTTGACTTCAACCCGATGGCGAACAAGCTGCGCTTCATGTCCGGCACCACCAACCACCGCGTGGATATCGAGAGCGGTGCGGTGACGGTCGATGGCTCGCTCGCGTTTGAAGAGCAGGATATGCACGCAGGCGAAGCCCCTGCGATTGTGGCCGCCGCCTACATCAACTCCTACGGTCAGCCGGACTCGACTGCGATGTATGACATCGACAGCACCATCGTCGCGCTGATCCAGCAGACCTCGCCGAACGATGGCACGCTGGGCGCGATCGGCAAACTGGGCATCGACGGCTCGGACAGCTATGCCTTTGATATTGCGACCGATGCCGAGGGCACCAACACCGCATGGCTGGTGGCGATGGACAAACTGCACACCGTTTCGCTGGAGGATGGTTCGATCACCGAAAGCTGGGACATCTCCGGCGCGGATGGCGCAACCCTGCGTGACATCACCTTCATGACCGCCGAGTAACCTCTCGCAGACAAGACATGTCCGGCGCGGCGTCTTGCGCCGCGCCGGGCGTCCGTCTCCGCCGGCGGGGGGACGTGGATGTCGCGGACTGCCTCGACCGAGAATTGACAGGCGACCCCTCAACCCATAGCCCTACAGCAGGGAAAACGGTTCTGGCGCGCAGGCGGACAGGATCGTGAGCAAGGGGTGAGGCAGCCGGTGACGGACCACGCGCAAATGATAAGGGCCTGTGCCAATGGTGACCGGGCCGCGCTAAAGCGGCTGATGGATGCCGAAGGCGGACGGATGCTGGGCGTGGCGACGCGGATGCTGCGCCGCAGAGACCTTGCCGAAGACGCCGTACAGGACGCCATGGTTCTGGTTTGGCGGCGCGCCGCTCAGTACGATCCCGACCGGGGCAGCGCCAGCGGCTGGGTCTATACCATCCTGCGCAATCGCTGCCTGACCATGCTGCGCAACGAGGCCCGCGAAACGCCGACCGCGCCGGAGACGATTGAAGAGTCGCTGGAAAGCGGTGTGCTCGAAACGGCGTGGGACCGGCTGGATACGGCGTCGGACCTGAAGCGCTGTCTCGAAGGGTTGGATGATTGCACACGCCGCGCGATCCTGTCGTCCTACGTGCTGGGCCACAGCCACGGCGAGATTGCAGGCCGTATGAAAGCCCCGCTCGGCTCGGTGAAATCTTGGGTACGGCGGGGATTGAGCAAACTGAGGGAGTGCCTGTCGTGACCGATCGGCCGCTCGACATCCTGATTGATGAATGTGTGCTCGGCCTTGCCGAGGATGACGATATCGCACGTCTGGAGGCTATGGCCGCCAGCGATCCCGTGATCGCGGCCCGGCTGGATTTTGCGCGGCAGAAATTCGCGCCGCTGGATCAGACGGCGGACGACATGGCGTTGCCTGACGGCTTCTGGGATCGGGTCGACGCGCAACTGAACGGCCAGAGCGATGTGGATACGCCCGATGCCACGGCCGGGACCGATGTGATCGACCTGCGGGCCGTGCGCGCGCAGGCCGCGCGGTGGCGTGTCTCGGCGCTGGGAGGCATCGCGGCGGCGCTGGTCATGGCGGTGGTGCTGGCGTGGTCCTTTGTGTTGCCGCAGGAACAGGCGGTGGTGGCCGTGCTGCTGAACGACCGGGGCGAGGCCATCGCATTGGTCGAAGGGATGCCCGACAACACGACCCGCGTCACGCTTCTGGAGACGCAAAACGTGCCGCAGGATCAGGTCATGCAGGTCTGGACCAAGCCAGAGGACGACGGCCCGCCCGTGTCGCTCGGGCTGCTCGACACCGGGCGCTCGCGCACGCTGACCATCGACGGGCTGCCTTCGCCCAATGCGCAACAGCTTTATGAGATCACGTCGGAACCGGCAGGCGGATCGCCGACCAACCTGCCCACCGGTCCGATCCTCGGCAAAGGGTTTGCCAAGGAGCCGCTGATCTGACGGCGCACAGCTTTGCGGCGAAAAGCGTGCGGCTGCGACCCTCTGGTGACTTGCGCATTTGCGGCGGCCTGCTATCCAGTGACGATGATGCGAGTCCTGATGCGGATAACCCACTTGCGCACGTTGAGCGTGCTGCTGGTCGTGGCCTTGGCCACGTCGGGCTTTGCGCATCGCTTCGCCACGCCCGAGGATCAGGCCGTGCGCATCTTTGCCGCCACCTACGGGCTGGATCTGTCTGAGATCTGTGGCAACGTGGGCGAGGATGGCGCTCTGACCGGCTGTGAAGCTTGCCGCCTGCAGGCATCCATGGACCTGCCGCAACCTGCCGTGGCGGTCATTCTGGCGGAACTGTCGCTCGATGCGGCAGACTGGACCATTACACCGCCTGTTCTGCATGGCCTGCGGAGCCAAACCACACGCACGGCCCGTGCCCCTCCGACTGTCTGACACCCTTCACCTTTCGTGAACCTCGGCCTCTGGCCGATTTTTCAGACATTGGAGACCTCTATGAAACTCGCTTATTCTGCGGCGCTTGCCGCCCTGCTTCCCGTGACCGCAGTGCTTGCCGAACAGCCTGTCACTATCAACTTCGCCGCCGAAATTGGTGGCCAGCCCTTCGCCTGTGACGCGACATTCAACGGCTTGGGTACGTCTAACGCCGAAGTGAACGGCACCGATTTCCGGCTCTATGCCAGCGACGTGGCGATGATCGCCACTGACGGCAGCCGCGTGCCGGTGACCCTGACCGAGACCGCCTTTCAGCACGACGGCACGGCGCTTCTGGATTTCGAAGACGGCAGCGCGGCTTGCGCCAATGGCACCGCCGCCGTGAACACAGCGCTGACTGGCACCGTACCGGAGGGCGACTACACCGGCGTCTCCTTCAAGGTCGGCGTGCCCTTCGAGATGAATCACGGCGATCCCACCGTGGCGCCCACGCCGCTCAACCTGACGTCGATGTTCTGGAACTGGCGCGGTGGCTACAAGTTCGTGCGCATCGACATGGTGCCCACCGACCGCAACGCCGATGGCCCCAAGGGCTGGTTCCTGCACCTCGGCTCCACCATGTGTCCCTCGGACGGCAAGACGGACGCGCCTGCCGCGCCTTGCAAGAACGCCAACCTGATGGAGGTCACCTTCGACGGGTTCGACTCGGCCACGCAGGTTCTGGTGATCGACCCGGCGCCGGTGGTGGCAGAGGTCGACCTGCGCGCCAATACGCCCGAGACGTCGCCCGGCTGCATGTCCTTTCCGAACGATCCCGACTGCAACACGGTGCTGCCGAAGCTGGGCCTATCGTTCAACGATTTCGCCGCCGGTGAGCAGCAGCTGATCGCGGTGCGCTGATGCGGCCCGTCACGCTTGGCGTGGCGGTCTTGGCAGTTCTCGTGTCGGGGGCAGCTTTTGCTTTCGACACCTCCGAAGGCGGCGGCTATGACTGGCCGCTGCCCGACTGGATGCCACGCCCGCCCGTGCCGCAGGACAATCCGATGAGCGCCGCCAAGGTCGATCTTGGCCGGCACCTGTTTTACGACGCCCGCCTGTCGGGAGATGGCAGTGTGGCCTGTGCCTCCTGCCATGACCCGGCGCGTGCCTTCACTGACGGGCGCGAGACGTCGGTGGGCATCCATGGCACGACAGGCAATCTGAACGCGCCTTCGCTGGCAAATGTCGCCTACCTGCCGGTGAATGCCTGGGCGAACCCGCATATGACCTCGCTCGAGTTTCAGGCGCTGGTGCCGCTGTTCGGCGAAGCCCCGGACGAGATGGGCGCGACCGGTCAAGAGGACCGGATCTTTGCAGATCTGGCGTCCGATCCGTATTACGGCACGGCTTTCGCAGAGGCGTTCCCGGACCGGCCTGCGCCCGACCTGTTCACCGTCACCCGCGCGCTGGCAGCCTTTCAGCGCAGCCTCATGTCCTTTGACAGCCCCTATGACAGGTTCAAGTACGGTGGCGATCTGACTGCGCTGTCAGGTTCGGCGCAGCGTGGCGAGCAGCTGTTCTTCGACCATCGGTTCGAATGTTACCACTGTCACCAAGGTGTGCTGTTCACCGACAATTTCCAGCGCGAGGGCAGCCCGTGGGTGGAGACCGGCTTTCACAACACCGGGCTGTATGCCGACTACCCTCAAAGCGCTCCGGGGCGGATCGAGATCACCGGCGCGCCGAGTGATGCGGGGCTGTTCCGCACGCCGTCGCTGCGCAACGTGGCCGTGACAGGGCCCTACATGCACGACGGGTCCATCCCCGACCTGCGCGGCGTGCTGGCGCATTACGCCAAGGGCGGGCGCGAAGGCCACGCCAATCAGGACGGGATGATCGTGGGCTTCACCGCCTCGGATCAAGAGATTACCGACATCATCGCCTTCCTCGAAAGCCTCACCGACGAGAGCTTTGTCACAAACTCGGACCACGCTGACCCGTGGCCTGAAGACCATCCCGCCCGCATCACGCGGGCTATGCCCTGACCCCTGAAAGGATTTGTCATGAAACGTGCCCTTGTTGCCTTGATGCTGCTGGCATCATCTGCCTTCGCCCATGACAAGATGTCGGGCGACCTGCATATCATTCACCCCTCGATCCCGCAGCCGCCAGTGACGGCAACTTCGGCGGCGGGCTACATCACCATCTCGAACGAGGGCGAGACGCCAGAGGCGCTGATCGGCGTGCGCACGCCCTTCGCTCAATCCTCGACCCTTCACACCACGCTCCACGAGGACGGCATCGCCAAGATGCGCCCGCTGACCGAACTGGTGATAGCACCGGGAGATACGGTGAACCTCGAACCAAACGGAATGCACTTCATGTTTATGGGCCTGACCGGAGAGGCGAAGGAAGGCGACATGATCCCGGCCACGCTAATTTTCCGCAACGCGGGTGAAGTATCGGTCGAGTTCATGGTCGATCCTGCTGGGGGCGTCGATCATTCGACGATGGACCACGGCAGCATGGACCATTCAGGTCACTGACCCCGTGAGTTGACCTATGACTATCTGGGGGCTGATACTACGCGCGCTGCTTCTTCTGGCGCTGCTCGCAACGATGAGCGTTCCGAACGGCTTCATGCGCGCATCCGGCCCCGACGGCATGATCCTCGTCCTCTGCACAGCAGAGGGCCCGCAGGAGATTTTGCTTGATCCCTCGGGAAATCAAGTCCCTGACACCGGTTCCGAAGACGCCGCCGCCGCTTGTGTGCTGTCCGGCATCGTCCCGACCTTAGTGCCTACGCTGGCTTTGACGCGAACTGAAGGTGCGGCCCACATGGTCTGCCCTTGGCCCCAACGCCACCAAGTCAGTGCCCGCACCCCGCCGCATCGCGCAGCCACGCCGCGAGCGCCCCCTGTTCCTGTCTGACCGCTTCGCAATACATTCTCAGACAAGGACACTTTATTATGACCACAACAACCATGGCCGATACGCAGAAACGCGATCGGGCCTTCTACTTTGCCGCCTGGCGCTGGCACTTTTACGCCGGGATCTTCGTGATCCCCTTTCTGCTGATGCTGACTATCACCGGCTTCATCATGCTGCTCGACAACGGGCTATCGAACCAGCTCGGCGGCGCACCTCGCGTCACTGCCACCGGCACGCCTCTGCCACCGTCGACTCAGGCCAATGCCGCGCTGGAGGTCGTGCCCGGCCAGCTGATCCAGTACACCTCACCCGAAGCCGCCGACCGCCCGGCTTACTTCGTCATCCGCAACCCTGCCGATGCCCTGCCGGGGATGAAGCCTTGGGACATTCCCGCCAAATCCGTCGCCGTCGATCCCTATACCGGCGAGGTCACGCAGGTGAATTCCAAGACCGGGACGCTCTATGCATGGGCCAATGACATTCACGGGACGCTGTTGATCGGCGACACCGGCGACCGGCTGATCGAGGCTGCGGCCTCGCTTACGCTGCTGCTGATCGCGACGGGAATCTACATGTGGTGGCCGCGGGAGCGTCGCCTCGGCCATGCTCTGCTGCCCGATCTGTCCAAGAAGGGGCGGAGCTTCTTCAAGGAGCTTCACGTCGTGGGCGGCGTCTGGGTATCCGGCTTCCTTGTCGGTAACCATCTTGGCTGTCCAGAGATCGACTTTCTGCGGGGAACGTTTCGCCATCACAGCGCGAGACGTCATGCCCACGACCAGCAATTTGCGTATGTAGCGATCCCCCTGCTTTGTGATCTTTCCAAGACGTTC
>NZ_JBGFGN010000055.1:0-1176 GCF_041224595.1 Donghicola sp. XS_ASV15 | reverse complement strand
TTACTCGATGATTTTCGAGACGACGCCCGAACCAACGGTGCGGCCGCCTTCGCGGATCGCGAAGCGCAGGCCTTCTTCCATCGCGATCGGCGCGATCAGTTCTGCCGACAGCTTCAGGTTGTCGCCGGGCATAACCATCTCGGTGCCCTCGGGCAGGATGCAGGTACCGGTGACGTCAGTGGTACGGAAGTAGAACTGCGGACGATAGTTCGCGAAGAACGGAGTGTGACGGCCGCCTTCTTCCTTGGTCAGAATGTAGACCTCGGCTTCGAACTTGGTGTGCGGGTTCACCGAACCGGGCTTACACAGAACCTGACCACGCTCAACAGCTTCACGGTCAACGCCGCGCAGCAGGGCGCCGATGTTGTCGCCTGCTTCACCGCGATCCAGCAGCTTGCGGAACATTTCAACACCGGTACAGGTGGTGGTCTGGGTGTCCTTGATACCAACGATCTCGATCGAGTCGCCGACGTTGATTACGCCACGCTCAACACGGCCGGTCACAACGGTACCACGACCCGAGATCGAGAATACGTCTTCGATCGGCATCAGGAAGGGCTGGTCAACAGCGCGCTCGGGCTCGGGGATGTAGTCATCCACAGCAGCCATCAGCTCTTTGATCTTCTCTTCGCCGATGTTCGCGTCACGGCCTTCCAGTGCGGCCAGAGCCGAACCTGCAACGATCGGAATATCGTCGCCGGGGAAGTCGTATTCGCTGAGCAGTTCGCGGATTTCCATTTCGACGAGCTCGAGAAGCTCTTCGTCGTCAACCTGGTCAACTTTGTTCATGAACACGACCAGCGCGGGAACGCCAACCTGACGCGCCAGCAGGATGTGCTCGCGGGTCTGGGGCATCGGGCCGTCTGCTGCGTTTACAACCAGAATGCCGCCGTCCATCTGCGCCGCACCGGTGATCATGTTCTTCACATAGTCAGCGTGGCCGGGGCAGTCGACGTGCGCGTAGTGACGGTTTTCGGTCTCATACTCAACGTGTGCGGTCGAGATGGTGATGCCGCGTGCCTTTTCTTCGGGCGCGCCGTCGATCTGGTCGTACGCTTTGAAGTCACCGAAGTACTTGGTGATCGCTGCGGTCAGAGTGGTCTTACCGTGGTCAACGTGACCAATGGTGCCGATGTTGACGTGCGGTTTGCTACGCTCAAACTTTTCCTTTGCCAT
>NZ_JBGFGN010000054.1:0-11010 GCF_041224595.1 Donghicola sp. XS_ASV15 | reverse complement strand
ACCTCACAGAATTGGCCTGACGGCCAATGCGCCTTGGACCGGGCTTGCTATATGAGGGCCGCACGCTCCAAGGCGCTCGCCCCAAACTGGCCGACTTTTGCTCCGCCACAATGGCCGAATTTTACTCCGCCGTTGACAGCCGACTGGCATCGGAGACAGAGAACGTAACGCAGCGTTTGGCGCCTCTGGTTCAAAACGCCTTAAAAGAGATCAATGTGCACGCTTCGACGATGGAATCCGAAGGGGCGGAAGGTCGAGAAGATATTCTCGAGAGCCTGTCCGATCAGGAGGCCACACTGGGGACTGCGCGGGCGAACCTCTCTGAGATGAATTCCAACTACCAAGATCTGCTGGAACTGACGGGGCAGCAGCAGGCGGAAAACAAGGCGACCCAGTCTGAAATCGAAGGCTCTATCCGCTCTGCCATGTCTTGCGCTCAAAGTGGGGATGTTATCCGGCAGCAGGCAGAAACCATCGACGAGATGCTCCAAGAGATGAGCAACTTCATCAAAGACACCGATTTGAACGCGGATATTCGTGCAGGTGTGGACGAGCTGATCGGCAAGCTTTCGCAGAAATACGTGATGTATTCGCAGCGCCGTGTGCATATGGAAAGCGGCCATGTCGGGGATAGCCAGTGGAACGAGAGCGACGAAGACCTGACCTTCGAGCTATTCTGACGGATCGTCAAAGATAACGAATTTGAGCAGCTCTTGCATGCATCCTGCTCTGTTCTAAAATGCGCCTCTTTATGCATCCTGTGGCGTGACATGCCACTGCCGTGGTGTCGATACGATCAACGCGCCTTGATCTGGATCGCAAAACTGTGCTGAGCGCCGGAAGGCGGCGCGGGGCAGGGACCCGCCCGAGAGATCAGCGCCAAGGCTTCTTTGTCCAAAGCCGCCACCCCCGACGATTGCGCCAGCGTTACACCTGTGACCGCACCGGAGCTTGACACCTCAAAGGCAATGCGCGCGGCCCCTTTGGCACGCACTCTGGGCCGGCCCACGCGGCTGATGCAGCGCATCACCTGGCCCGGGTAGTTCGACACTGCCGCTGTCCCGTCGGCGGCGGCTTTGGTGCCAGCGCCTTGCGTGACAGCTTTGGCTTTTTCTGTTCCGGTTGTGGCTCCACGCTTGGATGTTTGCTGCGCATTTCCGAGCGGTTTTTGGGGTTTTGCCTTCGCCGGTGGAGCTTTGGGCCTGTTCGGCGGGCGCAATGATGCGAATTGTTTGGGCTGCTCTGAAGCGGCCTCGATCGTGTCCAAAGGGCTCTCGCTCTTGGTCGTTTCCGCTGGGGCAATCGGGGCTGTCACCGCAGGCAGAGGCGTCAAAGGCTCACCTGCGTCAACCGGCTTGCTTGCTTCAGGCAGGATAGGCGAGGGCGCCTCGACTGCGGAGCGGGATGTCTGAACTGCTTCTGGGGACTGCGCCGTCAGGGTGCCTTCGACCAGATCCGCAAAGCGGGTTCCGAGTTGCAGCTCGGCGTCGCCGCCTGCGCCTTCGGTCTGAACGATGGCCGCTGGCGTGACCCAAGTCAGTAGCGCAACGCCGTGAAGTCCGACAGCCAGTGTCAGAGCGGCGCCTTTGGCAATACGGGATGTCGCGATCATTCCATCCCCCGTTCTGTTACCAAGATCACCCGCTCCGCACCTGCGGCGCGCAGCTGGTTGGCGATCTGGACCAGTTGCATCGCAGAAAGGTCACGGTCCGGTACAATGCGAATAGCGCTCCGCTCGCCCTCGTGACTGTCAGCATAGGCATCGATGTCGGGCAGAGAGACGCCGCGATAGGACATCCCACCTGTTGCATCAATCAGCAGAGCATCTTCGGGCGGTTGCGCAGATAAATCTTGCGCCCGCACCAGTGAAAGCGCGGTGTCCAGCGGCTGTGCCAATGTGCCCGCAACCAGAAAGAAGATCAGCATCAGAAACACGATATTGATCAGGGTGATGGTCGGTTCAGATTTCTGTCTTTTTGGCCGCGCCCGCATCATGTCCCCTCCAGCACTGTGACACTTAGATTGGGGACGCTTTTCAAGGTCACCAAAACGTCGACCAATCGCTGCGAGGATACATCGGGCCGCAGGGATACGAGCACCGGCTTGCCCTCGTTGAGCGCGCCCGGCAGTGCATCCAACCCGATCTCGCGCCCGTTCAGCCCAAGGCTTTGCGTTGATACCTGAAGAAAAAGCGGGGCATTGCCGGACGCTCCGGCACCACCACCAGAGGCAGAGGTCAGGTCAATCTCGCCAAAACGGGTAAAGGTCGAGCTCAGCATGAAGAACAGCAGCAACAAGAAGATCACGTCGATCAAAGACGTCATCGACAGCCGCTTGCGGCGCGCCTGCCTACGCATGGGTCGGGACAGTTTGTGCGCGGGCAGGAGAGAGGGTCGTTCGCAATGCGCGCTCTGCCAGAACCCGTTCGGCGTCCATCCGCGCTTCGAACCAGCTGAGGATAGAGGCCACCGGCATTGCCACCGCCAATCCGACCGCTGTGGTCAAAAGTGCAACCCAGATACCGCCGGCCAGAACGCTGGGGTCCACTTGGGTTCCTGCGTCTTGCAAGGCTTGGAACGCAGAAATCATCCCCAGAACGGTCCCAAAGAGCCCGAGCAAAGGCGCAAGTTGCGCGATGGTGTCGAGCAGTCGAAAGCCACGCTCGAGGCCCGCAAATCGGGTCTCAGCCTCGGCGGCGAGCCTGTCGTAGTCGGCATTTCCATCGAATGCGGCGGCAACCACAGGGCACAGATAACTGCGCGATTTGGCGATATCAGACCGAGCGCGGTCCATGTCGCCTTGGTCCCATGCGGTCACGGCAGATCGCAGGGCTTTGTGGCGCCCGACGCCTGCAGCTGAAAACTGCCAGAGTTTATAAGCGATCACGGTCAGGGCAATGACCGACAGGCCAAGGAGAACCAGGACCACAGGCCCGCCCAAATCGTGGATGCGGACGATGCTGTCTGTCAGGGCGTCGATCATCCTGTGACCTCCACCTCGGTTCGGCTAGAGACCTTCAATTGGTCCGCACATACGCCAGAGGCCGCACCCGCAACTGTGCAGGTCTGAGCGCCGTTGATCAAAACCTGCCCTAGGTCATCGCAGGCAAGGTTGCCCAAACCGAACTGCCGCACCCGAGGGCGACCTGATGGTAGCGTCCCAAAGTCAAGCAACGTCAGTCGGTCTACGCCTCCGTCAGTGTCAAAGAGCACGACTTCGTAGATCGCACTCTCGATGTCTTGGCCGCTGGTGTTCGTCGCGATGAAACTGGCCATGCATGCCGTGTCCGTAGGGGTCAGGGCATTGAGCTCCAGAGAAACCTTGGCCCCGTCGTCCTGAGCAACGAGGAAAGATGGCAGAAAACAAGCGGCGGTGAGGGTCAGCACGCGGGACAGCATTTTGTCTCCTGATGACAGAAAAAGGGAGCCGGACCATATATCCGACAAAAATACTATGGAATCAGGTAGCAGTCAGCGAACCGAAAGGCAAGCCGCGGATCTACGCGGCGACTGCGCATTTGCGTGACTGCGATGGCGGTGCCGCACGTCGGGGCAAAGGTAACGAGCTGTGATCTGTAAGGTCGCTAAACGGATTAAGTGATACCTTTTGGGTATGAACGTATATCTGCCCGAGCATTGTTTCAGCGCGGCGCGCGGCGCACATTCGCCAAACGACGACAGAGGGAGGAGCTACTGTGCGCAATATTACGATCGAGAACATCACCGACGCCGTCATCAATTCGATGGACGCAGGGATTCCCGCACGCAACATGGAAATCATGAAGGCCGCACTGAAGCACGTGCACGCCTTCATGAAAGAGGTCGATCTGACCTATGAAGAATGGCTCGAAGCTATGGAATGGATGCGCCGTGCAGGCGAAATTTCGAGCGATGCCCGCAACGAATTTATCCTGATCTCCGATATCATCGGGGTCGAGGTTCTGGCAGACATGCTGGACAAGAAGCCGACCCACAACGAGACCATTTCCACCGTGCTCGGCCCGTTCTACCGCGAAAACCCACCGGTTCTGGAAAAGGGCGCCTCGATTATCCAGAAGGACTTCGAAGGTCAGGAAACCGTCCGCGTGTCAGGCACCATCCGCGATACCGATGGCAACCCTGTACCGGGCGTGACCATGGATGTGTGGGAAGATGCGCCGAACGGCCTTTATGAGCAGCAGGACCCGGATCAGCCCGATTTCAACCTGCGTGGCCGCTTTGTCACCGACGAGAAGGGCGAATACGAATTTGTCGCGATCCGTCCTGTGCCCTATCCGATCCCCTATGATGGCGCGGCGGGCGAGTTGCTGAAGTACATGGGCCACCACCCATGGCGTCCCGGCCACATCCACTTCATGATCATGAAGGACGGCTATAAAACCCTGATCTCGCAGATCTACGACAGCACCACTGAATACCTCGACAACGACAGTGTCTTTGCCGTCAAAGAGGAGCTGATCGGCGACATGACCAAAGCCCCCGAAGGCGCGGACACCGACATGGTTATGACCTTTGACTTCGTGATCCGTAACAATGCGTTGATCGAAAGCGTCGCCGCCGAGTAATCGGCGCTGGCTGGATGGGAGCTTCCCTCCAACCTCCCAAGGAGCGGCGCGTTTGCCCGTGCCGTTCCCCATACTGACCATCCGGAAAATATCATGAACACGCCCCTCGCAGCCAAAGCGCTCTCTGGTCAGCCTTGCGATCATCTGGCAGAGGCGACGCGCGTCCGCGCCGTGACCTCTTGGATCATTGAGGCGCCAACTCGCCGCAAGCACAAACTCTCGAACACCTCGATCAGCTATCAGGGCTACGTCTTTGTCCGTGTGACGCTGGAGAACGGGGTAGCGGGGTTCGGCGAGGCATCGACATTGGGCGGTCCCCGCTGGGCCGAGGAAAGCGTCGAAGCGATCAAAGCCAACATCGACACCTACTTGGCCCCCGCGCTGATCGGGAAACCAGCGTGCCTGCTAGAGGCAGCAGCGGCCGAGATGGCCAAGGCGGCCAAGCGCAACTACGCGGCAAAGTCCGCGCTGGACATGGCGCTGCTGGATGCCACGGGCAAAACGCTCGGGGTTTCGGCTCATGTGCTGCTCGGCGGCGCGCGGTGGCGGTCGTTCTCGGCGATATGGGCGCTGGCCTCGGGCGATGCGGGCCAAGAGGTCGACGAAGCCCAAGGCATGATCGAAAAGGGCTGGTTCAACCGCTTCAAGATCAAGTTGGGTTTTGCCGATCCTGCCACCGACCTGGACCGTTTGGCCGCGCTGCAAAAGGCGCTGCCCACGGGCACAGACATCATCGCGGATGTGAACCAAGGCTGGTCCGAGGCCGATTTCATCCGCTTCATTCCGCGACTGGCCGATCTGGGTGTCAGCCTGATCGAACAACCTCTGCCGGGTGGACAAATGGCGGCGATGGCGCGGATTTCTGCGCGGTCCCCCGTTCCGATCATGATGGACGAAGGTGTCTTTACCACCGAAGAGGCGCTGGATGGCTGCAATCGCGGTGCGGGTTCTGTGCTGTCCCTGAAGCTGTGCAAACACGGCGGGGTTCATCAGCTCAAACAGGTGGCAGCCGTGGCGCAGGCCGCTGGCGTACAGCTTTACGGGGGGTGTCTGCTGGAAAGTTCGGTCGGGGCGGCAGCCCACCTGCATGCCTTTGCCACGCTGCCCGATCTGCACTGGGGGACTGAACATTTCGGCCCCAAAATCCTGATCGAGGACCTGTGCCGCGACGGCCTGAAATACGAGAATTTCGAGGTGCATTTGCCCGATGGGCCGGGGCTTGGCGTGACGCCGGACCTTGACCTGATCGAGAAATACGCCCGCAAAGACTGAGGAAATCCCAATGACGAGTGACCTACGTGATCGCTTCCAAGAGATGGGGCGCGAGCTCGCCGAGAAGCCTCATTTGCAGCGGCTTGGTGCGCTGTTTTCAGAAACGGTTCTGATCGAGATAGATGGCAACGAGTACTATCTCGCATTCCATCGCGGCGCACTGGAGCGCGTGACCGAAGGCCCCAGCCGTCAGACCCCTTGGCGGTTTGCATTGCGCACCGATGGCGAGGCGCTGGCGAAATTCTGGGAACCGATGCCCGAACCTACCTTTCACGACATCTTCGGTTTTGTGAAAACCGGTCGTGGTCGGATCGAAGGGGACATTCTGTTGCTGGTGAAAAACCTGCGGTTCTTCAAAGAATTTATGGCGCTGGGTCGCCAAGAGGAGGCCACAGCATGAGCGCGCCGAACTACGAGCCGATCATTGGCCGCTACGTGACGATCGAGGTCGCAGGCCGGAGCTACCGCGTTTATGTGGAAGAGGCCGGTCAGGGCCAGCCCGTCATTTGCTTCCACACCGCAGGTGCCGACAGCCGCCAGTGGCGTCACATCATGAACGATGCAGAGCTGACCGCGAACTACCGCTTCATCGCGCCGGACATGCCGTGGCATGGGAAATCCTTGCCGCCCGAAGGCTTTGAAGAAGAAGAGTACCTGCTGACCACCGAAGTCTATGTTGAAACGGTCCTGAAGCTGGTCGAGGCGCTAGGCCTTGAAAACCCGATCTACGCAGGCTGCTCTATGGGCGGGCGCATCGCGCTGCAACTGGCGCTGAACAATCCCGAGCCCTTCAAAGGCTTCATCGCGATCGAGGCATCTGACTTCCAGCCCGCGTGGTATGACATCGACTGGTTCCACCGCCCCGATGCCCATGGCGGCGAAATGGGGGCCGCTCTGGTGTCCGCCAACATCGCGCCCCAAGGGCCGAAGTCGGAGCGCTGGAACACCCAGTGGATGTTCATGCAGTCCGGTCCGGGTGTCTTCCGCGGCGATCTGAACTTCTACACCAAGGACGACAGTCTGGTGGGCAAACTCGGCGGCATCGACACCTCGGACAAGCCCGTGCACATCATGGTCGGCACCTACGACATGACCTGCACCCCCGAAGACGCCAAGCGCACGGCGGACCAGATCCCCGGCGCAACCCTTGCGGTCATGGAGGGGATCGGGCATTTTCCGATGAGTGAAAACCCCGCCACCTTCCGTCCGCATTTCATCGAGGCGCTTGCCAAGATGGGGTAGGGTGGCCACCGAGGGCCGCTCTTGGAATTCAAACGTCTGAAATACTTTATCGCCGTGGCCGAGGAGTTGAACTTCGGCCGCGCCGCTGTGCGTCTTGGGATGGCGCAGCCGCCCTTGTCGCGGCAGATCGCGGCACTTGAGGATCAGCTCGGCGTCAAACTCTTTGACCGCAGCCGCAACCAGATCCGCCTGACCGACGCGGGCGCTGCCTTCTTGCAGCGCGCACGGGATATTTTGCGCGATCTGGACAGCGCGTATCGAGAGGCAAGGTCGATCGGCCAAGGCGGTGCGGGCCAGCTGCGGATTGCCTTTGTCGGGTCGGCCACCCATGGGCCGCTGCCGGGCCTCATTCAGGCCTACCGGTCGAAATACAAGAACGTCGATCTGTCGCTGTCCTCGATGAACAACGCCGATCTGGAACGCGCGCTGATCCGCCGCGATATCGACATCGCCGTCGCGCGCCCGCATCTAAGCGGAGCAGAGGAACTGCGGTCGGCAGAGTTGTTTCGCGAGCCCTTGATCCTAGCGATCCCTGATGGGTCCCCCTTTGCGGATACGGCCCGCTCTATTGATCTGCGTGATCTGTCAGAGGAACCTTTTGTTCTCTATCCGCGCCGTCCTAGGCCATCGTTTGCAGACTTCATCCTGCGGGTCTGCGCGGAAAACGGGGTCACCCCCAAAGAGCAGCTTTTTGCGCAGGACTACCAGACGGCGATATCTCTGGTTTCGGTCGGGGTGGGGGTCGCGATGGTGCCAGAGAGCGTATCGCACTCGCCGCGCTCTGGTGTGGTTTACAGGTCGTATGGGGGGCACAATCCTGGCACCAGCCTGACGGCGCATGCGCGGCTGGATAATCGCAAGCCGCAGGTTATGAACTTCTTTTCTCTGCTTCAGAGTTTTACGCGGCGCGGGACGGAGTAGGCCAACGCGCCGATGCGTCAGGCGAGATGTGGCAGCGGGCACGCGATCCCGATTTCGGTTTTCTCTATCTGGGCGGTGCGCGGTAGAAAGCGATGATGGCGCAGAAAATGCTGCGCGATCTGGCGCGCGTCGTTCCGAAAATCATGGTGCAGCACGAAGCTCAGCTTGCGCTCTGACAACAGGCTCTGGTTGGTGCGGTCTAGATCGTGGGCGGCAAAGACATCAATCTTGCGGCGCGCCTCTTCGAAGGCGGACAGGATCGCCCGATTGCCCCCACCGATCGAATAGACGCAATCTATGTCATCATGCCGGACTAGGGCATCGAGAATGACCGCCCGCGTCGTGCGGTTGACGCCAAGCGCTTCGGACACTGTGACCACGCGGGCGCTGGGCTGAAGCGTGTTCAGACAGGACATGAATCCGATCCGGCGTTCCTCCTCCCCGAGAAACATCTGACTAGAGAGCGATACGAGGATGCGCCCGCCCTCCGGTCTGCGCATTTTATGCAGAAGGTAGGCGGCGGTCGCGCCTGCCTGCTTGTTTTCCATCCCGACATAGGCAAGGCGCAAATCAGGGGCCACGTCGGTCACATAGGTGATAACGGGAATGCCACGGCCCAGAAGATCGCTCAGGCAGGCTTCGATTTTGGGTGTTGAGGGGACCTTCAGGACAATGCCTTGACTGCCACGGCGGGCAATACTGCGGAGCGTTCTGACGATATCGGCGTCGTCCATCGTCTCTGCCAGATGGAAGCGGCTGCGAAAGGCAGCGGGCCGTGCCAGCGGCAACTCGGCCTCTAGTGCATTTCGCACGGCTGATGAAAATCGGTTGGGTGCTTGCATGACCACATCAATGGTCAGCTTTGTGCTCTCCAACCGAGATACGGCATGTTGTCTGTCCAGTTCTGCAATGGCGGCGTTCACCCGGTCGCGGGTGACCTGACGCACATTGGCCCGTCCGTGCAATGCGCGATCCACCGTGGCCAGACTGAGGCCCGCATGGAAGGCGATTTCCTTGATGGTGAACTTTCTGGTCATGTTCCAATCATGAGGTGTTTTTGAGGTGAAAAGCAACTTCCGAAACACGCCGCGCTCGCGCACCTTTGGGGCAGGGAGGAAAACCATGAACCTGAGAAATGACCCCAAAGCGGTCTGGATCAGCGCGACCAGCGGTGCATTCGAGACCTTTAAATCCATTGTTCAGCAGACCACCGATCCCGCAACGGTGCCCCTGGCGGTGGATGTGATCCGGAACATTCCGATCTACGACGGTCCCAGCGTTGATCGCGCTGCTGCCGACCCAGACGCGCGACAAACTCTGAAGGCGGAATGGGCCCAAGTTTTCGCGGACGGCGCGGGCGTGATCGTGATCAAAGGTGCTCTGCGCGACGGGGCCGTTATAGACCGCGCGTCAGAGGTGTTTGACCAGATCATCCGCCACGAGAAAGACACGAACACCGGCAAAGGCGATCACTTTGCCAAGCCCGGTGCGAATGACCGCATCTGGAACTCTCTGGAAAAGCATTGCCTCGCGGACCCGCAAAATTTCGCGGCCTATTACAGTTGCCAGAGCTTTGCCCTCGCGTCCGAAGCGTGGCTGGGACCGGCCTATCAAATGACGGCTCAGGTGAACCGGGTGAACCCGGGCGGTACCGCACAGAAACCCCACCGCGACTACCACTTGGGCTTTATGTCAGCAGAGCGGATGGCCGAGTATCCGGCGCATATCCATGGCATCTCGCCTGTGCTGACCTTGCAAGGCGCGCTTGCCCATTGTGACATGCCGGTTGAGACGGGGCCGACGCTGGTGCTCCCGTTCTCGCAGCAGTTCTTCGAAGGATATATCGCGTTCAATCGCGCAGAATATCAGGACTATTTCTCTGAGAATTACGTGCAGTTGCCGCTGGAAAAGGGCGATGCGGTTTTCTTTAATCCAGCCGTGATGCATGGGGCGGGGACCAACCACACCGAGGATCAGTTTCGTCTCGTGAACCTGTTTCAGGTGTCCTCTGCCTTTGGCCGCGCGATGGAGAGTGTGAACCGAACGGCGATGTGCCGCGCTTTGTTTCCGGTCCTGAGATCGGCACCCACTGGTGTGGAGATGGCAAACGTCATTGCCGCCAGTGCCGAAGGCTATCCCTTTCCAACCAATCTGGACCGCAACCCACCAATCGGCGGGATCGCCCCCAAGACGCAGGCCGCCTACATGGCGCAGGCGATCGCAGAGGGCTGGACGGAGCAGGCCTTTGGAGAGATGCTGGATGACTTGCAGACCAAGAACGAGACCTGAGGGCATTGAATGAACCGAATAGATGGGAAAATCGCGATTGTGACAGGCGGCTCCCAAGGGTTGGGGGCCGCGATCACACGTCAGTTTGCGCTGGCTGGCGCAGCGGGCGTTCTGATCGTCGGCCGCGATCAGGCCAAGGGCAACGCGACGGCTGCGGCCATCACAGAAGAGACCGGAATGCAGACGTATATGATCGCAGCGGACCTGTCGAAGTTGAGTGATGTGCAGCAGATCGTGCCGCGGTGTACAGAGCTTTTTGGCCGCGTGGATATTCTGGTTAACGCGGCCGGTCTGACGGACCGCGGGACGCTGATCGACACCTCGCCAGAGCTGTTCGACACGCTGATGGCAACCAATGTCCGCGCACCGTTCTTTCTGATGCAAGACGCGACCAGGGTGATGATCGACCACGGCATTGATGGCCGGATCGTGAACATCGGCTCCACGTCAGAGCGGGCAGGGCAGCCCATGCTTTGCGCCTACTCGACGACCAAGGGCGCGCTGGCGACTCTGACCCGCAACGCAGGCTTTGCCCTGATGCGCAACCGCATCCGCGTGAATCAGCTGGATATTGGCTGGATGGCTGTCAACGGCGGAGTAAAATTCGGCCATTGTGGCGGAGCAAAAGTCGGCCAGTTTGGGGCGAGCGCCTTGGAGCGTGCGGCCCTCATATAGCAAGCCCGGTCCAAGGCGCATTGGCCGTCAGGCCAATTCTGTGAGGT
>NZ_JBGFGN010000045.1:0-2793 GCF_041224595.1 Donghicola sp. XS_ASV15 | reverse complement strand
AAACAGCGGCTTCGCGGTCTGATCCGTCCAGATCCAGCAGTCTGCGCGACCGCAGGTGCCGCTTGCGGCAGAAAATCCTTGTCTAGCGCTCGGATACAGGCGATCTTCACCTCAAACGACACGCCACTTGGGGAATGCAGGATGAGACTCATGCTCGATTATTATTATTATAGAAGCCCCCATGAATAAATCGCTCATCATTTTCGGCATCGTCAACATAACCTCGGACAGTTTCTCCGATGGAGGCCGGTATCTGGCGCCAGACGCAGCCATTGCGCAGGCGCGTAAGCTGATGGCCGAGGGGGCAGATGTGATCGACCTCGGTCCGGCATCCAGCAATCCCGACGCCGCGCCTGTTTCGTCCGACACAGAAATCGCGCGTATCGCGCCGGTGCTGGACGCGCTCAAGGCAGATGGCATTCCCGTCTCGCTCGACAGTTATCAACCCGCGACGCAAGCCTATGCCTTGTCGCGTGGTGTGGCCTATCTCAATGATATTCGCGGTTTTCCAGACGCTGCGTTCTATCCGCAATTGGCGAAATCATCTGCCAAACTCGTCGTTATGCATTCGGTGCAAGACGGGCAGGCAGATCGGCGCGAGGCACCCGCTGGCGACATCATGGATCACATTGCGGCGTTCTTTGACGCGCGCATCGCGGCGCTGACGGGTGCCGGTATCAAACGCAACCGCCTTGTCCTTGATCCCGGCATGGGGTTTTTTCTGGGGGCTGCTCCCGAAACCTCGCTCTCGGTGCTGGCGCGGTTCGATGAATTGCGGCTGCGCTTCGATTTGCCGGTGCTTCTGTCTGTTTCGCGCAAATCCTTTCTGCGCGCGCTCACAGGCCGTGGTCCGGGGGATGTCGGGGCCGCGACACTCGCTGCAGAGCTTGCCGCCGCCGCAGGTGGAGCTGACTTCATCCGCACACACGAGCCGCGCCCCTTGCGCGACGGGCTGGCGGTATTGGCGGCGCTGAAAGAAACCGCAAGAATTCGTTAACTGCACATTCGGGATATTTCTCTATATTCGCGGTTCAGCAGGCATGTCCCCTTTGAGGGCGACCCGACGACAGGATAATCGACCTTATGGTGCGCAAATATTTCGGCACAGACGGTATTCGTGGCAAAGCCAACGAAGGCGCGATGACGGCGGAAACCGCCTTGCGCGTCGGCATGGCGGCTGGCCGTGTCTTTCGTCGCGGTGACCACCGCCATCGTGTCGTGATCGGCAAGGATACGCGCCTGTCGGGCTATATGCTTGAACCCGCGCTCACAGCCGGTTTCACCTCGATGGGCATGGACGTATTCCTTTTTGGCCCGCTGCCGACAACGTATAGGAAGAATAAACGCCCTTTTCACCCAAGTCCAACAGCTTTGGACCGCAGTTGACTCTTTCGACACCCCTGCGATGCAACCCAATCCGGCTGACGGGGAGCCAGCAACGCTGAAAATTTACCCTCCTCTTTCCCACTAGCGGCTCCTTTTCCGACAACCAGCACGGCGGATCCCTGCCGCGGCGCTGTGAACGCAGCATTTTGATTGGTATCGTTGGCCTTCAGGCTCGTCAGTCAAACAGACCCAGGAGCAGCTCAGCCGGTGGCGCCCGGCTTTCGGGTAACGCCCTGGTCCCGCTGGTTTCGGCTTTGTGCTTCAGGTGATCAAGGATCTGCTTGATCACTATAGGGTCTTCAATGCAGGCGATGACTTTCATGGCGCCGCCGCAGCCGCTGCAGGTCTCGATGTCGATATTGAAAACACGCTTGAGCCGTTGCGCCCATGTCATCGACGCTCGCCGTTGTGCTGGTGTTGCCGGTTCATCAGCCACCCTGACCTTGTTGCCCCTGCCCCGTTTTGCCGGCGTGACCAACGCCCGGTGCCGACTGTTGGGTGCGAACACCCCGTGGAAGCGGGATAGCGACTTGAGAGATAGTTTTAAAAATGTCCATAATTTCAAGCATCGGATCGCCATTTTCTCTTTATATCTTAGATGATTGCGCGTCATTATAATATCAAACATATGTGGCAATTGCACTGCTTCGAGGCATTATTTATTACGCTCACCGTTTTTCCGGGCATGGCAAATCCTGATCGTTCGTGACCTCGTGCAGTGGCGCGAGGACACGCCCGCCCAGGACCAGGCTCTACTCGTGCGCCGGCTGCACCGGCCCACTCCCCGAGCTTTGCGCGCCGCCCGTCCCTGCCCCCCAGGTGCGCCGCCCGCCGTCTCGTTCCGAGCCAGCGGATCGACGCGGGGGCATGGTCCGTTCGGCCCGCAAATCTCGGCCCTTCGGGTGACGATCTTCCCTCGGTTCCCTCGGCCTTTTGCGAGGCCAGACCTTACCACAAGTCGCCTCGCTATCCTTCGCTGTGGAATGGCGCGTCCAGCTCGTCGCCTGCAAGGCCCTGCCCCGTCCCCTTGGCCGGGGCGGGCTGGAAAGCTCTGGCCTGAGAAGGTTTCGAGATCCCCGCGCGGGCGCGGCGATCACACTGGCGGGGGGTTCGGTCAAGCCGAACGCCGCCCGCATCCTTGGGCCAGGTCGCGCAAGCGCGCCCCGTCCATCTAGGGAACCGCCGGTTCCCCCACGCAAGGCCGTCCGCTTAACGGGGCGAAGGGGTTTCCCCAACCACGGTCTCGGCCGGGGGCCGAGCTGCGTGGCCGGGTGATCCCCCTCCCCTTCGCCCCTACGGACAACCTTGCACGGGTCCCCCTCCTGCCCTCGCCGGGAGGCAGGCTTTCAGGAGAGGGGCGCGCTTCGCGCTTCCTCGCCAGAAACCCCGCCCCGATTTTCGGCAACA
>NZ_JBGFGN010000031.1:0-1520 GCF_041224595.1 Donghicola sp. XS_ASV15 | reverse complement strand
GCCGGGTGATCCCCCTCCCCTTCGCCCCTACGGACAACCTTGCACGGGTCCCCCTCCTGCCCTCGCCGGGAGGCAGGCTTTCAGGAGAGGGGCGCGCTTCGCGCTTCCTCGCCAGAAACCCCGCCCCGATTTTCGGCAACAGACCGGACAGGGCAACACCACAAGGAGGCCAGACATGGCAGAATTTCGTTTGGGTTCGTCCCCTGCAATACACACTCCCGGTATCATCGCTTGGGCGGTCAATGGTTATGCCTTCGAGGCAGACCGTCCGGTTTTCATCCACATCATCAAGACCGCATGGCCCCATTTGCCAGACGAGGCCATTGTGCAGCTTCTTTCCAAGGCCGTGCCTTACACCGTCGAGGGCGAGACGGTCATTTTCAACGTCGAGATTTGAGGGGCCATCATGCAACACGAGATCGAGACCCTTCACCAGCGCCCCGCCGATTTTCTGCAAGTCAGCCCCGTCACCGTAGCCGGTGACGGGGGGCTTCCTGAAGTCTGCGAGATCGGCCATGAAGACGGCTTTGCGCTGTTCGGCATGACCAAGGGCGGCGACGAGTTCACCGCCTACGAGGCGCTTCAAATCGAGGAAGTCGTGCGCGTTGCGTTACTCGCGCATCGTGCGTTCGGCTACGCCGTGCGCTGGCATGACGCCGAGTGTCTGACCACCCGCCCGGTCGAGGACTTCGCGGATATATCCGAGGACATGGCCGCAGCTCTGCATGATTTTGTCTATGACGATCTGGACGAGGCGGATCACGCGAACCTTGAGCTGCGTGGCGAAGCCTTCGAGGCTCACCCGCTGAGCGCCGTTCGGGATGCCTTCTGCGACTATTCGGACTACAACGGCGCGGGCACCTGCCGCGATCCGCGCTTGCCGGTCGAGGTGCAGTAATGCCGTGCGTCATCGAGGGATACGAGATCACCGAGCGCACCCGTTTTCGGGTGCGCTATGAAATCAACGCCGGGCGCGACTTCGCCGCGCCCGGCACCTACTGGCTCACCAACATGATGAGTCTGGAGGATTGCCAGCGGGCCTACATCGAGGCCCGAGAACAATCCGGGCTTGGCGCTTCTCAGTTCGGTTCGGGGGAGCTTTTCGATGAAATGGGCCAGCACCTAGCGCATGTCAGCTACAACGGACGGCTCTGGCCCCCGGTGTCGTGGCATCCCGACCTAAAGCCTTTGGCGGAAGCCCCGCGCTAACCTGCCCTTTACCGCCCTTTGACACATTGAGACGGCTCCGCGTTCTGCGGGGCCGTTTTTCTGTAGTGGCATGGAGAACCCGGCCCCGTTCCGAAGGAGCCGATACGATGGTCCTCGCAATTTCCTTGTTGGTGCTGTGCATCGTCGCCCTCGGAGCAAAGCGGCGATAGTTCGGGCAAATCCTGATCGCGCGTGACCTCGTGCAGTCGCTCGAGGACACGCGCGCCCAGGACCGGGCTCTACTCGTGCGCCGGCTGCACCGGCCCACTCCCCGAGCTTTCCGCGCCGCCCGTCCCTGCCCCCCAGGTGCG
>NZ_JBGFGN010000017.1:0-6101 GCF_041224595.1 Donghicola sp. XS_ASV15 | reverse complement strand
ACCTCACAGAATTGGCCTGACGGCCAATGCGCCTTGGACCGGGCTTGCTATATGAGGGCCGCACGCTCCAAGGCGCTCGCCCCAAACTGGCCGACTTTTGCTCCGCCACAATGGCCGAATTTTACTCCGCCGTTGACAGGTAAAGTGACTGCAGCCGCCGAACTTCCTGGACGATATCCTTTGCGTCTTCATTGGACTGATCAACGAAGAAGCGACGCTCTAGCCCGTAGAAGTACAGGAACATGTAGCCGGGGTTGTAGGAGGCATCGTTTCGCCCGCTGGCCAACCAGTCGAGGTAGGTCGCCCGGCACTGAGGTGAGATATCCGAGTACCCAGGCCAGTAGGGCATACCTTCTCCAGCTTTGTCGGCTCCAGAGCGCGCGACCGACAGGGACGGATCGATATAGGCTCGGCATTTGTCACGATACCCGTAGGTGTTCAGCAAGGGGGGCGTGCCGACATAGACCATCCCGCCGATGTTGCGGCCTGCCACGCTAGCTGTTTCGCTAGACGGGACCCACCCGCTTTTCGTTGGTCGGGACGATACGCTAGATGCCATTCGCGAGGGCTGATTTCGTTCAGCGGCCGCGGCAAGTGCCGGCGCCGCAGACTTTCCAGCCCGAACGATTTCAGCGTAGTCCTGCTTTGGTGGAGAGTAGGCCTGCACGGCAGCCGGTGCTTGAGACGCATTGGCTTCGCGAATTCGTTCGCGCTCACGCTCGATACGCTTGTCGTAGGCACTTGGGCGCGGCACCGGCTCAGGTCGGGGGGGGGTGGGTTTCGGAACTCCCCTCAGCTTGCGCCTTTGCAGCGACTTTCCGCGATCTCCGTTTTTCTTGCCACCAGACCAGAATGACGGGAACACCAAATGCAAACAGCATCTGGCCACCAACCGGCCAACCCTGAAGCATTATGGTCACCACGACCATGCATAAGAAAAAATACAGGGCGAGAAAGAATGTAATTCGGAAAAACTTGAGTATTGAAGACATTATGGGAACCCTCTCCGAACCACACTATTTTGGATGCCCATCATTGCAACGACTATCGCAATGATTGAATGCGCTTTTGATGCGTAGACGTTCTTCGGTCCGGTTCGATCAACGATCTAGCGCAGGTTCACTCCTTTCAGGTCGTCTGGTTTCAGCCGATAGCGGATTACGTTGCCTTCATGGAGCCCAGCGATCTGCTCACGAACGTAAGCGACAACATCCGCTCGATCAGCATCGGGCACGCCAGCAGCCAAAGCCATCTCATCAACCGCATCGTTTCGGAACTCCTTGAATTCGAGAACGCAACGCCGGACCGCAGCGCGAACGAATTCCCGATAGGCAAGCGCAGCCTTTTCCGGGCTCTCCACCTCAGCGCGAAGAATTCGGTATTTCTCCGCAGACGCCAAGTACGCGTCCATGTAGACCTCACGCAGCAGCGCGACATTGTTCAATTCATAAACCCCGATGAGCCCATCGATATAGTCGCTGTCGTCCATCGTCGTGAACGACATCGGCGCAAGATCCGACTTTAGAAGTGGGATGTTCGAGGCCACGCGCGAAGTTCGCTTGTTAACGTCGGCAAAGGCCTGGAGGTACGGAATGTGCACCAAGAGGAAAAAGGACTGCTCGAACGGATCGGTGATCTGCGCAGCCTTGTGGAGCAGGATGTCGAACTCCTCTGCGATCGTGACCGCATCGTCGAGCGGTCGATAGCTCGAGTGCGAGATCCCGACCGGCATCGCTCGCAATCGGCCCGACATTGCCGGATCCGCCAGGAGTCCGTCTGAGAGCAGCGCATGAATCGCGAACAGATCGGGACGCCGAAGCCCTATCTCATCGAGATTGTCGACGACATACTGGATGGCTTCCTTATGGTTGAGGATCATCAGGGCCTCTTTTCGATCCTTTCCCGCAGCTTCTTCGCCAAACCTGATCAGTCGCTCGGTCTGCAGAATATCGTAGGTGTTGCCCTCCATCCTGGATGATGCCCAGCTAAGATCAACCAGAAGCTGTTCAAGGATCCGGCGCGCGTATGTTCCGGCAGGAATTGCGCCGCCCTGCGGACGGCCGGCCTCCAACAGTCTTTCGCGGTCTGGTGCAGACAGGTACCAGGTCTTTTCTGGGACGTAGGCGTCGAGAAACTCCGGTCGATAGGATACCGGCGCTCGCCGGTTATATGGCATCGACAAATGCGCCCGGACGACCGCGCCCCCGGCAATTCTGTATCCTGTCGCCCTGCCCTTGCCGGATACTTCGAGGCGCCCCTCATCCACCATGCGCTTCAAGAGACGCCATACGGTGGTTTCGCTCACATCCCTTGCAATGCCCTTCCGGATGGCATCGCGTCCGGCACCCGGGTTCTCGCCGACAAAGTCGAGAATGTCTTGATCCGACAAGGCCATGAAACGATATCCCGCAAGTGTGAAACGATTAGGACATTGATACACATACATTTTTTCTCAACGCAAGTTTTCGTTTCACATATTTTGCAACGATTCAGGCGTCAGGACGCAAAAGCCAACTTCATCAGAAAGACGAAACGTTTATCACCTTGAAATTGTGGGTATTTTCTGGCTCTCCGCATGAATCATTGCACTGCAGATGAAACGATAAGCAGGACGACCGAGATTGCGTCAGGCATCGGCAACGGAGACCGGCAACGCGTTACCCAAAATCGACTTGTGAAGCTTCCACCACAACCCCAGCATCCTCCAACTGCTCCCAATCGGGAAGATCGCGCAGGCTCTCCAACCCGAAGGAAACTAGGAACTGCTCGGTGGTGACGAAGGTATAGGGAGCGCCGCGTCGCGGCGACCGCGGCCCAGTCCCGATCAGGTCGCGCGCATGCAGCCGTCCGATCAGGTCACGGCTGATCTCCTTGCCGAAGATATCCTTCAGTGCGTCGCGGGTGATCGGCTGGTGGTAAGCGATGGCGGCCAGGACCGCGACGTCGAATTCGCTCAGGTCCAGCAATTGGTCCCCGATATCTGCCGCCGCGCGGATCGCGGGGGCGTAGGTGGCGCGCGTGCGGAATATCCAGCCGCCAGCGACCCACGCAACTTCAAAAGCCCGCCCCTCCAGCTCGGCGGCGAGGTCCTCGACGAGCAGGTCAACCGAGGCCCCCTGCCCCACGACCCGCGCCAGATCCTCGCGCGGCACCGGCGAGGCAGAGGCAAAGAGCACCGCCTCGATCCGGCGCATCCACTCCCGCCAGCGCAGCTCCGGCGGCAGGTCAGTCAACTCGCGATCCAGTTCGGGGTCAGAGCGATCCTTCGCCATCGCTACACCCCGTAGAGCCGGAACGTATCACGCCCGGTCAGCTCGCGCACCGCGCCGAGGTCGACCAGCCGGTCGCAGAGCCGCCGCGCGGCGCGATCCGGCAAAGGCAAGGCCGAAGGCGCCACGGCATCGTGGGTCAGGAACATCTCGACCGCGTCGCCCGCGCCCTTGGCCCGCAGCTTGGGTGCGACCGCCTTTAGATGTGCCGCTCGACGCGCGAGATCGGCGGAGAGACCCACGGCCTCGACCGCAGATGAGACGAGCGCCCGATGGCAGGCGAGCCTCAAGTCGTCCCCACGCTTGCGCAGGTCAGCGCGTTTCAGGCCCACGGCTAGCAGCGGCACAAGATGATCCCAGCCGAGCGCCTGAGCAAGGGCCGCATCCGCAAGGATCAGAGCCGCCACTTCCGCACGTGGCGCTTCTGTCAACACCGCCTCCAGCACCATAGCGGCGCGGGTCACTGGCCAACCCTTTCCTGCATCAATCCACGCCGCAATCTGGTTCGGCTCGAAGGCTGGCAAAGTTCGGCCCAGAGCCTTGACCGACACCGGCCGTTCAGCCGCGCGCCGCCAGGCCAGGCAGGTTTCGCCTGCCGGTCCGGGAAGATCGCCCGGGCGCAAAAGGTATACGGCGTCGCGCAGCTCCCCTGCCCGCTCCGGGCGTCCCGAAAACGCGACGCAAGCCTCGGCGGCGCGCAGCGCGAGCCGGTCCCGCAACAAGGCTTGGGGCACCTCCGCGCGTCCTAGCACAACATGCAGGTGGTTCAGCGCTGCGCCCGACAAAAACGCAACATCTTCAAGGGTTTCAGCGCGTGCAGAGGTGACCCAGGCGGGCATCCGGGGTAACGTGTCGAGGTCGCTGATGGGATCCGGTCGGGCAAAAGTCATGCCTGCAGCCTACACTGGCGCGGCGCTTTCTTCCAGAAAATAGCGATCTAACCGCCCCATCTTGCCGCCCCCCAATATGTCCAATAAGTTTGCATTATCGGACATGAAAAGATAAGCTTGGCGCCATGTCGGAAAACCACGAGAAATCGCCCTCAGAGCGGCCCATCGGGTCTTCGATCGACGAGGACGACGAGAGAGATCGCCTTGACCGCGAGGCCTTGAGCGTGCCGTCCTCTGTGGCAGGCTCCGGCAGCCTCGATCGGCTGGTCGATACCGCCCGGAACTACGCGCGTGCCGCCGCGTCCGAGAACACGCTGAAAGCTTATGCCAAGGACTGGGCACACTTCGCCCGCTGGTGCCGGATGAAGGGTGCGGAACCGCTGCCACCTTCGGCTGAAATGATCGGACTTTACCTTGCCGATCTCGCCTCCGGGTCGGGCCCCTCCCCTGCCCTGTCGGTCTCTACAATCGACCGGCGCCTCTCGGGCCTTGCCTGGAACTACGCGCAGCGGGGGTTCACCCTCGATCGCAAGAACCGCCACATCGCGACAGTGCTCGCCGGGATCAAGCGCAAACATGCCCGTCCGCCGGTGCAGAAGGAAGCGATCCTGGCCGACGACATCCTTGCGATGGTCGCCACCCTTCCTTTCGACCTGCGCGGGCTGAGGGATCGCGCGATCCTGCTCTTGGGCTACGCTGGCGGCCTCCGCCGCTCAGAGATCGTAAGCCTTGACTGCGGGAAGGACGACACGCCGGACACGGGCGGCTGGATCGAGATCCTCGACAAGGGTGCCCTGCTTGAACTGAACGCCAAAACGGGTTGGCGCGAGGTCGAGATCGGCCGCGGCTCCAGCGATCAGACTTGCCCCGTCCATGCGCTCGAACAATGGCTCCACTTCGCCAAGATCGATTTCGGCCCGGTGTTCGTCGGCACCTCGCGGGACGGCAAGAAGGCACTGGAGACGCGGCTCAACGACAAGCATGTCGCGCGGCTTATCAAGCGATGCGTCCTTGACGCTGGCATCCGCGCGGACCTGCCGGAAAAAGACCGTCTGGCCCTGTTCTCCGGTCATTCGCTGCGCGCGGGTCTGGCCAGCTCTGCTGAGGTCGACGAGCGCTACGTTCAAAAACACCTCGGCCACGCCTCCGCCGAAATGACCCGCCGCTACCAACGCCGCCGCGATCGGTTCCGGGTGAACCTGACGAAGGCTTCCGGTCTCTGATCGCGCGGTCATTCAATCGTTTAATTGCGATACCTTAAATTGCAAACGGCCCGTTTTCATGCCCCTCATAGGCTATGCGCGCGTATCAACCGAGGATCAGCCCCCCCTGCCCCAGTCCGAGGCCCTGCAAACTGTGGGATGCGTCGAAATCCATGAAGAACACGCCTCCGGCGGCAATCGTGCGCGGCCAGTGCTTGCCCGCTTGCTGGAGCGCATTAGCAAGGGCGACACGCTGGTTGTCGTTCGGATCGACCGGCTGGCGCGGTCTCTCTCACATCTGCTGGAGGTGATCGAACGGCTGGAGGCCAAGGGGGCGTTCTTTCGTTCCATTCAGGACCCGATCGACACCGGATCCCCGCAAGGCAAGTTCACGCTTCAGGTTCTGGGCGCCGCGGCCGAGTTTGAGCGGGCGCTGATCCGCGAACGTACCAAGGCGGGGCTGGCGAGTGCCCGTACTAAGGGCCGGGTCGGCGGGAACCCGGGCCTACGCGCCCGCGATCCAGCGGCGCTACGCAAGGTGCGGCTCGCGCGGCAAGACGGCTACATGGAGCGGCTGAACGAGACGGCTCAAGACTGGGTGGGGTCTGCTCCGGCTGAGTGCAGAATGACACCTTAAGCGCCGAGGACGCGTTCTCCATATTCGCGCAGGTTGCCTTTGGGATCGACGTATCGGTACAGGGTGACGGGTTTCACGCCCAGTTCACTGCACAGCTCTGAAA
>NZ_JBGFGN010000007.1:0-2565 GCF_041224595.1 Donghicola sp. XS_ASV15 | reverse complement strand
CTTGGTCGACAAGAGAATATCGAGATCCCCGCGCGAGCGCGGCTATCACACTGGCGGGGGGTTCGGTCAAGCCGAACGCCGCCCGCATCCTTGGGCCAGGTCGCGCAAGCGCGCCCTGTCCGTCTAGGGAACCGCCGGTTCCCCCACGCAAGCACCATGAGCGGCGTCAGGGGGGGTGTCCCCAACCACGGTCTCGGCCGGGGGCCGAGCTGCGTGGCCGGGTGATCCCCCTCCCCTTCGCCCCTACGGACAACCTTGCATGGGTCCCCCTCCTGCCCTCGCCGGGAGGCAGGCTTTCAGGAGAGGGGCGCGCTTCGCGCTTCCTCGCCAGAAACCCCGCCCCGATTTTCGGCAACAGACCGGACAGGGCACCACCACAAGGAGGGCAATCTATGTCCACACGTCTTTTTTCTCTCTTGGCCGAATATGAAGGCCAGCCCGAGCCGCAGGCGATCTACTCGACCAGCGAAACCATGCTGCGCATGATGGGCCGCGACCACCACGCCGCCGCGACGATCAAGCCTGAGTTGCGCGTTATCGACCCCGACGGAAACACCATCGCCACGATGGACATTTGGGCGACAGACTGGACGGAGGCGGGGGCATGAGTGCCCCCCAACCCTCCAAAGGCGTGATCCTGGACCGCGCCGAGCTTGCCACTGTTCTTGCGGGCCTTCGGCTCCTGCAAGCCGCTCAGGAAGTCCCGGCAGGCATCACCGACATTCAGACCGATTGCGGCGAGGTTGAGCCGCTTTCGCTGGAACAGATCGACGCGCTTTTCGCGCGGATCAACGAGGAAGGAGGGGCGGCATGAAACCCCAAATCCGCCTGATCGACGGCTTGCACCTGACAGCGACGGACAAGCGCAATCTGCTGGCCGTCATCGAGTTTGAACGCGCGTCCCCCCCCGAGGTGTGGGGGACGCGCTGGCTTGGACTCCCCAAGTCACCAAAGAGCTACGCGGTGTTGCCAGACCCGGAGAAACCGGGTCGGTATTCCGCCGTCATCAAGACCCGTGAACGCAACGACCGGGGCGAGCCAAAAATCCGGCAATCCACCGTGGTTTTCGTGGCCGAGAACGTCGAGCCGCTACCGCACCCTGATTACCAGACCCAAGACCTTTTCGCGCCGAAGCCGTGGGAGATCGAGGCATGACCTCGCGCATCATCGAGACCCGCGAATACCCTGACGACCTGCCCCGCATCCATAGGGATGAGGCGACGGCTTGGCGCTATGCGAGCCGCACCGGGCATGAGGTTTGGGAAGTGATCGAATACGGCCCGAAAGCTGGCGAGCGGTTTCTAGGCCAAGGGTGATCTATGGCGGGCCTTTCGGCCCGCCTTTTCCGTCTCTATCCTCTGGACCAGAAGGGATTTTCAACATGATGAAGGCTATCTATTTTAGAGCTTATCTCTCCGGCCATTCGGGGCGATTGTTGCCGCGCCAGGTGCGCCGCTTGATCGCTGGCACCGAGCTACATCGCGCTTGGCTTCTCGGGTACTTGGGCTTCTTCGAGCAGGACGGTATCAAATTCGGCCCGGCGAACCCTTACGGGATCACCGGGCCGGAGCGGGCCTGATGGCCCGCCGGTCGCGGGGCTTCACCCGTATCCGCTGGCTTCGCCGGAACGTAGCTTGGGGCACCGTCTATCTGACCTGCGACGAAGCCGACCCGCGCCGGATCAAGATCGGTTTCACGCAACGGAAGACCGTTGATCGCCGGAAAGAGCTTTCCCGCAGCGTCCAAGGTCGCATGGTCATCGTCCAGACCGTGAGAATGCCTCACGCCTTCGCGCTCGAAGCCCGGTGTCATGCCAAAGTCCGCCGACTAGCCTACCGGGATAGAAGCCGCACCCGAGAATGGTATCTCCTGCGCGAAGGCGCTTCGGTCAGCGACGTGGCGACCCTGATTGCCGAGCAGGCGACCCGTCTTAGGCTGATCGCCCGTCTCAAGATTGCTTGGCCGAGCTATGGCCGGATTTCCTTGTTCGATTCAGGCTGGCGACCTTCCGGGCGGGGCGATCCGTTGAAGCTCGATCTCGAATGACCGCCATTCATCTTCCCGAAAATATCCTCGGGGGGAGGGCCGGAGGACCGGGGGGCAGACGGCCCCCCTACCTATCTCGCCAATTTTCCGACCTCATGAACAGCCTCGACAATGCCCCAGGCCATGCAGTCCCGCGTTCGACAGGCGGGACACGGTAGGTTGTTCGCGATCCAGCGCAGGAACTCGTTTTCTGGATACCGCTGGCGTAACCAGAACCCGTTTAGATACCACGGCCCCGCGCCGCACATGCAGCTCAAGCGGAGAGCATGTTCAGCCCCAAGACTGTTGACGCGGAGAGTGTAAAGCGGGGCAAGGAAGGTTTCGCGGATCATCGAAGAACAATAGCGGAACAGTTAGGGCGTCGGAAGTGATACCGCATTCGGGCAAATCCTGATCGCGCGTGACCTCGTGCAGTCGCTCGAGGACACGCGCGCCCAGGACCGGGCTCTACTCGTGCGCCGGCTGCACCGGCCCACTCCCCGAGCTTTCCGCGCCGCCCGTCCCTGCCCCCCAGGTGCG
>NZ_JBGFGN010000156.1:0-323 GCF_041224595.1 Donghicola sp. XS_ASV15 | reverse complement strand
AGCAACGGGGTTTGTTGGCGTTGTATATGTTCAGCAAACGGGTGTTCTATTAAACGATGCTGAAACTATTTTTATTTTATTGTCGCAGGTGTTGTTCCATCCATTAATAGCGGGTTTTTTGTTGGCGGCAATTTTAGCGGCGATTATGAGTACGATTTCGTCACAGTTGTTGGTAACCTCTAGTTCACTAACAGAAGACATTTACAAAGCCTTCTTCAATCAACATGCATCACAGGCAAAATTAGTTACTGTAGGGCGTATTTCTGTACTTGCTGTCGCGCTACTAGCCATCTTTCTTGCTTACGATCGCGACAGTTCAATAT
>NZ_JBGFGN010000036.1:0-302 GCF_041224595.1 Donghicola sp. XS_ASV15 | reverse complement strand
TCAGCGAAGACGATGACCCGTTTGCTCCCTTCGACAGCGCGGCCGACGCGGCAGAGGATCTTCCTGACCTTGACGCGCTGAAGGCGCTCGAGACCGAGGCCGTCTCTGCTCCAGTGGACGACGCCCCGTTTGCTGCCCTTGAGGGCGCGGAGGAGGAGCACGGTCACGACAGCCTCCCCCCGGCGACAGAAGACACCCCCATAGAAGCCGAGGTGGCCGTCGAGGCCACACCCGACGCAGACCACTTAGCCGCCACCGAAGAGGAAGACCCCTTCGCGGCGCTTGCTGACGTGGAAGAGCCG
>NZ_JBGFGN010000155.1:0-2841 GCF_041224595.1 Donghicola sp. XS_ASV15 | reverse complement strand
AACCTCACAGAATTGGCCTGACGGCCAATGCGCCTTGGACCGGGCTTGCTATATGAGGGCCGCACGCTCCAAGGCGCTCGCCCCAAACTGGCCGACTTTTGCTCCGCCACAATGGCCGAATTTTACTCCGCCGTTGACACGATGGCAGGTGGCACCACAAGCATCGATGTTGGCTGTATGCAGGTGAACTATCGCTGGCACGGCGAGGGGTTTTCATCGCTTGAGGACATGTTCGATCCGGCCGCCAATACAGCCTACGCTGCTGAGTTTTTGACTCGTTTGAAGGAGCGAAATGAGCTACCCCCCGAAATTCGGACACTGACATAAGCTACAATATGCAGTCTGCTGATCTTCAACACGAAGGAGATCAGAGATGTCTAAACGCAAGCAGCATGCGCCGGAGTTCAAGGCGAAGGTCGCGCTGGAGGCCTTGAAGGGCGAAGAGACCGCAGCCGAACTGGCGAGCCGGTTTGGGGTGCATCCGACGATGATCCACCAATGGAAACGCGCTTTGCTCGAGGGCGCATCCGGTGTGTTCGAACGCGGCGGCCGAAAAAAGCCCGAGATCGACGAAGAGCAAGTGAAGGAGCTCCATGCCAAGATCGGGGAGCTGGCGGTAGCCAACTCTTTTTTGGAACGAAAGCTCAAGCCCTGGGGCGGGAAGTGAGGCGCGGCATGATTGAGCCTGATCACCCTCGGCTGTCTGTCGTCCAGCAGTGCAAGCTGCTGTCGATCTCACGCTCGTCATTCTATTATACGCCGAAGGGCGAGACCGCGCAGAACCTCGATCTGATGCGGCGGATCGACGAGCAGTTCTTGGAGACCCCGTTCTTCGGTGTCCGGCAAATGACCTGGCACCTGCGCAACGACGGCCATCTGGTGAATGAGAAACGGATACGCCGGCTGATGCGCCTGATGGGATTGATGCCGATCTACCAGAAGCCCAATACCAGCAGGCCAGCGAAGGGGCACAAGATCTATCCCTATCTGCTGAAGGGGTTGAGGGTCGAGCGGCCCAACCAGGTCTGGTGTTCGGACATCACCTATCTGCCGATGCGACGTGGGTTTCTCTATCTGGTGGCGATCATGGATTGGCACACCCGCAAGGTTTTGGCTTGGCGCATCTCAAACACGCTGGAGGCGGACTTCTGCGTAGAGGCGCTGAACGAAGCCATCCACAAGTTCGGCCCGCCCGAGATTATGAACACCGACCAAGGCAGCCAATTCACGTCCTTTGCATGGACCGACCGACTGCGGCGGTCCGGCATCCGCATATCTATGGACGGAAAAGGCCGGTTCCTCGACAACATCTTTATCGAGCGGCTATGGCGGACGTTGAAATACGAATGCGTCTATCTGCATGCTTGGGAGAGCGGATCAGAAGCCAAGGCGGGAATTCGAAAATGGATGGCCTTCTACAACCACCAACGCCCTCACTCAGCCCTTGGCGGCAGACCGCCCGCCATGCTTTATTGGCTGAGAAAAGACGGAACCCAACCCGATCAGCAGGTGCAACGAGTAGCTTAATTTATGCCAGATCCTGTCCAATGATCGGGGAGTAGCTCAAAATGGCTCTTGGGAAGAGGCGGTGAAGCATTACCACTCTGGCAAGGAAACGCTGGGCCGCAGATATTTGCAAAAGGTTGAAACGGCTTTCAGTGCTTTGTCCAAAGGCGATTTCCCGAAAGAAGAGGTTATGCTTGCCGCTGCGCCAGCGGGGGAATCGGCGGCTCCGCCTCGAAAGAGAAAGCTCAGCGATATGGCTGAATATATCGTCAAGTTTGGTCTTCCCGAGGGCAATCTGCCCAAAATGCCCGAATCTCGGGCCAAAGCGATTCCCTCTCGGACGTTTGATTTCAGCTCACCCTCCCGCACAGGCGAAGATGCTGCCGCTTTGGTCGCCTCACTTAAGGCGAGTCTTGGGGTAGGAAACTAGCCGATGGTATTTTTGCAAAAGCGCTCCTAACACGATTGATTTTCAGCACTACCCTTTTGGTGATCTAAAAAAACCAATGAGCAGCTATCAGCCCACCTAAACGAGTCGGTAAATTCAACGTGTACTCCGACCTCGAACTTAAGGCAGGCATCCATGACCCAGTATTGGCAAACCGCTGTGAGCGATTTGGACACCCGAAAGATTTCGGTACTGGATCGGATCTTGATCGGCCGCTCTGCTGCAATGCAGCAACTCAAGCAAGTTCTCTCTGTTGTCGCGCCAACCGAAGCACCCGTGATGGTGCAAGGGGAGACAGGCGTCGGCAAAGAACTGGTCTGCGAAGCGCTTCATACGGCGTCGGGCCGCAAAGGCGATCTGGTCGCTGTGAACTGTGCGGCGATCCCGGCGGATCTGTTGGAGTCCGAACTTTTTGGCCACGAAAAAGGTGCCTTCACCGGCGCGGATCAACGCCGCATTGGCCGAATTGAACAGGCGCAGGGCGGGACTTTGTTTCTGGACGAAATTGGCGATATGCCTCTGGCGCTGCAAGCCAAGCTCCTGCGCGTTCTGGAAACCCGCCGCATCCAGCGTGTCGGTGGCCGTGGCGAAATCGAAGTCGATTTCCGTCTTGTGACTGCGACCCACCGCGCCTTGGCCAGTGATGCCGAAGCAGGGCGTTTCCGTGCTGACCTCTATTTCCGCATCAACGTGTTCCCTGTCAGCGTACCGTCGCTGGCGCAGCGCACCGATGATATCCCGCTGATCTGTGAACGGCGGAGCAATACTCGGCCACGGTAGCGACGGCATAGTGTTGTCGCGGGCGGCGTAAAAGTCGTCCACTTTTGCCCTTTCGGATTTCGGGAGGGCTTGGGGATATACACCGTGGACTTGTATTTGAAGGTGCG
>NZ_JBGFGN010000154.1:0-158601 GCF_041224595.1 Donghicola sp. XS_ASV15 | reverse complement strand
CACCTTCAAATACAAGTCCACGGTGTATATCCCCAAGCCCTCCCGAAATCCGAAAGGGCAAAAGTGGACGACTTTTACGCCGCCCGCGACAACACTATGCCGTCGCTACCGTGGCCGAGTATTGCTCCGCCGTTCACACCGCGACTGCCGTCCAGGCGGCCGTCACCGCCCTGGGCAAGAAGGATGCGAGCGCGCCCGATCCCAACAAGTTCGCCCCGATCGAGGTGGTCACCAGCCTGCAGGCGCAGGTCAAGACGCTGATGGACGAGCGCGCCGCTGGCGTGGTCGACCAGGCGATCAAGAGCGGCAAGGTGCCGCCCGCGAACCGCGACTGGGCCGTGGCCTATCATGCCAAGGATCCTGAGGGCTTTGCCAAGTTCCTCGAAGGCCAGCCTGCGATCCTGATGCCCGGCGCAAAGCCGGGGGCCAAGGTCGAGACCGGCGACGGCGCGCTTGATGCCGACGACATGGCGGTCTGCTCCGCGATGGGTCTGACGCCTGAAGAGTTCACCGCCATGCGCAAGAAGGAGGCTGTCTGATGGCCGCGCTGACCAAGGATCGCAATACGCCCGAACGCTCGGGCAAGGACTTTCAGTTCCCGGTGGCCGCCGCGACCCGCATCTTCGCGGGCTCGCTGGTGGTGCTCGATGCCGGGGTCGCCAAGCCGGGTGCCACCGATACCGGGCTGGTCGCGGTCGGTCGGGCCGATGCGCATGCCGACAACAGCGGCGGCAGCGCGGGCGACGTGACGGTGCTGGTGCGCACCGGCGTGTTCCGTTTCGCCAATTCCGCCGGGGCCGACGAGATCGCCCTGGCCGATGTCGGCGCGGATGCCTGGATCGTGGATGACCAGACGGTCGCCAAGACCGATGGCACCGCTTCGCGCTCGAAAGCCGGGCGCATCATGGACGTCGATGCACACGGCGTCTGGGTTTCGATCGGCTAAGGAGGCCACACATGATCATCAATCAGTCCAATCTTGGCCGCCTGTTCACGGGCTACAGCGCCGCCTTCCAGCGCGGCCTCGGCCAGGCGGACCCGCAGTGGAACCGCGTCGCCACGCGCGTTCCGTCCACCACCCGCGAGGAAAAATACGCCTGGCTTGGCCAGACGCCCAACCTGCGCGAATGGATCGGGGACCGCGTCATCAAGTCGATCGAGGCGCATGACTATTCGATCAAGAACAAGTCCTGGGAAAGCACGATCGAGGTCGGCCGCGACGACATCGAGGACGACACCTATGGCGTCTACTCGCCGCTGTTCGAGGAAATGGGCCGCTCGACGGCAGCGCATCCCAACCAGCTGGTCTTCAGCCTGCTGGGTCAGGGCTTCTCGACCGCCTGCTACGATGGCCAGTATTTCTTCGACACCGATCACCCGGTGCTCGACGAGGACGGCAAGGTCACCTCGGTGTCCAACACCGGCGGCGGCTCGGGCGATGCCTGGTTTCTGGTCGACGACAGCCGCGCGCTCAAGCCGATCCTCTACCAGGTGCGCAAGGACTACAACTTCGTGCGCCAGGACCGCGAGGAGGACGAGAACGTCTTCATGCGCAAGTCCTTCCGCTACGGTGTCGATGGCCGCTCGAATGTGGGCTTCGGCTTCTGGCAGTTCGCCTATGGCAGCAAGCAGACGCTGGACAAGACCAGCTACAAGGCCGCGCGCACCGCGCTGATGGGCATGAAGGGCGACTATGGCCGCCCGCTGGGCCTGCGCCCGCGCCTCTTGGTGGTGCCGCCCGCGCTGGAAGAGGCCGGGCTGGAGCTTCTGAATGCCGAGCGCGATGCGGCCGGGGCGACCAACGTCTACCGGGGCACCGCCGAGCTGCTCGTCTGCGAATGGCTGTAAGGAGAGGCTCCATGGCAAAGATCCCCGCACTGCGCATCACCGCCCGGCGCGACGGCTTCCGTCGCGCCGGGATCGAGCACGGCGCTTCGCCCGTCGATCACCCGCTGGCCAGCCTTTCGAAGGCGCAGATCGCCCAGCTCAAGGCCGAGCCCGCCCTCGTGGTGGTCGAGGTCGAGATCGACGATCCCGATGCGGCCGAGCCCGCCAAGCCCGCCGCCGCGCGCGGCGGGGCCAAGACCGAGACGAAGTCCGAACCGAAGGCTTGATGACCCATGGCTTACGCCACATCCCAGGACATGATCGACCGCTTCTCCGAGCAGCAGCTCGTGGAGGTTACCGACCCCGAGATCGTCACGATCAAGGTGGCGGCGCTCGATCGTGCCCTGGAGGATGCCTCGGATGAGATCGACGGCTACCTGGAGGGGCGCTACCGGCTGCCCCTTCAGTCGCCGCCGCGCTCGCTGCGCATCCTTGCCTGCAATATCGCGATGTACCGGCTGCTGTCGCTGCGCCAGATCGACGTTATGGAAGACCAGCGCCAGCGCTACGAGGATGCGATCAAGTATCTGCGCGCGGTGGCCAATGGCGACATCAACCTCGGGCTCAACCAGGTGGGTCAGACCGTCGACCCGGCGGGTGGACCGACCCTTGTCGCAGGCCCGGAGCGGACGTTCAGCCGCGACCGGCTGAAAGGCTTCTGATGTCGGGCGGGGTCAGTGTAACCGTTCGCGTCGAGGACGAGGGGTTCCGCGAGGCGCTCACCCGTCTGATCCAGCGCAGCATGACGCTGCAGCCGGTCTTCGAGGAGATCGGCTCGGCGCTGCAGGCATCGACCGAGGATCGCTTCGAGGCCGAGACCGGCCCGGACGGCCAGGCGTGGGCCGCGCATTCCCCCGTCACACTGCTTCGTCGCGGGGCCAGCGCCAAGAAACTGCGCGACCGCAACCACCTTTACCAGTCGCTGAGCTATGCCGCCGGGCGGCTGCAGGTGGCGGTCGGCACGAACCGGACCTACGCCCGCATCCATCAGCTGGGCGGGCAGGCCGGGCGCGGCCGCAAGGTCGCCATCCCCGCGCGCCCCTACCTGGGCGTGAGCGCCGATGACCGGCGCATGATCGGGGAAATCCTGACAGACCACCTGGCCGAAGGGGTGCGCCAATGATCCGCGAAATCGAAGAGGCCATCGTCGCCCGGCTGGCCGGGTCGCTCGACAAGCTGCATGTGGCGTCCTTCCCCGACAAGCCCGACGCCTTCAAGATGTCGCACCCAAATGGCGCGGTCCTGGTGGCCTATGGCCGCGAGGTCTATTCGAAGCCGCGCGATCTGTCGCTGGTGGTCCAGGAGCGCAAGATCGAGTGGGACATCTCGATCCTGACGCGCAACCTGCGCACTCATGTCGGGGCCTATGACGTGCTCGATGCGGTGCGCATGCTGCTGACCGGCTGGCGTACCGAGGGCTGCTCCAAGCTGATGCCGGTGCGCGCCGAGTTCATCGACCAGAACCAGGGCGTGTGGACCCACGTGCTGACCATGACGCACACGATCACCACGGTCGAGTGCCATGAGGAAGAAGGCCTGCCTGCGCTCAAGCGGGTCAACACCGCCGACGATTACGGCACCACCGATACGGAGACCATCAATGGCTAAGTACCTTTACAGCGGGCCGATGTCCGCTGCCACGCTGGATGACGGCACCGACGTGATCCTGTTTCCCGGACGGGAGGTCACGCTTCCGGCCGAGAACGCCTGGGTGAAGACCCTCGTGGCCCAGAAGCACCTGACGCCGGTTGCAGCCCCCAAGGCCGCGCCCGCGCCCAGCCGCACCACGGCACCCGCCGCCACCACCAAGACGAAAACCGATAGCCCGGCATCCGCCTCGGGCGAGAAGGAGGGAAAGTAAATGGCCGCCAACTTCCTGCATGGCGTCGAGACCATCGAGATCGACAAGGGGCCGCGCCCGATCCGGGGCGTGAAAACCGCCGTGGTCGGCCTCGTGGGCACCGCGCCGATCTTCCAGGTCGACGGGACGCTCGCCAGCCTCAACAAGCCGGTGCTGATCCAGTCCGACCGGGATGCCGCCCGCTACTTCGGCACCCAGATCGAGGGCTACACCATCCCCCAGGCGCTCGACGCGATCTTCGACCAGGGCCGCGGCATCGTCGTGGTGGTCAACGTGTTCGACCCCGAGACCCATGTCACCGCCCAGGCGGCGAAGGACGTGACCTTCGGCGCGGACGAGATGGCCGAGCTTGGCCACAAGGGCGTGTTCGACCTGGTGCTGACCGACAGCACTGCCGCGACCACCTATGTC
The DNA here is from genome assembly GCF_041224595.1 of Donghicola sp. XS_ASV15. NCBI lineage: Bacteria > Pseudomonadati > Pseudomonadota > Alphaproteobacteria > Rhodobacterales > Roseobacteraceae > Donghicola > Donghicola sp. XS_ASV15. The sequence goes on along the minus strand of NZ_JBGFGN010000154.1, from coordinate 154,442 downwards.
GCTGGTACCGATTACACGCTCGACCCGGCCACCGGCATCGTCACCCGCCTGACCGGCGGCGCGATCTCGGCTGCCGAGACGGTCAAGGCCGCCTATGACTTTGCCGATCCCGAGAAGGTGCTGCCCTCGGACATCATCGGCGCGGTCGATGTGTCGGGCAACCGCACCGGCATGCAAGCGTTCCTCGACTGCTATGCCGAGATGGGCTTCTGGCCGAAGATCCTGATCGCGCCGGTCTACGGCACGCTCACCTCGGTCACGGCCGAGCTTGACGTGATGGCGGGCAAGCTGCGCGCCATCGCCCTGGCCGATGCGCCGATCGGCACCACCATGGCCGAGGCGATCGCCGGGCGCGGGCCGAATGGCTCGATCAACTTCAACACGTCGAGCGAGCGCATGGTGCTGTGCTATCCGCACCTGAAGGTCTATGACCTGGCGACCGACACCGAGCGGCTTGAGCCCTATAGCCAGCGGCTGGCGGGCGTGATCTGCGCGGTGGACAACGACGAGGGCTACTGGGTCAGCCCGTCGAACCACGACATCAAGGGGATCGTGGGCGTCGAGCGCCGCCTGTCGGCCATGATCAACGACCCGACCACGGATGTGAACCTGCTCAACGAGAACGGGATCGTCACGGTCTTCAACTCGTTCGGCTCGGGTCTGCGGGTCTGGGGCAACCGCTCGGCCGCCTGGCCTTCGGTGACCCACCCCAAGAACTTCATCCCGATCCGCCGGGTGGCCGACATGCTGCATGAGAGCGTCGAGCTGTCGATGCTGCAGTTCATCGATCGCCCGATCAACCAGGCGCTGATCGACGACATCCGCGAGAGCGTGAACAGCTTCATCCGCACCCTGATCGGGCGCGGGGCGCTGATCGACGGCAAGTGCAGCTACGACCCGGCGAAGAACGAGGCCACCCAGATCGCGGCGGGCCACCTGGTCTTCGACATCGAGTTCATGCCGCCGACGCCCGCCGAGCGGATCACGTTCGAGAGCTTCATCAACATCGAGCTGCTCAACCAGCTCGGCGGCCAGTGAAAGGGGCCTGACCCATGAGCAACAAGATTGCGATCAACCACCTGACCAACGTCAACCTCTACATGAACGGCTCGTCGCTCCTGGGGCGCGCCGAGGAACTGGAGCTGCCGCAGGTCAAGCACAAGATGCAGGAGCACAAGGCGCTCGGCATGGTGGGCACGGCCGAGTTCTTCTCGGGCGTCGAGAAGATGGAATGCAAGGTCAAGTGGGCCTCGTTCTATTCCGAGGTGCTGCGCGAGGCGGCCAACCCGTTCAAGACGGTGCGGCTGCAGGCGCGCTCCTCGCTGGAGACCTATACCGGGCAGGGCCGCACGGCCGAGGTGCCGGTGATGGTCTCGCTGATTGCCGCCTACAAGGACTTCCCGCTGGGGTCCTTCAAGCAGCATGACCGCGTGGTGCCCGACAGCAACCTGTCGGTCTATTACGCCAAGATGGAAATCGACAGCCAGGAGATCTTCGAGTTCGACGTGCTGGAGAACATCTACAAGGTCGCGGGCGCGGATGTGCTGGCCACCTACCGCCTGAACATCGGCGGCTGATCCCCACCTGGCCGGGCGCGTTCCGGCCGGGGCTGAACCCCTGACACTCTGAGACGAAGGAAAGACCATGAGCGACAAGACCGAGACCGCCGCCAAGGCCGACGACACCCGCACGATCACGCTGCCCGCCTCGGGCAAGGTGGTGGTGCTGCGCAAGGGCAAGGGGCGCGACATGCGCATCGCCGCGCGGCATGTGAACCCCGCGCAGGACCCGATCGGCTATTCGATGGCGCTGGCCGCCGCGCTGGCCACGATCGACGGCAACGCGGTGCTGCCCGAGGACCTGGACGAGATGGACATGGAGGACGTGACGGCGATCATGGGTGGCCTGCCGGGAAAATCCCTACCCCAAGGGATGCCTTCGCCCTGATCACGGTGACGAAGTGGTCGGCGGCCGAGGTGGACGGGATAGAGATCACCGACCTCAACGACTGGATCGAAGAGGCCGTCGATCACGCCAAGGCGGTCAGGGACGCTCGCGAAGCCGCGCAGCCTTCTTAGCTTCCATCGAGGCAATGTCGGCCTTGCCCTGCTCGACGCCCTTGCGGATGCCATCGCGGGCTGCGGCGAACAAGCCGCGCCCCGCCCACACCGACCCGCGCGCAGTCATGAAGATCGCCTTCAGCCCGACATAGGCCAGACCCAGCAGGGCACCCACGCCGAAGAGGACGAAGAACAGCATCAGGATTTCCATCGCGCCACCTCTTGTTTGTCACGAAGGACAATAACCCGAAATGGACAGCATCTTCAACCTTTCGGTCATCATCGCCGCCGTTGACAACCTGACAGGCCCGGTGCGCGAGATGGTGCGGTCGATGGAGGGGCTCGACCGGATGGCCGCGCGCGGCCGCGAGATGCAGGACTGGGGCACCCGCATGTCGATCGCGGGGGCGATGACGCAAGGGGCCGCCAACCAGATGATGGCGGCGATCAACGGTCCGATCGAGGCCGCCGCCCAGTTCGAGCAATCCATGGCGCTGGTCCGCGCCGTCACCACCAACATCACCGGCGACGAGTTCGAGGCGCTCAGCGCCCAGGCGCGCGAGCTGGGGGCCACCACCGCCTTCTCGGCGAGCCAGGCGGCCGAGGGCATGGGGTTCCTGGCGCGGGCAGGCTTCGATGCGCAAGAGCAGATGGCGGCGATGCCGTCGATGCTGGCGCTGGCCCGCGCGGGTGCGGTCGATCTGGGCACCACCGCCGATATCGCCTCGAACATCCTGTCTGGCTTCGGGCTCGACGCGGCCGAGATGACGCGGGTCGCGGATGTGATGGTGGCGACCTTCACCACCGCCAATACCGATATCCCGATGCTGGGCGACACGATGCGCTACATCGCGCCGGTCGCGCGCGCTGCTGGCATGAGCCTGGAAGAGGCCGCCGCCATGGCGGGCCTTCTGGGCAATGCCGGTATCCAGTCGAGCCAGGCGGGCACCACGCTGCGCGCCATGCTGCAGCGGCTGGCCGCGCCCTCGCGCGAGGCGGCGGCGGCGCTTGACGCCATGGGTGTGTCGGTGGCCGACGAGCAGGGCAACATGCGCTCGATGGTCACGATCCTGGGCGAGGTGGGCGATGCGATCGGGGATCTGGGCACCCAGCAGCAGCTCGATATCATCGGCACGATCTTCGGGGTCGAGGCGGCGGCGGGCGCGGCCGAGCTGCTGGCGCAGGGTCAGTCGATCGGGGATTACGTCGACCAGCTGATGGCCAGCCAGGGTCGGGCCGCGCAGGTTGCGGCCGAGATGGGCGACAACTTCCGAGGCGCGCAGACCGAGTTCGCCTCGGCCATGGAGGGGCTCAACATCACGCTGGGCACGATGCTGTTGCCGGTGCTGACCGATGTGGCGCGGGCGGCCACCGGCGTGGTGCAGTCGATCATGGGCTGGGCCGAGGCCAACCCGACCATCGCAGGGATCGCGCTGCGCGCCGCGCTGCTGGGGGCCGGGGTGCTGGCCGTGGTCGCGCCGATCCTGTCGGTGGTCGGCGGCTTTGCCATGATGGCCGGGGTCGGGCTGCAGGTGCTCTCGCGGATCGGGATAGCCTTCGTCTGGCTGCTGCCGAAGATTTGGGCAGCCACGGGCGGCATCTTCATGTTTGGCGCGCGGCTTGTGACCGTCGCTGCGGCAGCCATTCCGTCCTTCATCTCGGGCCTGATGGCGATGGGGGCAGCGGCGGCGGGCCGGGTGGTGGCGGGGTTGCGCGCGGCGGCGGTGGCGGCGCGGGCCTTCGGGCTGGCGCTGATGGCCAACCCGATCGGGCTGGCGGTGGCGGCGATCGCGGCCGGGGCGCTGTTGGTCTGGTATTACTGGGAGCCGATCTCGGAGTTCTTCGTCGATCTCTGGGCGGACGTTCAAACGGCCTTTGAAGGGTTCTCAAGCTGGGTTTCAAGCTGGTGGTCGCGGGTCACCGGCTGGCTGGCGCAGGGGCTGGACTGGGCGCGCATGATCCCCAGCCTGTCCTGGGCGGATTTCGTGGGGCTGCTGACCTGGGAGAACTTCCTGACCGTGCTCAACTGGCTGAGCTGGCTGATCCCGCTGCGCTGGCTGGATTTCATCCCCGGCTTCAGCTGGTCGGCCGTGATCGGTGCGGTGCTTGACTGGGCGGACTGGATCTCCAGCCTGTCCTGGTCGGAGTTTGTGGCACTCTTCACCTGGGACAACGCGCTTCAGGTGCTCGACTGGGTCTCGTGGGTCTCGCCCTTGCGCTGGCTGGACTTCATCCCCGGCTTCAGCTGGTCCGAGGTGATCGGCAGCGCCCTTGCCTGGGGCGACTGGGTCACATCGCTCGACTGGTCCAGCTACATGCCCGCCTTTACCTGGTCGGGCGCTCTGACCGCGCTCGACTGGGCCTCGTGGATCCTGCCGATCCGCTGGCTCGACTTCATCCCCGGCTTCAGCTGGGCCGGGGTGATCGGCAGCGCGCTGGCCTGGGGCGACTGGGTCACATCGCTCGACTGGTCCAGCTACATCCCCGCCTTCAGTTGGTCAGAGGTTCTCAGCGCGATCGGCTGGGGCTTGCTGATCGGTGTCGAGCGACTGCGCGCCTCCTGGCAGGCCGTGCGCGACTTCCTCGGCGGCATCGAATGGTCCTCCATGCTGCCGGAGTTCGATTGGGGAGACATCATCCCCGATCTTCGGCCAGCGCTCGACGCCATCCTTGGCCCCGGTGCTGACGCGCCGCTGCTCGATCAGCTGTCCTTTGTGCGGGCGGGCGATGGCTTCTTCTACGGCTGGTCGGAGGGCGTCGAGCTTGTCAATCAGTATCGCCAGGGGCTGATCGGGCTGGAGGAGCTGCACGAGCGGGTCAGCGGCGAGGCGGGCACCTGGACCTCGACCGGGTCCATCGCGCAAAGGCTTCAGGACATCATCGAAGCCTCGGCCGAGTTCCAGGCGATGACGGGGCAGACCCCGCGCGCCCAGATCGTGGATCCCCAGACGCTGGCCGAGGCCGAGGCTGCCGCCTCGCGGCTGGCTGAAATGCTGCCGCGGATCGACGCGGCGGCGGCGCAGACGCGGGCGGCTGTCGGTGCCGAGTTGACCGCAGTGCAATCCGCCGTCTCGTCCGCAGTCCAATCAGTGACATCTGTGTTGGCCGGGGTTTCGCTTCGCTCGCACGGCATCGCCTTCATGCGCACCCTGGCCGAAGGCATCCGCGCCGGGGCGGCGCAGGCGATCGAGGCCACGCGCGAGACCGTCCAGGCCATGCGCGACCACCTGCCCCATTCGCCCGCCAAGATCGGCCCGCTGTCGGACCTTGATCGTGTGCGGTTCTCCGAGACGGTGGCGGGGGCGGTGCGCCCCGCGCCTGCCGTGGCGGCTGTCCATCGCCTGACTGCGGGCATGGCGGCCGCACTGGCCGGGGCCACCATGAGCCTGCCCGCCATGGCAGCCCAGGTGCCCGAGATCGGCCGGACCAACCTGCCCGTGCTGCAAGCCGCGAGCGCCATGCCGCAGGTGGGCCTGACCGGCGAGCCGGGCAGCGCGCCCGCCATGGCCGCCAACGGCGTGGCCGGGGGCGATGCCGGGACGCGGGTCGAGATCAACTTCAACCCCAATATCACCATGCAGGGCGGCGCGGGCGGCGGCGACGGCTTCCAGTCGCGCGAGCAGATGCAGGAGCTCTTGCGGTCGATGGGCCATGAGCTCGTGCAGCTGGTCCAGGACGAGCTGGCCCGCCAGTCCCGCCGCGATTACTGAGGAGAGACCCCATGTTCGCAATGCTCGGCCCGATCAGCTTCCGCCTCATCACCTATTTCGAGGGGGTCACCAACAAGCGCTCCTGGGATTACGCCAAGCATGACGTGATCGAAGGCAAGCCGCGCCTGCAATACATGGGCGAGGCGCTGGAGGAGGTCACGATCGACCTCGTGTTCCACGTCAGCTACTGCAACCCCGAGGCCGAGCTCGCCAAGCTGCGCATCGCGGGCACCATGCGCACCGCGCTGCCCTTCATCTACGGCTCGGGCCAGTATGTCGGCATGTTCGTCATCAAGCAGATCCAGTCGACCACGCGCCAGACCGACCGGCGCGGCGGGTTGGTGGCAGTGGTGGCCAAGGTCACCTTGATGGAGCATGGGGGCTTGGGCGGCCTGCTGGGCGCGATCATCAGCGTGGTCAACAATGCCGCCCGCGCCTCGGGGGCCGGGTCGAATGTCCAGACCTCACCGGCTGCCGCGCCGCCCTCCGGCTCGCCATCTTCGGTGCCGCCGTCCAGCATCGTGAGGTCCTGAGATGGACTATGTCGAGCATCTGACCTCGGACAACGATCGCTGGGACCTGCTGGCCTGGACCTACTATGGCGACCCGCACCTTTATGAGCCGATCATCCTGGCCAACCCGACCGTGCCGATCCGGCCCTTCATCGCGGCCGGGCTGCGCCTGCGGATCCCGGTGATCGCGGATGAGGTGGTGCTCGATCGCGATCTTCCGCCCTGGAAGCGGGGCCGCCAGGCATGATCGTCCCCGAGGCAAAATGGGTCCTGACCTATTCGGGGGCGGACATCACCGGCGACATCGCGGGCGATGCGCTGATGATCGTCTACACCGATGCCGATCACGGCAAGTCCGACGAGATCGAGGTCCGGCTTGAGGACCGTATGCACCGCTGGAAGGGCAGCTGGTACCCCGAGAAGGGAGACGTGATGGACCTCATGATCGGCTGGATCGGCCGGGGCTTGCTGCCTTGCGGCAAGTTCGAGGTGGATGAGATCAGCTTCGACGGGCCGCCCGACACGGTCACGGTGCGCGGCCTGGCGGCCCCTGTGACCGCGAGCCTGCGCACCACCAAGACTCGCGCCTTCGAGAACAAGACCCTGCGCCAGATTGCCGAGCAGATCGCGGGCGAGCATGGGCTGACGGTCGAGGGCGAGATCGAGGACATCACCATCAAGCGGGTGACCCAGAACGACGAGCGCGACCTTGAGTTCCTGCGCCGCGTGGCCGAGGAATACGCCCATGTCTTCGCAGTGCGCGACACGGTCCTGTTCTTCTCGACCATCGCCAGCCTTGAGGCGCAAGACCCGGTGGCGCTGATCCCGCGCACCGAGATGAAGCGCTTCGCCTTCACGGACAAGACCCACGAGGTCTACAAGGAATGCACCCTGTCCTACCACGACCCCGAGACCGCGCAGCTGATCTCGGTCACGGTCGAGGCCGAGGATATCACCACCGGCGACACGCTGAAGGTCCGGGCGCGGGTCGAGAGTGAAGCACAGGCCCGCACCCGCGCCGAGGCCGAGCTGAAGCGCGCCAACGCCAAGCGCCTGCGCGGCCGGATCGAGATCGTGGGCGATCACCGCATGATCGCGGGCAACGTGATCGAGGTCGCGCTGATGGGCAAGCTGTCGGGGCGCTACTATGTCGAAACCTCCCGCCACCGCATTGAGCGCGGCGCGGGCTACACAACCGAGATCGAGGTGCGCCGTGTCGCTTAGAATTGGCATCGTGACAGAGATCGACCCGGCGACCGCCAAGGGCCGGGTCCAGTTCCCCGACCACGACAATGTGCAATCCTACTGGCTGCAGGTGCTGCAGGGCCGCACCCGAACCGATCGGACCTACTGGATGCCCACCGTGGGCGAGCATGTCGTCGTGATCATGGACCAGGGCGAAGAGGCCGGGGTCATCGCGGGGGCGATCTACTCGGCGGCCGACGCGCCACCCTCGTCCGATCCGAATGTTCATACCATCGTCTATGGCGACGGGGCATCGCTGACCTACGACAAGGGCGGGCAGACCTTCACCCTGTCGGTCGGCGGCACCACGGTCGAGATATCGCCCGCCGGTGTGGCAATCACCAGCTCCAGCCTGACCCACAACGGCACCAATGTGGGCGACACCCACATTCACCCGGAAAGCATCGGGGTTCTGACCGGCCCGCCCCAGTGAGCCTTTGGGTGCTTGGCGTGAGCGCAAAAGACGGTTACGGTTAGCCATCCCCGACATTGCAAGACGTGACCCGGACAGGTGTCCGGGTATGACCTCGCGCGGGCGCGGGCCATGGTCCGGCCATGGTTCAGGATATCCGCAACATAACCGCCGCAGACTGGCAGCCACGTCTCGACGCGCATGGCGAGATCGTCGCAGGCATAGACGACATCAACCAGTGCATCCGCACGATCCTGATGACGCCCAAGGGCTCGGTGCCGCACCGGCCCGAGTTCGGATCGGATCTTTGGCGCTACATCGACCTGCCGACCGGCGAGGCCATCCCTCATGTGATCCGCGAGGGGATCGATGCGCTGCGCCAATGGGAGCCGCGCATCGAGGTGATCCGCATGGTGCCGATCGAGCTGTCGGCGCATCTGCACATCACGGTCGAGTGGCGGCTGGATGGTCGGGGCGAGATGATCGCCACGGAGGTGCGCGATGTCGCTGCCTGAGCCGAATTTCGTCGATCGCGACCCGGCTGCGCTCACCGCCGAGATGGTGGCCGATTACCAGGCGTATACCGGCCGCAAGCTGCAGCCCGCCCAGGTCGAGCGCCTGATCATCGACCTGATCGCCTACCGCGAAAGCCTGATCCGGGTGGCCATCCAGGAGGCGGCCAAGCAGAACCTTCTGGCCTTCGCCGCCTTCCCGATGCTCGACTATCTGGGTGAGCTTCTGGGCGTCGAGCGCCTGGCCGAAGCTCCGGCGATCGTCACGCTTTCCCTCACCCTGGCAGAGCCGCGCGCTTCGGTCACCGTCATTCCCGCCGGGACGCGGGTGCGCACAGGCGATGGCCGCGTGGTCTTCGCCACGAACGCCGCCGCAGAGATCCCCGCAGGGGCGCTGTCGATCGAGGTCGGGGCCAAGGCGGAGACGGCCGGGCCTGCGGGCAACGGATATATTCCGGGGCAGGTGTCATCGCTCCTTGATCCGCTGCCGGGTGTCTCTGCAAGCAATGTCTCGGTGACCTATGGCGGGCGCGCAGGGGAAACCGATGACCGCCTGCGCGCGCGCATCCAGCAGGCCCCCGAGAGCTTTACGGTGGCGGGTCCCGTGGGGGCCTACCGCTGGCATGCGGTCAGCGCGCATCAATCCATCATCGACGCGGCCGTGCTCAGCCCGCGCCCCGGCCTCGTGCGCATTCACATCCTGACCGACACCGGCCTGCCGGGATCCGAGATGCTCGACCTGGTGGCCGAGGTGGTCTCGGATGACAAGGTCCGCCCGCTCACCGACAAGGTCGAGGTCGCGGCCCCTGTGCGCGTGGGCTACCAGATCGCCGCGCAGGTCACGCTCTATCGCAATGTCGATCCGACCAGCACCATGGCCGCCGTCCAGAAGGCGGCCGAAGCTTATGCGGCCGAGCGGCGCGCCGGGCTTGGCCGCGACCTCGTGCCCAGCCAGTTCATCTCGGCCCTGTCGGTTGCGGGCGTCTACCGCGTCGAGCTGACCACGCCCGCCTGGCGCGAGCTGGGCGCGGAGGAATGGGCCGATTGCGAAGGCATCGCGATCACCTTGGCGGGGTCCGCCGATGGCTGACGATCTGCGCCTTCTGCCCGCCGGGATCGATGACGAGCGCAGCCGCGCCCTGCTGAAGCTGATCGGGCGGCTCGACAATCTCGACCTGACCACGCTTCTGGTCTACCGCATCGACGATCTGCCCGAAGACGCCCTGTCGCTGCTCGCCTGGCAGTTCAACATCCTGGGCGACGATGGCTGGGATCTGGCAACCACGCCCGAAGAGCGCCGCGCCCTGATCCGCCGCGCTCTCGATCTGCACCGCCATCGCGGCACACCTTGGGCCATCCGCGAGGCGGTCAAGGCGCTCGGCTATGCCGATGCCGAGATCGTCGAGGGACTGCCGATCGCGCTCTATGACGGAGACAAGACCTACTCGGCCGTCGAGACCTATGGTGGCGGCACCCGCTGGGCGCTGTTCCGCGTCCTGCTGGACCTTGGCGAGAACAAGGGGGTGGACGCCGCCCAGATCACTCGCCTCGTGGCGCTGATCGAGCGCTGGAAGAATGCCCGCTCACACCTGGTGGATATCGGGTTCCGGGCGCGCGTCGAGGACAGCCTTGAGCCGCAGGAGGAGATCGATACCACCGTTCGGCATTTCGCGGAGGACGTGCTGCCATGGGGGCGGCGCTATGACGGCGCGATCCAGCATGATCACGGCACCCGGCACCTGCATGATGCAGCCCTGGCGCACGACGCCTCGGCCGATTACTCGGGATGGGGCGAGGCGGGCGAGCGCCATGACAGCCAGCGCGTCCTGCTGGCAATGGGGATCGATCTTGCGGCTGAGGACCGGATCGAGGTCTCGCCCTCCTATAATGGCCACTACCTGCACTCGGCCATCAACTATGGCGCGGACCAGCCGCCGCTGGCCGATCTGGCCATGCCGATCCGGCTGACGCGCCACATCCGGCATGACGGCCGGTACCGCCACGCGGGCGACCTTTACGATGGATCGATCGGGCACACGGGCGCGCGCCCGTTCTACACCGGCGTGTTCCATTCAGGCCCCGTTACCACCGATTTAACCGCTTATTGAGGGTGCCATGAACGCCACTGAAACCATCGCCCTGAGAGGCTCGCTTCTGATCAACATCCGCCGCAGCGGGGTCCTGATCGACTGCTGGCGTGACGACAACATGATCATGGTGGGTGCGCGCACCGCGCTGGCCCAGCTGATCGCGGGCGACGGCGCGGGCAAGACCATCAACCGCATCGGGGTCGGCACCAATGGCAGCGGGCCGACGCCCGACGACACCGCCCTCACCGCGCCCTTCATCAAGAACCTGCAAGGCCACAGCTACCCCGGCCCCGGCCGGGTGCAGTTCGACTGGAGACTGGAGACCACCGAGGCGAACGGCAAGGTCATCCGTGAGTTCGGCCTTATCGCGGCCGACAACACCCTCTTCGCCCGCAAGACCCGCGCCCCGATCGAGAAGGCCGATGACATCATCCTCGACGGGACTTGGACCATCATCTTCTAAGAACAGGAGCCGCACCCATGGCGAACTTGCCAGAAACCACAACCTATCCCTCCGGGATCTACCAGATCGAGCTGACCGACCCTGTGGTCGGCGGCCCGGACGGCATCTCCAACGTCCAGGCCAAGCAGCTGGCCAATCGCACCGCATGGCTCAAGGAAAAGGCCGACGAGCTGGTCACTGCGCGTGGCGGCTTTGCCAACCTGGGCGACCGGCTGGCAGGCTATGACGCCTTCTCGCCCGAACAGCAGGTCGCGATCCTTGCAGGCATGCAGGAGGCGCTCGGCCTCGGCGGCGTCCTGGCGCGCGAGATGCAGGTGCTGCGCAAGCGGGTGCTGGCCCAGGGGTCGGTGGTCATCAAGAACAAGCACGTCATCACCGGCATGGTGCTGAGCAAGTCCGACATCCGCGCCCTGCATCTGTCGCAATCCGGCACGGTCGGCACCGGCGTCAGCCGCGCCAAGATCGACGGGATGATCGTGTCTTTGGCCGACGATGATTATCACGTCTCGGTGCCGTCGAACGAGACCAGCGAGGCGCTGGACTACTATGCGTTCCTGATTGGCTCGGGCAGCAGCTACGAGGTGCAGATCGCGCTGGAAGTGCCGGACAACGGCCTGGCGCTCTATCGGGTGACCGTGCCCGCCAACAACACCGGCAACAGCCTTGCGGCCGTCACCCTGACCGACCTGCGCGTCACCCAGCCCGCGAATGCCTGGGTCAGCTCGTTCGATCCGTTCGTGTCGGTTGCATTCCCCGAGGCGCTGCCTGCGTCCGATTACGGGGTGGAGCTTGAGGTCGAGAGCGCGACCGACCCGGCCGCCGTGGGCACGCTCGTGGTCTACGACAAGGTCAAGAACGGCTTCAAAATCCGCCAGACGGGCAGCGCCGACAACGTGCGCATCCGCTGGACCCTTCTCAATCCGCGCTACCAGTAAGGGAGCATCGCATGAACATCATAGAAATGAACGAGGGGCACAAGGTCACCGCCGTGCTGGCCGACTGCACCCTGACCTTGGGCGGCGCGCTGGAGATCGACATCGAGGCCGAACAGCGCGATGTCGAGCGCGTCATCACCGTCTTTGCCGATGCCGCCGGGGAGCTTGCCCTTGAGGGCGATGCTTTTGCGGCTGTCGTGATCATCCCTCCGCGCCGCTATGTGGAGGAAGAGGTAACCGAGACCGTCGATGGTGAGGAAGTCACCCAGGGCGTTCTGGTTGCGCAGCCCTGTCAGGTCTCGGCCGTGACATTGCAGCTTTGGGCCGTGCCCGAGGCAAACGAACCCACTGAAACAGAGGAGTGACCTTCATGGGGATCACCATTTCCACGCCTGACGCCCTGCGCCAGTCCGTCGAGGCCGCATCGGGCGGCGTCAACACCGTGCTCTATGACGCGAAGGGCTATCCTTCGGTCATGTGCGTGGTGCCGCGCTTCAATATCGAGGACATCGACCCGGCGCTCGGCTCGGGCACCCACCCGGCCTTCATCGTCGGCGGTGTCCAGAAGTCCGAGATCTTCGTCGGCAAATTCCTGGCGCGCGTTCACGACAACCACGCCCTGTCGATGCCTGGGCAGGACCCTTCGGCCTCAATCAACTTCGACACCGCCGATGCGCGCTGCTCGGTCAAGGGGCCGGGCTGGCACATGATGACGAATGCCGAATGGTCGGCTGTCGCGCTGTGGTGCTGGAAGAACGGCTTCATGCCGCGCGGCAACACCAATTTCGGGCGCGATCATGCCCAGACCTATGAAACCGGCCGCCGACAGGATGGTGCGGCCCCTGGCTTGAACGAAGGCACGGCGCGCACCCTGACCGGCTCTGGCCCGGCCAGCTGGTTCCACGACAACAGCCCGGCGGGTATCGCCGACCTGACCGGCAACGTCTGGGAATGGCAGCGCGGCCTTCGCCTGGTCGATGGTGAAATCCAGATCATCCCCGACAACAACGCCGCCGCTACCGGCGCGGATCACTCCAACTCCAGCACGCTCTGGCGCGCGATCATGCCGAACGGCACCCTTGTGACGCCCGGCACGTCCGGCACCCTGAAATGGAATGCCACCGGCGCGAACGGCTCGGGTAGCCCCCAGCTCGCCACCTCGGTGACCAGCCAGTCTGACGGCGAGACTTCCGCTTCTCAGCAATACAAGGACCTGACCGCCGCAGGCGGCGTGACGGTTCCGAACTTGCTGAAGCTTCTGGGCATGTTCCCGCATGATACCACGATCGAGCGCGGGCGCTTCTACATGCGCAACGAAGGCGAGCGTCTGCCGCATCGTGGGGGCCTCTGGTTCCTCGGCGGCAATGCTGGCGTCTTCGCCCTCGACCTGCACGACGCGCGTTCGATCGCGGGCACGCACCTCGGCTTCCGGCCCGCTTTCGTGATCTGACATCTGATCACCTGATTTCTGCCGGGGCGGGCGACAGCCCGCCCCTTGCCTTGAACCGACGAAGGAGGGTGCGGTGGAGGACCTTAAAATCCGCCGTAAATGCGAAGACATGATCGCATATGGCTATGTCGTGTTGCGGCAATTTCCCAAGGCTGAGCGTCACGTGCTCAGCCAGGAAATCCGCAACACGATGTGGAACCTGCTTCGTCTGATCATCATCTGCAACAAGCGGTACTTCAAGAAGACCACGATGCAAGACCTGGACGCGGAGCTCGACTTGCTGCGTAGCCAGGTCAGGATGGCCCAGAAGCTCGGATACCTCTCATTCAAAAGCTACGAAGTCTGGAGCCGTCATCTTGATGAGATCGGCCGCATGATCGGCGGCTGGTTCAAGGGCTTGCAGGAAAGGGGCGCGGGTAATGTGGCTTGAGCGTCTGCCGATCCGTGGGGGCAACTGGAACAACGGCGGCAATGCTGGCGTCTTCGCCCTCAACCTGAACAACGCGCGTTCGAACGCGAACACGAACATCGGCTTCCGGCCCGCTCTCGGGGAACGCCAGAAGTCGCAGCCTCATGGGGCTGCTTCCAGTGCACCTTCGAAAGGACCTGTGCTCCTCGGCCAAGTGCCGAAAGAAGTGAACAGGCCGGAGCGGGACAGTAGCCATCGGCTGGTGGTGACCCCTCGCTCCGGCCGAACCCCGCAAGGGCGAAGATGATGGCCAAGACCTACAAGAACCTGTTCGAGCATCTGACAACCTTCGAGGCGCTCCACCGCGCCTATGGCCGCGTCGTGAAGGGGCGGCGTCACCAGATGGACGTGATCCGCTTCGAAACCAATCTCGAAGGCAACCTGATCGAGATCCAGAACAGCCTGCTTTGGAAGACTTACCAGACCGGGCCTTACCGCAACTTCAAGGTCTTCGAGCCCAAGGAGCGCGACATTGCCGCGCTGCCGATCAAGGACCGCATCGTGCAGCATGCGCTGGTCGAGACGATCGACCCGATCTGGGCCTCGCGCTTCATCTTCGACACCTATGCCTGTCGGCCCGGCAAGGGCACCCATGCGGGTGCCGATCGCGCCCAGGCATTCCTGCGCACCACCCTGCGCGAGCACGGGCAGGTGTTCGTTCTGAAGGCCGACATCGCCAAGTATTTTCCCTCGATCTGCCATGACGTGCTCAAGCGGCTGATCCGTCGCCGCGTGGCCTGCAGCGACACCCTCTGGCTGATCGACAACATCATCGACAGCACGGCCGAGGCAGGCGATCCGCTGCCGCGCGGGATCCCGATCGGCAACCTGACCTCGCAGCTCTTCGCCAACATCTACCTGCACGAGCTGGACGAGTTCGTGAAGTTCGACCTCCGCGAAAAGCAGTACCTGCGCTACATGGACGACTTCGCGGTCATCGGGCATGACAAGGCCCACCTCCACCAGGTGCGCCGCGATATCGAGGACTTCCTGCATGCTCGCCTCGGGCTGCGCTGCAATCACAAGACCCAGATCTTCCCGGTCGCGCCCAGCAACGGCCGTGCCCTCGATTTCCTCGGCTACCGCATCTGGCCGACCCACCGGAAGATCAGAAAGGACAGCGCGGGCCGGATGCGGCGCAAGATGAAGCGGATGGCGCGGCTCTATCACGAGGGCAAGATGACCTGGGATCAGGTCCATCAGGTCATCATGAGCTGGATCGGCCATGCCGGTCACGCGAACACCTACAAGCTGCGCACCCGCGTCCTGTGTGATGTGCCGTTCATTCCCCCACCGCTTGAAGTCCAAAGGAGGGCCAAATGACCAAGCTGACGGCCGTCGAGCCCCTGACCCCACTCGCGCCCTACCTGGGCGGAAAGCGCAACCTGGCGCGCCACATCATCCAGCGGATCGATGCGGTCCCGCATGACTGCTATGCCGAGGTTTTCGTGGGCATGGCGGGCGTGTTCCTGCGCCGCCATCAGGCCCCGAAGTCCGAGGTCATCAACGATTACAGCCGGGACGTAGCGACGTTCTTCCGCATCCTGCAGCGGCACTATGTGGCCTTCATGGACATGATGCGGTTCCAGCTGACCACCCGCGTGGAGTTCGAGCGGCTGGTCGCCACCGACCCCGAAACCCTCACCGATCTGGAGCGCGCAGCCCGGTTCCTATACCTGCAGAATACCGCCTTCGGCGGCAAGGTTTCCGGGCGGAATTTCGGGGTCGCACCTGACCGTCCGGCACGGTTCGACATCACCAAACTGGGCACCATGCTGGAGGAGGTTCACAGCCGCCTGGCGCGCGTGGTGATCGAGTGCCTGTCCTATGAGAAGTTCATCACCCGGTACGATCGACCGGGCACCCTGTTCTATCTGGACCCGCCCTACTGGGGCAACGAGGGTGACTATGGCAAGGGCATGTTCGGCCGCCCGGACTTCATGAAGCTGGTCATCTTGCTTCACCAGATCGAGGGGCGGTTCCTGTTCTCGATCAACGATCGGCCGGAGGTTCGGGACCTGTTCGCCGGGTTCAATATCGAGACCGTGGAGACCACCTACACCGTCGCCAAGGGCGGCGCGAAGCGGGTCGGGGATCTCATTATCAGCAACGTTTGAGGAGCGTTTAAACCGCGCTCAAACCGGCGCTCCGGGAGTGTGCAAACCTTGTGTCTCGATTGCGCAAACCTTGTGTCGCGCTATACCCATGCCCAGATTTCATCAGCGACACGGCTGTGGGTCAAAAAGCCTTTGGGCTTGTCGACACCATCGCCGCTGACAAAGGCTGCGGCCTCGGCGCGGGCGAACTTGTCCGCGATACGGCCCGCCAGCCAACCCTCGATGTCGAACGCGCTGTCATCTAGCAACCGCTGCGAAGCTTTGGGCAGCGCCGACAGCTCGTGCAGCGGGATTGTGATACGATCAATTTGGGGCGACGCAGTTTCGGCCATCGTATCGGTTTCATTCGCCCAACCGTGACCCAGTTCAGCACGGTCAATCAGTACGTCATAGCTGGTCGCCTCAACGCTGACCACGTTGGCAATCGCGCGGATCGAGGCAGTCGATGTCAGGACACCCGCAATACGTTGGCTGGTCTGCGGATCAACAAGGTAACCGCCATCTGCTGCCACCGCAGTGGACATTCCTTTGGCCTCGATATCCAGACCACGCAGGCCCTCGTCATCGCCGCTACGCAGATAGGCATCGAACGCCTTTTTGTGCGGTGCTTCAGCATCATAGGCCATCGACAGAGCGGGACGGGTTGCGGTCAGGGATTTACGGTCAAGCATGGTCAGTCTCTCTTCCTGCTTTTGAAATTTCGAATTCACGTCAGACTTGAACGCTTCAATCGCGCCCAAGAAGTCATTGATTACACGATGCATTTCAGCCTCTTCAGGCACAGCTTCGCCGTTCCGTGGCAGCGCCTCGGTCAGATCCATTCGGGTCTCTCCTTGATTAGGGTTAGGCTTGGGTCAGCACCTGACCGGCCCGCCGCAGGGCCTGAACAAAGGCATCTGCGGGATCTTGGGATTTGGCCTGGACTGTCGCGTCAGGCAGCATGGGAAAGGTCACCAGCGACACCTCCCACAAATCGACTTCATGCAGTATGCGACGCCCCTTGCCGTCCTTGGCGGCGCGCACGGTACGATAACCAATCGACAGACCGTCCAGCGCGCCGGCCTTGACCAAGGCCGCAGCCTCGCGCCCCTTGTCAACGCTTTCAAGCAAGCGGCCCTTGACCCAAAGGCCATGGTCGTCTTCGCGCAGTTCGTCCCATACGCCGATGGGCTGGTTTGGGTCGTGCTGCCATAGCATCCGCACGCTGCCACCCTTGGCCTTCAGACGCTCCAGACAGGCCGCATACGCGCCCTTGGCGACCACATCACCGCCGCGATCCACCAGACCAAAGACCGAGGCATAACCGCTGATCTCGGCCCCATCTGTGCGCAAACCATCCTCGGGGCGATAGAATTTACGTTCAAGCATCTGCACTCTCCTCGGGCATGGCGGGGAACCCCAACGCCACGCGCTTTTCCGCATCGGTCAGGAAATCGGCATTCGCAACGCGGCGCCAACGCGCTTCGCGCTCCTCGGCCAAGGCAGGGATCTGGTCCAGATCCGGCCCCAGAGCCAACTCTTCGCCCGACAGCACCGAAAGCCAGTTCGACAGCGCTCCCAGCACCTTGCCCGCCAATGGCAAAACCGTCAGACGATAGAACGCCCGATGCGCCTCTTGGTAGTTGGCGTAGGTCGCATCCCCGGGGATCCCCAGCAGCATCGGCGGGACGCCAAAGGCAATAGCGATGTCCCGCGCGGCGGCCTCTTTGGTCTTCTGGAACTCCATATCGCTGGGGCTGAAGCCCATCGGTTTCCAGTCCAGACCACCCTCCAGCAGCATCGGACGCCCCGCATTGCGGGCACCGGTGTGATGGGCCTCCATCTCGGACACCAGCCGATCATACTGATCCGCGCTCATGGTGCCTTGCCCCTCGGCCCCTGAATACACGATCGCCCCCGAAGGCCGCGCCGCATTATCCAACAGAGCCTTGGACCAGCGCGCCGCTGAATTGTGCACGTCAATCGCTGTTCCCGACGCCTCTAGGGGCGAGAGACCATAGTGGTCATCCTGCGGATGGAAACTGCGGATATGGCAAACGGGTTGCCCGCCAACCATGTCGAACCTGTGCTTTTTCGCCCCGACCACATAGTCATAGGCCACCGGCCATCCATCCGCTCCCGGCACCACATGCATCCGGTCCGAGCGCAGCACATGCAGCTCCACCGGCACACCCTCGGCACCAACCGCCTCAATATACCCGTTCCCCGACAGCAGCATCTGACCATACATGGTCTCCAAAAACTCGGATCGCCCTTGCGCCCCGTTCGGTCGGTTCAAGAGCGCCAGCCAGGGATGCTCCGAATACCGCGCCGCGCTGTCCTGCAGGATCAGCGGCAAAGAGGCCGCCGCCTCGGCGATCACCTTGACCGCACGAAAGCCCACCGGATTGCCGACAAACCCCGCACGGGTCAGCGAAACCGTATCCCGCGGGGTCCAGGCAATCCGTCCGCCCCCCGACCAGTGCACCACCGGACCGGCCGCGCTGGCCTTGGTCTCGGGCACGGGCTGGGGCTCTGTACGCCCCCGGAAGAGATCGAAAACCGCCATTGTCCCTCCGTTCCGTTCTGGCGAGGGACCATCCCGCGCCGTCTGTGTGACACTTATCCGCCGCAAAGATTAACACCCGCTGGGACCACCGTGCGCTGCCCCCTAGAGGCTCCGGACCTGCGGGCGCTGATACCCTTGAGCAGGCTTGATCAGCAGCTCAGTCACACCCCAGACAAGCGCGTCCACGCGATCCGGGCTGCCTTTACCCTCGAACCCACGGGGCCCCATGCGGCACATCTGGTCTTCCAGCTCTGCCAGACCGCGAAGGTGGCGCACGCGCCCCTGTTCGTACAAAGCAGCCACTGGTTCGGCCCGCGCGGCCTTCCCGCGCGAGGCATGAACCTTGGCATAGGGCACCAAAGGATCGACCTGCCGCAGAACCGCTTCAACCAGATCACCACCCTGATTAACTTCGGCGACGATCCGATCCGCACTGTGCCGACGCATTGCCGCCACAGCCGCTTGCGCCCAAGCCAACGGGGAACTCGACGCCACAGAAGCATCCTCCAGCACATAAGCCCGCCAGCTTTGCGGCGGTCCCTGCACCACAGCGCCCACCACGACGATCCCGCAGGTGTCCGACCTCGCATGGCCCGTCACCGGAGGGTCCACAGCGACAACGATGCGATCCAAGTCGGGCACGGCACCGACCCGCACCCGCTCCAGATCCGCCGCCCGCCAGAGCGCCCCTTCGGCCTCTTCCAGCAGCACGCCATCCAATTCCTGCCGCCCCAGCCGCGTCCCCGCATAGCGCGCCTCCACCTCGGCCAAGAACGACCCCGCCAGATAGGCGCTGTTGTCCTGCGTCCGCGCATGGGTCACCACCGTGGACGGTGCCTTCAACAAATCCTTCAGCACGCCAACATTCCGCGGCGTAGTCGTCACACAAACCCGCGGATCATCCCCCAACCGCAGCGCAAACTGCAGCATGTCCCAGGCGTCCTGCCCGTTCTTCCACTTGGCCAACTCATCGACCCAAGCCCCATCGAACTGCGGCCCCCTGAGCCCCTCAAAATCATGAGCAGAAAAGGCCGCCGCCTCTGCCCCATTGGGCCAAGTCAGCCGCCGCCGCGTCGCGCTCCATTCGGGCCGACGGTCCGGAGGAGAGCAGGCCAGAATCCCGCTCTCCCCGAAAATCATCACTTCGCGCACCTGATCGAATGTCTCGCCGACTAGCGCGATGCGCGAGCACGCACCCGGATCGCGGGGCCTGTTACCCTCGACCCGAGAACGCACCCATTCGGCACCGGCGCGGGTTTTCCCCGCGCCGCGCCCCCCCATAATCACCCAGCTGCGCCAATCCCCCGAAGGCGGCAACTGATGCGGCAAAGCCCAGAAATCAAAGAGCCACGGCAACGCCGCAACCTCTGCCTCACTCAGACTGTCCAGAAACTGCTCCTGCACCTCCAGCGGCGCGGAGGCGAGCCAAGCGGCCCCCGATCGAAGCGCGTGCGGCGCCGAGGTCAAGCTCGGCTCCACCCCGTGACTGTCCAGTTCGTTCATGGTGCAGATCCTCCAATTCATAGGCCCGTTTCATCCACCCCCGCAGCGCGGCCAGCGCCTTTTCGCTGTTCTTCACAGCCTCCAAGTCACCGACGCGGATCTTGTTCTGCAGGGCTTCGACTTCCCCGATCAGATCGTGGATTTGCCCCGCCACATTGCGAAAGCGGTCAAAAATTCGGTCCTCATGGGGCTGCTCGATAGATGTGTTCATTATGTTTTGCCTCTCATGCGAAACCCGCACGAGAAAACGCGACCCACCACCCGTTTGCCTGCAAAGTGGCGGGCCCGTCCCGTCTAGCTTGCCACCAGATATACCGCGCCCGCGCCGCCGCGCCTATGACCCGGCATTTCACACGCCCGCGCCCTTAACCCTTTGGCAATCCTCGGCTCTTTCTTGGTCCAAATACCCGCGCCGCAGGCGGCCTGCACAAGCAGGCCCAAAACGAAAAAAGCGCCCCCAAAGGGACGCTTTCTCAAATCGCATTCATCAAGCGATATCAGTTATTTGCGCGCTCAGCTTCAATCGCCCGCCACTTCGCCACATTCGCGTTATGCTCGGCCAGAGTTTCTGCAAAGGCGTGGCCGCCCGTGCCATCCGCCACAAAGAACAGATAGGGCGTATCTGCTGGATCGACCGCCGCACGCAGCGACGCCAGACCGGGGTTCGCAATCGGCGTCGGCGGCAAACCACGGATCACATAGGTGTTCCAAGGGGTCTCGCGGCGCAATTCGCTCTGTCGTAGACCGCGACCCAGCACGCCTTCGCCCCGCGTGATTCCGTAGATCACGGTCGGGTCCGTTTGCAGTGGCATCCCCTGCGCCAAACGGTTGGTAAACACGCTCGACACCTGAGGACGCTCTTCCGCAATGCCGGTCTCTTTCTCGATAATCGAGGCAAGGATCAGCATCTCTTCGGGGGTCTCGACTTCGATGTTGTCCGAGCGGTTCGCCCAAACTTCGGCCACACGATCTGCCTGCAGCGCTTCCATCCGCGCAATTACCGCCGCGCGGTCATCGCCTTTGGACACTTCGTAACTGTCAGGCGCGAGGCTACCCTCGGCCGGAATGCCCGAAATCTCACCGCTTAGAACGTCGACGCTGTTCAGCGCGTTCACGATCTGCCAGCTGGTCACACCTTCGGCCAGTGCGATCCGATAGCGGGTGTCGCCCAACTCCTTCACGCGGGTCACTTCGGCGGGCAACTCAGCGCCCGAGCCAGGCACATACTCAGCCACTTCCTCGAACCGACCAGTCGCGGGGTCCAGTTCGCGGACCTCCCCAACCAAAGAGTTCACACCAACGCGGTAAACCACCTCGGTGCCACAAGAGCTCGCGCCGCCACGAGTCACAATATCCACGATCTCTTCCATCGAGGTATTGGCAGGCACCAAGTAGGACCCCGCTTTTAGCTCGGTGGATTTGTCCGTGTAGTCGACACCAACGCGAAAGATCTGAGCGTTGGAAATCGCCCCTTGCTCAGCAAGGTTCTCGGATACACGGCTAAAGTTACTGCCGCGCTCCACACGCAAACAAATTGCCTCGTTCAGCGGGCCAGCTTCTGTGTACTGGCGCTGTCCCCAGAGGACGACGCCAGACAGCAGAAAGATCGCGACGATCAGAAACGTCAGCGCGTTAGAGGCAACACTGCGCCACATTACTTCACTTTCCCGAAGATCACGCTGGCATTGGTACCGCCAAAGCCAAAGCTGTTGGACAGAGCCACATCAATCTTGCGCTCGACCTTCTTGTTCGGGGCCAGATCAACCTTGGTCTCCACCGCGGGGGTGTCGAGGTTGATGGTCGGCGGAGCCACCTGATCGCGGATCGCAAGGATCGAGAAGATCGCTTCGATTGCACCAGCAGCACCCAGAAGGTGACCGGTGGCCGACTTGGTCGAAGACATCGTGACGTTGCCCGCGTGATCACCCATCAGACGCTCTACCGCGCCCAATTCGATCACGTCCGCCATGGTCGAGGTGCCGTGCGCGTTGATGTAGTCAATCGCGTCAGGCTCCAAACCTGCCTTCTTAAGCGCGGCTTTCATGGAACGCTCGCCGCCTTCGCCATCTTCGCTGGGGGCAGTGATGTGGTAGGCGTCGCCCGACAGACCATAGCCCAGAACTTCGGCGTAGATTTTTGCACCGCGCGCCTTGGCGTGCTCGTATTCTTCCAGAACAACGATGCCCGCGCCCTCGCCCATGACAAAGCCGTCACGGTCCGCGTCGTAAGGGCGGCTCGCCGCTTTGGGGTCGTCCGCGCGTTTGGTCGACAGCGCCTTACACGCGTTAAAGCCTGCAATCCCGATTTCCGAGATCGCGCCTTCTGCACCACCGGCAACCATGACGTCCGCGTCGCCATCCTTGATCAGACGGGCCGCGTCGCCAATGGCGTGGGCACCGGTCGAACAAGCAGTTACAACAGCGTGGTTCGGGCCTTTGAAGCCAAACTTGATCGAGACCTGACCCGAGATCAGGTTGATCAGCGCACCAGGGATAAAGAACGGCGACACACGGCGCGGGCCCTTTTCCTTGATCAGAACAGCGGTCTCCGCGATCGAGTTCAGACCACCGATGCCAGAGCCGATCATGACGCCAGTGCGCTCGCGCGCCTCTGCATCCTCGGGCTCCCAGCCGGAATCTTTGACTGCCTGCATGGCCGCCGCGATTCCGTACAGGATAAAGTCATCGACTTTGCGACGCTCTTTCGGCGCCATCCAGTCATCAGGATTAAAGGTGCCATCGGTCCCATCACCCAGCG
Source organism: Donghicola sp. XS_ASV15 (assembly GCF_041224595.1). Lineage (NCBI taxonomy): Bacteria > Pseudomonadati > Pseudomonadota > Alphaproteobacteria > Rhodobacterales > Roseobacteraceae > Donghicola > Donghicola sp. XS_ASV15. The sequence continues at coordinate 131,659 of NZ_JBGFGN010000154.1, read as the reverse complement.
GAATCTCGCAGGCATAAGTGGTGGCCAGATTGCTGGCATCAAATTTGGTGATTGGGCCAGCGCCCGACTCTCCGGCCAGAATACGCGACCAGGTTTCCTCGACCCCGCAAGCCAGCGGAGTTACCAATCCCAAACCGGTGACGACGACACGACGCATGCGGCTGCCCTTCCTCATTAGTGCTTTGCCGCTGTCTACCCCGCATTTCACGTGGGGGGCAAGGGCTTGGCGCATTTGGCAGGCCAATTGCGCCCGGTTCCGCCGGTGGTTTTCCGCAATCCGTGCGCATGAAAACGCTGCCCCAACAAATCGCAAAAGACCCTGGCGCGCAAAACAAAAGCGGCGCTCCGATCAGGAACGCCGCTTCCGTAAAAAGGTAAGTCAGCCGGAAATTACTGGTTTGCCGAGATGAACTTAACCGCGTCGCCGAACGTCTGGATGTTCTCGGCTGCGTCATCGGGGATCTCGATGCCGAACTCTTCTTCGAACGCCATGACCAGCTCAACGGTGTCAAGGCTGTCTGCACCCAGATCGTCGATGAACGAAGCGCCTTCGCTCACTTTGTCTTCTTCAACACCGAGGTGCTCTACAACGATCTTCTTTACGCGTTCTGCGACATCGCTCATGTCAATTCCTCATCACTTCTACTGGGCTATCGCCCGTTTTGTTGCCCGCGCCCCAAGGGGTGGACGTCTTTGCCCGACCGGGCGGCTCTTGACCCTACGGCATCTACCGCAGAGCGAACAGCCGACGCGCCAATGGCACCCTCGGCTAAAATCTGCGCCGCCTATAGCACATCACTCAGGCAACGCAAACGCTTTCCACAAGTCCCTCTAGGGAACCTTACAGCATAGCCATTCCGCCGTTAACGTGCAGCGTGGTGCCAGTGACATAACCGGCCTCGTTGCTCGCCAGATACAGGGTCGCTGCCGCGATCTCTTCGGGATTGCCCATACGGCCCGCAGGAATCTGGGTCAGGATGCCCTCTTTCTGCTTATCGTTCAGCTTATCGGTCATCGCGGTCGCAATAAAACCGGGCGCAATCGCGTTTACGGTAATGCCGCGCGCCGCAACCTCATAGGCCAGCGATTTCGACATCCCGACCATACCCGCTTTGGCAGCCGCATAGTTGCCCTGACCGGGGTTGCCAGTCGCGCCCACGATCGAGCTGATGTTGATGATCCGGCCCCAACGGGCCTTCATCATCCCGCGCAGCACACCGCGGCACAGACGGAAAGTCGAGGTCAGGTTCACTTCCAGAACCTGCGCCCACTCTTCGTCCGACATCCGCATGAACAGGTTGTCACGGGTGATGCCCGCGTTGTTCACCAGAATATCGACAGAGCCCATGGCCTCAGCCGCCTGCTTGGGCAGCGCGTCAACCGCTTCGGCATCGCTCAGGTTACAGGGCAACACATGTGCGCGCTCGCCCAGTTCCGCCGCCAGCGCTTCCAAAGGCTCCACACGGGTGCCGCTCAGGCCAACAGTCGCGCCAGCCGCGTGCAGCGATTTTGCGATCTCGCCGCCGATCCCGCCCGAAGCGCCGGTCACCAGAACCGTCTTGCCGGTCAAATCAAACATGTCGTTCATCCTTCTGTCGGAACCAATCTCTTTCTTGGTCCAAATACCCTGCGGGGGTCCGGGGGCGCGCAGCCCCCGGCGCCACCCTCAATCACTCGGCCGCAACAGCCGCTTTTACGTCGTCGGGCGTGCCAACGGCCTTGGTCGCCACAGACCGATCGATCCGCTTGATCATGCCGCTCAGCGCCTTGCCCGCACCAATTTCCCAAATCTCGGTCACGCCATTCGCCGCCATCCACGCGACGCTCTCGCGCCAGCGCACGCTACCGGTGACCTGCTCGACCAGTAGGTTGCGGATCAAGGTGCCCTCGGTCACGGCCTCGGCACGCACGTTCGCGACCAGCGGCACAGCGGGGTTCTTGATCTCGACTTCGGCCAGAGCCGCCGCCATCTTGTCCGCCGCAGGCTGCATCAGAGCACAATGGAAAGGTGCGCTGACGGGCAGCAGCAGCGCGCGCTTGGCGCCCTTTTCCTTGGCGATGTCGCAGGCACGCTCGACCGCAGCCTTGTCACCGGAAATCACAACCTGACTGGGATCATTGTCGTTCGCCGCCTGACAAACCTGCCCCTCGGCAGCAGCCGCCGCCACAGCCGACGCGGTTTCAAAGTCCAGACCCAGCAGAGCCGCCATCGCGCCTTCGCCCACGGGAACAGCTTGCTGCATCGCATCGCCGCGCAGACGCAGCAGGCGCGCGCAATCTGCAACAGACAGCGATCCCGCGGCCGCCAGTGCAGAGTATTCCCCCAGCGAGTGGCCCGCCACGAACGCCGCGTCGGTCACGGAAACACCTTCGGCTTCCAGCGCGCGCATCGCCGCCAGCGACGTCGCCATCAGCGCAGGCTGAGCGTTGGCAGTCATGGTCAGGGTTTCGATGTCCCCCTCCCAGATCAAACCGGACAGATTCTCGCCCAGAGCCTCGTCGACTTCGTCAAAAACAGCCTTAGAAGCAGGATATGCCTCGGCCAGTGCCTTGCCCATTCCAATGGTCTGAGCGCCCTGCCCCGGAAACACGAAAGCGCGTGTCATGGAGTTCTCCGTTTTAAAAAAGTTGCGACAGGTCTAGACGGTCCAGCCCAAACCCACAAGCGCGGGGCACAAACTCTGTGCAAGCGCACAGATTGTGGCAAACTGCCCATACGCTATTTTGCCAAGCGGACCCCTCCTCATTTGACGTTCAGGACTTTTCAATGCCCCTCAGCAACAACGCCACCCACTACGGCGCCGTAGCCAAGACCTTCCACTGGCTCGTCGCGCTTCTCATTCTCACGCTGATTCCCCTAGGGATCATCGCAACCGATGCCCCATTCGAGACCTCGGAACAGCTGGCCCAGAAGGCGTGGCTTTTCTCTTTGCACAAAACGCTGGGGGTCACAGTGTTCTTTGTGGCGGTCCTACGCATCCTGTGGGCGCTGACCCAGCCCAAGCCCGCCCTGATGAATGGCGACAAGCCAGTCGAATCCCTGCTGGCCGAAACCGCGCACTGGTTGCTCTATGGCTCGCTGATCCTTGTGCCGCTGACCGGCTGGATTCACCACGCCAGTGCCGAAGGCTACGCGCCGATCTGGTGGCCTTTCGGTCAGTCTTTGCCCTTCGTTCCCAAATCGCCAGAGCTCTCGCATACCTTCTCTGTGCTGCACGGCATCTTGGAAAAGGTTCTGCTGTTTGCGCTGATCGCCCACGTCCTTGGCGCGCTAAAGCACCACTTCATCGACCGTGACGCGACCCTGCTGCGGATGCTGCCCGGCTACCCCGCAACGGGTCCACTCGAACACAAGCACAGCGTCTTTGCGCCTCGGTTCGTTGCCCTCGTGATTTGGGCCGCCGCTCTGGGCACAGGTGCCGGGCTTGGTCTGTTCGCGCAGCCCGAACGCACCGAAGCCGCAGCATTGGCCGAAGTTGAGACCGATTGGACCGTAACCGAAGGTGACATCGCGATCACCGTGCAGCAGATGGGATCGTCCGTCACAGGATCGTACGCTGATTGGACCGCGTCGATCAGCTACGACGAAACCGCAGAAACCGATGTCAAAGGCCAAGCCGAGGTCACGATCTCGATCCCCTCTTTGACCTTGGGCACGGTCACGGATCAAGCCATGGGCCCCGACTACTTCAACGTCGAAGAGCACCCAACCGCGACCTTTACCGCTGACCTGATCTCGACCGCCGAGGGCAACACCGCCGAGGGCACCTTGACGATCAAAGGCTACGAGCAACCGATCACCATGCCCTTTGACCTGACCATCGACGGCGACACCGCGACCGTGAATGGCACCGTCACTCTGGACCGCCGGAACTACCACGTGGGCGACAGCATGACCGACGAAGGCTCGCTGGGGTATTCGGTCGATGTTGCAATCAACCTGACGGCCACCCGAGCCGCCGAGGGGGAATAACCCCTCGGCCCACACGGCCAGACAAAAAGAAAGGCGGTCAGAACTCTGACCGCCTTTTTCATTTCTTGAACCGGTTCGCTGTTCAGCGATTACTCGGCTTTCATCGCCTCGATCGAGATCATGACTTCGACTTCGTCGCTGACGTAGGGTGCGAACTGACCCATGTCGAACTCGCTGCGTACAACGGTGGTGGTCGCGTTAAAGCCAACCCAAGGCTTGTTCGCCATCGGGTGATCGCCCATCTGGGTCATCTCTGCGTCCAGAACGATCGACTTGGTCACGCCGTTGATGGTCAGGTCGCCGGTGATCGCGCCAGTGGTTTCGCCAGTGACTTCGATGCCGGTCGAGGTGAACGAGATCTCGGGGCTCTCTTCTGCGCCAAAGAAGTCGCCGGTCAGGAAGTGCTGGGTGCGCTCGTCCCAGCCAGTGATCAGGGTGTCGGTCGGGAACGACACAGTGACCGAGCTGTCTGCGGGCGCTTCGGCGTCAAACATGATTTCGCCTTCGAAACCCGAGTACATGCCATAGGTGGTCGAGAACCCGAGGTGGTTGTAGTTGAACACAATCTGGCTGTGGCTGGGGTCCAGGGTGTACTTTTCGGGGGCTGCATATGCTGCGGAAGCTGCAGTAGTGGCGACCAGGGCTGCAATCAGGGTGTTTTTCATTTCGCTCTCCGGAGGGGTGTTGCGTTACACACATAGAGATCGTCCGAAGCGCCGCTCCGGACAATCCGCTGTGGATCAACATGATCTGTGTGAATTCGAACAACGTGCAGCATCCCTTCTGCACAGGCCCGATTTAGTTGCGTTGACCGAACACCTCACGGCGCAAACGATTTTCAATCTTGCCAGGATCTTGCGCAGCACTCAGGCGGACGCGCAGAACCTCTTGGCCCGAGCGGTCTTCGGCCAGCAGTTCGCCTTGCTCGACACGAATATCGGACAGATTTGAAAAGCTGTGGCAGGCCAACAGGCGCGTTGCCCCCCGGCGCGAGCGTTCGATAATGCGCACCTCACGGTGTTGCATATCCAGCTGAACCTCGGGCCGACCGACGGAAAGCGCCGCCTGCACCAGCATCGTGCCACCGCAAATCCCCATGCCAGATGTCACCAACTTCACAAAGAGTGTTTCCTCGCCGATGAAATTGCCCGGCAGAAACCAAAGCCCGACCGACATCGTAATGACAACGATCCCGACCATCGCCGTGGCCAGACGCACAGCCGGCATCAACTTTTCTCCAGCAGAGACGCAGTGCACCACATATCCCCATATGGTCGGCTCTACGTGGACTTCGCTGTCTGTCCAGACCGCTCCGCCACTGTTCCCGTTGGGCTTTTCATTTATTGCTACCATTTACCCGCTCTCGTTTTACCGAATTTGTATGGCGTTAACTATTGCTTAACAGTCAGGGCAAGAATTGGGCGCCGGTTGGGTATTTTCTGCTCCGAACTGCCCCATTGTTGCCATTTCGGGTGCAATCATGAAATGTGCCAGTCCCAGCGCCACGCGGCTTGTCTTTTGCCCGTTCTCGTGTATATCAGCGCTTCCTTCGCAAATTCTGTGAACCGCGTGTCCTCTCGTGGGTGGGGCGAAGGAGTAACCCGCCCTATGAAGCTCGCTGAAAATGACTGGAGATAACACATGGCTCTCTATGAGCATGTCTTTATCGCGCGTCAGGACTTGTCCGGCGCACAGGCCGAAGGCCTGATCGAACACTTCTCGACCGTTCTGACCGACAATGGTGGTGCCCTCGTAACCAGTGAATACTGGGGCGTCAAAACCATGGCGTACAAGATCAACAAAAACCGCAAAGGCCACTACGCTTTCCTGCGCACCAATGCCCCCTCGGCAGCGGTTCAGGAAATGGAACGCCTGATGCGCCTGCATGACGACGTAATGCGCGTCATGACCATTAAGGTTGACGAGCACGCCGAAGGTCCGTCGATCCAAATGCAAAAGCGCGAAGAGCGCGGTGATCGCGGTGACCGCCGCGAGCGTCGCTAAGCGGATTAGGAAAGGGATCTAAACCATGGCTACCAAACCGTTTTTCCGCCGTCGCAAAGTGTGCCCCTTCTCGGGCGACAACGCACCCAAGATCGATTACAAAGACACCCGTCTTCTGCAGCGCTACATCTCTGAGCGCGGCAAAATCGTTCCCTCGCGCATCACTGCCGTTTCGGCAAAGAAGCAGCGTGAACTGGCCCGTGCTATCAAGCGCGCCCGCTTCCTTGCTCTGCTGCCCTACGCTGTGAAATAAGGAGACACTGATATGCAAGTTATCCTTCTCGAGCGCGTGGCCAAGCTTGGCCAGATGGGCGAAGTCGTCGACGTCAAGCCCGGCTATGCCCGCAACTACCTGCTGCCCCAGCACAAAGCTATGACCGCATCGAAAGCAAACATCGCTGCTTTCGAAGAGCGTAAAGCCCAGCTGGAAGCAAACAACCTCGAAACCAAAAAAGAAGCAGAATCGCTGTCTGAAAAGCTGGATGGCCAGCAGTTCATCGTGATTCGTGCCGCGTCGGACGCGGGTGCTCTCTACGGTTCGGTCACCACTCGTGACGCCGCAGACGCAGCCACCGACGCTGGTTTCACCGTTGACCGCAAGCAGGTCGTTCTGTCGGCACCGATCAAGTACCTTGGTCTGCACGACGTACATGTTGTCCTGCACCCCGAAGTCGAAGCAACCATTCAGCTGAACGTCGCTCGTTCGAACGAAGAAGCTGAACTGCAGGCATCGGGCAAGTCGATCCAAGAACTGGCAGCCGAAGAAGAAGCAGCCGCAGACTTCGAAGTCTCGCAGCTGTTCGACGACCTCGGCTCGGCAGCTTCGGACGACGAAGAAGAGACAGCTTCGGAATAAGGCCTCGCGCCTGTTCCAAATCCCGAAGCGACGCCGCGCAGCCCACCTGCGCGGCGTTTTTTATTGGACGGCCAGCACGGACAGATCGCGCCAGCCATAAGCGACGGACGTCAGCACGGCGCCATCGCGGCTCTCTTCCTTCTCACCGCAAACCTCCCCACCCAAACGCTCATAAAATCCCCGCGCCGGTGCATTTTCGCGCAAGGCCCAAAGCGCCGCGCTCTGAACATTCGCAGCCACCAACTCCTCGGCACACCACCGCATCAAGAGCCGCCCCGCGCCCTGCCCTTGGCTCTTGCGCCGCACATAAATGGCGGTGATCTCTCCGCCAAAACCCTGTGCCTTCAACGCCGCGTCCCGCTGCGCACAAAAGCCCGCGAACCCCACAGCTGTGCCATCCTGCTCCAGAACAGCGGTCGCACCGAACGCCCCTTCCTCGAACGCCGTAAAAACTCCGCGCCACATCTGGGCTCGTCCAGCGACCGTCATCTCATCAATCAGAAAATCCGGCACCATTCCACGATAGGTCTCGCGCCAGCAAGCCACATGCACCTCGGCGATCCGCTCCGCATCTGCGCCCGCCCCCGCGCGCACCGAAAATCCCCCCATAAACCGTCCCCTGCTTCTTTTTGCTAAAAATACTCAAATCCCGAACCAAGCCAAACGCACAGCATCCGACCCAAAGAAAAGGCCGCCCCAAATGGGACGGCCCGAAATCCTGTCAAAGGAACCGCAGCTTATGCGATTTCTTCTTCCAGCGCGTCGACAGCTTCTTTCAGCTCGTCTTTGCTGATCTCTTTCTCAGTGACTTCAGCCTGATCGACGATGTGGTCGACAACCTTGTCTTCAAAGATCGGCGCGCGCAGCTGCTGCTGCATCTGCGGGTTCTGCTGGATGAATTCAAAGAACTGACGCTCTTGACCGGGGTACTGACGCGCCTGCGCCATTACCGCTTGGGTCATTTCCTGATCGGTTACTTCGACTTCGGCTTTGTTGCCGATTTCGGCCAGCAGCAGACCCAGACGCACGCGGCGCTCGGCCAGCTTGTTGTGCTCTTCGGTGGTCTCGATCTCGCCGTGATCGTGGCCCTGAACCTCGGGGTTCTCTTCGTGCCACAGCTGGTGCGCGATCTGCTTGGCTTCGGCTTCAACAAGGCTCGGGGGCAGGTCGAACGAGACCAGACCGTCCAGAGCGTCCAGCAGCTTGCGCTTGGTCACCTGACGCGCGGTGTTCGCGTAGTCGGCTTCCAGACGCTCACGGATCTGGGTCTTCAGACCATCCAGATCTTCGGCACCGTACTTCTTGGCCAGCTCATCGTCGATCTCAGCAGCCTTGGGCGCTTTGACTTCTTTGATCTTGCACTCGAAGACAGCTTCTTTGCCAGCTAGGTGCTCTGCGCCGTACTCTTCGGGGAAGGAGACGGTTACGTCTTTTTCTTCGCCGGCTTTCACGCCAACCAGCTGCTCTTCGAAGCCGGGGATGAAGCTGTTCGAGCCTAGAACCAGCGGGTAGTCTTCTGCTGCGCCGCCCTCAAAGGCTTCGCCGTCAACTTTACCCAAGAAGTCGAATACGATCTGGTCGCCGTCCTCTGCCGCTGCGCCTTCTTCGCGCGCGTCAAAGTCCTGTGCGTTCTTCGCCAGGCTTTCCAGAGTCTCGTTGACCTGCTCGTCGTCCGCTTTGACAACCAGCTTCTCGAGCTTGACGCCCGACAGGTCGACTTCGGGAATTTCGGGCAGCTTTTCGTAGGTCATTTCGACCGCAACGTCGTCGCCTTCTTTCCAGTCGTCATTGGTCATTTTGACCTCGGGCTGGGCCGCGGGACGGTCGCCCGACTTTTCGAAGTGCTCGTTCATGGCGCCGTCGATGGCTTCCTGCATCGCTTCGCCCAGAACGCGCTGGCCGAACTGCTTTTTCAGCAAAGCCATCGGGACTTTACCTTTGCGGAAGCCCTTCATTTCGATCTCAGGCTGCGCCTCGGTCAGCTTTTCGTTGACCTTGGCTTCCAGCTCGGCTGCGGTGACGGTGATCGCATAACCGCGCTTCAGACCTTCGTTCAGCGTCTCGGTGACCTGCATACGTTTCCCCATAGAAATTAGGGCGGGCCACGCCCGCCGGATCGGTTTGGCGCGTTCTAAGGCGGACAAACGTTGCGCGCAAGGCGTATTTGTCAGCGGAACCATCCGACTCGGCGCGATTGTGGGTTTATTCCGGCGTTTGCGGCGCCTCTACCTCTGGTGCGGGTGGGGTCTTAATCGTGATCTCTCGCTGCGGGAACGGAATTTCGATGCCATGCTCACGAAAGCGCTTCCAGATCTGCAAGAGCACTTCGCTGGTGATATTCGCCACCCCGCCCTCAGGATCTGAAATCCAAAACCGCAGTTCCAGATCAACACTGGAATCGCCGAACCCTTTGATCAGGCATATCGGCGCGGGCAGCTTCAGCACACGCGGACAGGCTTGCGCCCCTTCAATCGCGAGGGCCATCGCCTTTTCTAAATCGTTGGAATACGCGACGCCAATCGGGACGGCCCTGCGCACGCGCTTGTCCGAAAAAGACCAGTTCGTCACAGGATTAGAGATCAGGATTTCATTGGGGATCAGAGTTTCTGTCCCCGACCGCGTCCGAACAGACACGTAGCGCCCCGCCAGCGCTTTGACCACGCCATAGGTCGGGCCATCGCCGGTTTGAATCTCGATCACATCCCCCGGTTTGATCGAACGGTCTGCAAGCATGGTGAATCCGGCGACAAAGTTTGCCACCGTCCGCTGCATGCCCAGACCAACCCCCAGACCCAGCGCACCGGAAAATACAGCAAAGGCCGTCAGGTCGATCCCGACCACCTGCATCCCGACCAGCACCGCCACGACCATCAGAACGATGCCCAGAACCTTGGACAGAAGCACCTGCGCTGTGGGGGAAAGTGTCGTCGCCGCCTCGAGTCGCCGCGCAATGAAGCCGGACGAATGATAGGCCACCCACAAGAGCATGGAGCTGACAATCAGGCCCTGAATGGCCGTCCACAGCGAAATGTTCAATTGGTTGGACGAAAACTTGAACGAATCGAGCCATAGGATCGTCGGGTCCAGCAGCCCCACCGCATTCAACGCCGCCACAGCCCAGATGGTCCAACTGACCAGATTGGCAAAGGAGTTAGAGGGCAGCAGCGTTGTCAGAATGCGGATAATGATCCACGCGTTGATCAGGCTTGCGAACAGCCGGACCATCGTTATCGGCTGGCCAAAAGCACTCAGCGCCCCCATCGCAATCCAGAGCCCGATTACCCATCCGATCGGCAGGCTAATCGCCCCAGCCGTTGCCAAAGCGCGGCGGGTCAGACGGCCTTCGGTCGTTTCTGCGAGAGTTTTGATCACGCGCCGAACCAAACGGTGCAGCACCAGCGCCACGAACAAAGCCACGAAGATTGCGATGAACTGGATGGGCGTGAACAACTGAATCCCAAAGGTCCACAAATAGTCCAAGAGCCCTGTCACGGCCTCGGTCAGGGGCGTGACGTATTTGGTCTCCAGCTCTTCCATCCTGCGCGCTCCTCTGTCGTGATTGCCGCAGGTCCAATGTAACGGTTTCAAGACGCCATTGGTCAAATGAAACCGAAGTGCTGCGAAGAGCGCGCTGTAACAATTTGATTTTCAGGAAGTATTCTCAGTGGTGCGGGTGGAGGGACTTGAACCCCCACGCCTCGCGGCGCCAGAACCTAAATCTGGTGCGTCTACCAATTTCGCCACACCCGCATCTGAGGACTGCTCTCTAGCAAAGCGTTTCACCGGTGGCGAGAGGCAAAATGATTTTTTTTGCCTGCGCCTTATTTTCGCCCCCTTTCGACGTTTTCTTAACCCCTATCGCGGAGTGTGGGTCCGTGGATGGGTACGAGGTGGACATGTTTCAAACGACAAAAGAAGCACTGATCGCGAGCGAAATGAACAGTGTTACTTGGGGCATGACCTCTGGCACGCAAGTTCTCACTGCGATGGGTGCCGTTGCAGTCGAGGCTTTAAATGAAGGCGCACGCATCATTACGCGCGACGCGGGCATGTCCATTTTGCGCAGAATCGACCGCTACGAAGCCGAGTGTGACGTTGTTCGCATTCGCGCCGGAAGCTTGGGGCATGACCGTCCCGAACATGATACCGATCTACCCGCAAACCAGAAAATCCTGATTCGCGATTGGCGCGCCGAAGCGCTGACGGGACAAAAACAGGCGCTCATGCGTGTGGGCCGCCTCGAAGATGGTGAATTTCTGAAATCGCTGCCCAAAGCAAAGCGTGTTTTCTATCGCCTGCGTTTTGACACCGACCACATTATCTATGCGGACGGGCTAGAGCTGTTCTGCCCTACCCTCTGAGGGGCGCGCAGCGGGTCATTCAAAAACCTAGTTTGCGAAAGACTGCGGGCAGTTGCTCTGGCAGGTCCTCTGCGATCAGGCCGGGGCCAAACATCCGCGCCGCTTCTACATGAAGCCAAGCCGCCGCAGCGGCGAGGTCTATTGGCGCACTATCCTGCGCCCGGCGCGATGCTGACAGGCCCGCGATGAGCCCCACCAAAACATCTCCGGCCCCAGCGGTCCCGAGCCAAGGCGCACTCCGATCATAGAGTGCCGCGTGCAGGCGGCTCTGGCCCAGAGGGTTAGCGAGCACGGTAGCCGCCCCCTTTAACAGAACCGACGCGCCAAGCCGCTCTGCGGCGCGCTGCACGGCTTCAACCTTGCCTATACCTCGTGAAGACGCAGACGAATGGCGCGCCTTTTCGGCCAGGTCCGGGAACAGACGCGCGAATTCACCCTCGTGGGGCGTGATCACCACCCCGTCATGACAGGCGGTAAACAAATCCTCGGGCGCATCGGCGAAACTGCTCAGGGCATCCGCATCCAGCACAACGCGCCGACCGCTTTCTGCTGTCACCTGCAGGACCGTCAGGACCATCTCGCGGGTCTGCGCGCCGACCCCGAGCCCGGGCCCTAGACAAATCGAACTGAGCCGCCGATCCCGAAGGATATCTGCCAATGCTGCTGCATCAGCGACCTCGCGCAGCATAACTGCATTCAGCTGTGCCGCATTCTCTGCCAACGCCTCTGGTGGAACTGCAAGCGTAACGAGCCCCGCCCCGACCCGCAGCGCTGACCGCGCCGCCAATCGGGCCGCGCCGCCTTTACCAGCGCCACCTCCAATGAGCAGGACATGGCCACGGTCATATTTGTGCCCGCCTGCCCCCAAACCGCAGAGGTCTTGGAGCCATTCCCGCGCTGCCCCGTCAGTTGGATCAATCAACCGTGTTTTGCCCGCTGAAACGTCGTACGGCAGGCCAATATCGGCAACCGCAGGCACTGTGCCGGCAATTTCGTTCAAATAATGCCCGACCTTCGGCAAATGAAAAGTCACGCATAGATCCACCTGCGGCTCTGGTGTCGGATTATCGCCCTCTGCCACCAAGAACACACCCGAATCTGCATCAAAGCCAGAAGGGCAATCCACGGCAATTCGGTAAAAGGCACTCTCGCTTTCCTGCGCCGGGGGGCGTTTGCAAATTGCCTCGTAGGCACGGCGGCAGTCCACAGGGATCGGCCGGTTGATCCCGATTCCGAACATCGCATCAAACAAGAGAGTTGGACGACTACCCTTTTGGACTTCGGCCAGAGACATCGGACGAATCTCTCCGATGGACTCCCACCGATCATGCATGGTCCGCGCATCCTGCGGCAATCGATCTACCGAGCCCCAGAAAAAGACCTCGACCCGCCATCCACGCTCTTGAAGCACACGCGCGATGACAAAGCCGTCCCCCCCATTATTGCCGGGTCCGCAGAGTACAACGGCAGTCTGGTTGCAATTATCCAAGCCGTCAATTGCGGAAATGGTGACCTCAACCACGGCAGTCCCTGCCCGCTCCATGAGTTCAAGTCCGCTGACCAGTCCGGCCTGAATCGCCCTTTTTTCTTTGGCGCGCATTTGTGCAGAGGTGAGTATTTCGCCCATCAATTGATCCAACAGTTTTCCAAGCGCACAAATTACAGTCAGCTTGCACATTTTTTATACCCGCCTATAAATTCGGCGGCAGCGCACTTGGCTAGAGTAATCTATCCGATTGTGGAGCGGAAACAGAAATGATCTGAAGTGACGCAACCCGACACGAGGAGGCCGGCTATGAAAAAAATCGAAGCGATCATCAAACCCTTCAAGCTCGACGAAGTGAAAGAAGCTCTCCAAGAGGTTGGTGTTCAGGGCCTCTCTGTGATCGAGGTAAAGGGTTTTGGCCGTCAAAAAGGCCACACAGAACTCTACCGCGGTGCAGAATACGTCGTGGACTTCCTGCCCAAGGTTAAGATCGAAGTTGTCCTGCCCGCCGACCAGGTGGATGCAGCCATCGAAGCGATCATCAATGCTGCCAAGACCGACAAAATCGGTGACGGCAAAATCTTCGTCAGCCCCGTTGAGCACGCAATCCGTATCCGGACCGGCGAAACGAACCAGGACGCGCTGTAATATCAGCCGCCTTGTAAAACTATCCACTACTTTAGAGAGGAACAGGGAACATGAGCAAAGATGCAGTTCTCAAGCTGATCGCAGATGAAGACATCCAGTATGTCGACATCCGCTTCACCGACCCGCGCGGCAAGCTGCAGCACGTGACCGTTGTTGCGGATCTGGTCGATGAGGATTTCCTGGAAGAAGGCTTCATGTTCGACGGTTCGTCGATCGCAGGCTGGAAGTCGATCGAAGCTTCGGACATGAAACTGATGCCCGACACCGAGTCGGTCTACATCGACCCCTTCTATGCCGAGAAGACCATCGCGATCCATTGCTCGATCGTTGAGCCCGACACCGGCGAAGCTTACGACCGCGACCCCCGTGGTACCGCTCAGAAGGCAGAAGCCTACCTGAAGTCTTCGGGCATCGGTGACGTGTCGTACTTCGGCCCCGAATCTGAATTCTTCCTGTTCGACGACGTGCGCTACTCGGTTGCACCGAACAAAGTGTCCTACCAGATCGATGCGGAAACCGCAGCCTGGAACACCGACGCAGAGTTCGAGACCGGCAACCTGTCGCACCGCGCCGACTACAAAGGCGGCTACTTCCCCGTGAACCCCGTGGACGACGCCCAGGACATCCGTTCTGAAATGCTGTCGACCATGAAGGCGATCGGCATGAAGGTGGACAAGCACCACCACGAAGTTGCGACCAGCCAGCACGAGCTGGGTCTGATCTTCGGAACGCTGACCGAGCAGGCCGATAACCTGCAGAAGTACAAGTACATCATCCACAACGTCGCGCACGCCTACGGCAAGACCGCAACCTTCATGCCCAAGCCCATGGCTGGCGACAACGGTTCCGGTATGCACGTGAACATGTCGATCTGGAAAGACGGCAAGCCCCTGTTCGCTGGCGACAAATACGCTGACCTGTCGGACGAAGCGCTGTACTTCATCGGTGGTATCCTGAAGCACGCGAAAGCTCTGAACGCCTTCACCAACCCTGCAACCAACTCGTACAAGCGTCTGGTTCCCGGTTTCGAAGCTCCCGTTCTGCGCGCGTACTCGGCACGCAACCGCTCGGGTTGTGTTCGTATTCCTTGGACCGAATCGCCCAAAGCGAAGCGCGTCGAAGCACGTTTCCCCGATCCCGCGGCGAACCCCTACCTGTGCTTTGCAGCTCTGCTGATGGCTGGCCTGGACGGCATCAACAACAAGATCCATCCTGGCGAAGCGTCGGACAAGAACCTGTACGACCTGCCCGCAGAAGAACTGGCCGGCATCCCCACCGTTTGTGGCTCGCTGCGCGAAGCTCTGGACGAACTGGCCGCCGACATGGACTTCCTGCTGGCCGGTGACGTGTTCACCAAAGATCAGATCGAAGGCTACATCGACCTCAAGATGGAAGAAGTGTACGCCTACGAGCACACTCCCCACCCGATGGAATACAAGCTGTACTACAGCTGCTAATTCCCATCTTGGGTTTGGCATCGAGGGCGCCCCGCAACGGGCGCCCTTTTTCTATGCCTGCTGACTGGGGCTTTACTTGGTGGTCGGGGCGAAACCGTCTACCTTGGCGGGGATTAACAGACACAGGTTTTATAATGCGATTTTCAATTTCTGCGGCTGTGGCCGCGATGGGAATACTGGCGGGCTCTGCCGCAGCGGCGGCCTGCGGTAACACCTCTTCGGGTTTTGATCAGTGGAAGGCATCCTTTGCCCAAACAGCGCAGCGGGCCGGTGTCGGCCAACGCGGGTTGCAGGCTCTGGCGTCGGCGCGGTACTCGAACGGAACCATCGCCGCAGACCGAAATCAAAAGAGCTTCAAATACAGCCTAGAGAAGTTCATGCAGGTGCGCGGCAGCGCCACGATCATCGCGCAGGGGCGGAAACGTTTGGCGCGCGATGCGAAGTTCTATGGCGCTCTGGAAGAGATCTACGGCGTCCCCGCAGGTGTGATCATCGCGATCCATGGGATGGAGACTGCGTTTGGCGGGTTCATGGGTGACACGCCGGTCGTCTCGGCGATCACAACGCTGGCCTTTGACTGCCGCCGCAGCGACTTCTTCATTCCCCACGCTATCGGGGCCTTGCAACTGGTGGACATGGGATCGATCACCCCAGCGACCAAGGGCGCCAAACACGGCGAACTGGGGCACACACAGTTCCTGCCCGGCAATGCGCTGCGCTATGGCGTGGACATTGACCGCAACGGGCGTGTGGACTTCTACAACCAGTCAGACGCTCTGGCCTCGACCGCGAATTTCCTTGCTTCCAAGGGCTGGCGGCGCGGCGCGGGCTTCCAGCAGGGTCAGCCCAACTTTGCGGTGATCAAGGAATGGAACGCGGCCACTGTATACCAACAGGCCATCGCGATCATGGGCGCAGAGATTATGCGCTAGCGGCGTTCGGATTGCGGGTCACAAAGGTGTGGATCGAAAACACCACGGCTCGCGTTTCCGGCAGTCGCATGATCACCTGACGCTCAGAGCGAAAGAACGGCGCGTCGGGTCCGTAGGACCGGCGCGGGTCCTTCTCTGACTTGGGTTGGTGCAAATTGGCGTAGCCGTGCCAGAGTTCATTGGCCCGCCAGATTGGGCGCCCCGGCTGCACGCCATCGAACAGACGCTGCACCCGCTTACCGATATTCTCGTCATACTCAGGGATCGGCACATGGATCGCCATCAGGGGCCGACCCGCCTTTTCCGAAAGGGTCCAGCTGGACGGAAAGCACAGGATGGCGCCGGTCAGACAATGCTCTGACGCACCTTCTGGCTTTTGCAGGATGCAGTAGTCGGCCTGACCAAGCCGGCCTGCGGTCACCAAAGGTTGGTCCCAATCCATCGGAACCTGCACACCGTCGGGCCGGACAACATGCGCATCCGAAACCACAAAATCCTGAAAAGACTGAAGCTTACTCAGCAAAGTTAACAGAAATTCTCGGCCCGCCTCCAGCGCACCTTCTTCTAGATAATGCACATCGCCAAGACGCTCGGCGATCAAATGGTCACGGTAGGCTATCTGCGCCCCATAGCATTCATCGACCCAGAGCCAATCATTCTCTGGCACGGGCTGGATGCCGGGCAGGCCCTTGCGAATGTCATAGGGAATCGCGCTGTGTAAAATCTCTGTGCTCATTCCTCGGACGCTAGCGTAGCTTGCCACTCCATTCATCCGTTTTGGTGCCGTTTGATCACCCTTGCGATAGTCTTGTGTCATTCCCCTTGCCCATTGCCCTAAATTGACACAGCTACAGGGAAACATCTGGGGAAAATGAATGCCTACCGAACGCGTCACCTTCGCCGGACCCGGGGGACACACCTTGGCCGCGCGACTGGAGCAACCGGGCGGACCCGTGCTGGCCACAGCCGTGTTTGCCCACTGCTTTACCTGTACCAAGGACAGCCTTGCCGCCACGCGCATCTCGCGCCGTTTGGCCGCTGCGGGGATCGCCGTCCTGCGGTTTGATTTCTCTGGCGTAGGCCAGTCCGAAGGCGCCTTCGAAGAGACTACCTTTTCCAGCAACGTCGATGATCTGGTCGCAGCCAACGAATACATGGCAGAGCGGGGCATGACCCCCAGCCTCTTGGTCGGTCATTCTCTGGGGGGCACCGCCGTTCTGGCCGCCGCCCACCGCCTGCCCCACATTCGCGCGATTGCCACAATCGGAGCGCCTGCCAGCCCTCTGTCCGTGACGCGCCAGTTCGAGGACGCGCTGCCCGAAATCCGCGAAAACGGCGAGGCCGAGGTTCTCATCGGTGATCACGCGATTCGTATCGGCGCAGATTTCGTGCGCGACGTGGAATCCACCACGCTGAAGGACAAGATCAGCGACTTGGACAAAGCCCTGCTGGTCCTGCACGCGCCCCTCGACGAAGTGGTCTCCCTGTCCAACGCGACCGAGATTTTCAAATACGCCCGCCACCCCAAGAGCTACGTGACTCTCGACACCGCAGACCACCTACTGACCGACCCGCGTGACGCAGAGTATGCGGCGGGCATGATCACCGCTTGGGCCGAAAGGTACTTGGACCTGCGTCCACCTGCGCCGCCGATTGGCGCCCCCGAAGGAATCATTCGCGTGTCCGAGGCCGATCCCAGCGGCTTCCTAAATGATGTGCAGGCCGGCCCCCGCCACCATGTTCTGGCCGACGAGCCAGAGGCTTATGGCGGCACGGACCAAGGCATGTCGCCCTATGGTTTCCTGTCTGCCGGTCTGGGGGCATGCACCTCGATGACCATCCGCATGTACGCACGGCGCAAGAACTGGCCCCTGCGGCACATCCGCGTCGATGTTCGCCACGACAAGGTGCACGCACAGGATGCCTCGATGCCGACCATGCCGCACAAGGGCGTGGACCGCTTTATCCGCGAGATCACCCTCTTGGGCGATCTGACTGACGACCAGCGCGAACGCCTGCTGCAAATCGCGGACAAATGCCCCGTGCATGACACCTTGAAACAGACCTCGGTGGTGGAAACGCATCTGTTGGAAAAATAGCGGGAAACGCAGGCTATCTTGTTCATTTGCGCGCATCCGTCTATGACGCGCGCAACTGTCAACGACAAAGCAAAGGGCCTGCCGATGATCCCCCGCTATTCCCGCCCCGAGATGACCCAGATCTGGGAACCCGCCACCAAGTTCAAAATCTGGTACGAGATCGAGGCGCACGCCTGTGACGCACAGGCCGCTCTGGGTGTGATCCCGCAGGAAAACGCCGACGCCGTCTGGAAAGCCAAGGATGTCGAGTTCGACGTGGCCCGCATCGACGAGATCGAAGCCGTCACCAAGCACGACGTCATCGCGTTCCTGACCCACCTTGCTGAACACGTTGGCTCCGAAGAGGCCCGCTTTGTTCACCAGGGCATGACCTCGTCCGACGTTCTGGACACCTGTCTGAACGTGCAGCTGGTCCGCGCAAGCGACATCCTGATCAAAGACATGGAAGGCCTGCTGGCCGCCCTGAAAAAGCGCGCGCTGGAGCACAAGAACACCGTGCGCGTCGGCCGCAGCCACGGCATCCACGCAGAGCCCACCACCATGGGTCTGACCTTTGCCCGCTTCTACGCAGAAATGGACCGCAACCTTGACCGTCTGAAGTCCGCCCGCGAAGAAATCGCAACCGGCGCGATCTCGGGCGCGGTTGGCACCTTTGCCAACATCGACCCCCGCGTCGAAGAGCACGTCTGTGAAAAGCTGGGCCTGAAGCCCGAGCCCATCAGCACGCAGGTCATCCCCCGCGACCGCCACGCCATGTTCTTTGCCGTGCTGGGTGTGATCGCGTCCTCGATCGAGAACGTCGCGATCGAAATCCGCCACATGCAGCGCACCGAAGTGCTCGAAGGCGCGGAGTTCTTCTCGATGGGCCAGAAGGGCTCGTCGGCGATGCCCCACAAAAAGAACCCCGTTCTGACCGAGAACCTGACAGGTCTGGCCCGTCTGGTCCGTATGTCGGTCATCCCCGCGATGGAAAACGTTGCCCTGTGGCACGAGCGTGACATTTCGCACAGCTCGGTCGAGCGCGCGATTGGCCCCGATGCGACCATCACTCTGGACTTCGCGATTGCCCGTCTGACCGGCGTGATCGACAAGATGCTCGTGTTCCCCCAGAACATGCTGGACAACATGAACAAGTTCCCCGGTCTGGTCATGTCCCAGCGCGTTCTGCTGGCCCTGACCCAAGCTGGCGTATCGCGCGAAGACGCGTATTCCATGGTGCAGCGCAACGCCCTGAAAGTATGGGAAGACCGCGTCGATTTCCGCGAGCTGCTGCTGGCCGACGCCGAGGTTGTCGCCGCGCTGGGTGAAGACGGCATCAACGCCAAGTTCGACATGGACTACCACACCAAGCACGTGGACACCATTTTCAACCGCGTATTCGGCGAAAGCTAAGCCTTTTACATCGCTGAAAATTCTGATCCGTCGCAGCCTGTCTGCGGCGGATTTTTTAATGACTGGTCAATTAAAACTTTCTGCATGCGCAAAAACGTCCTTGCTGTGACGCGAGCGACAGCGTTATCCTTTTGTATAGGAACTTATAACCTTTTGTGACGATTTCGGCCGATTGTTTCTGGTTGGATCGCAGCTGGAGCTGACCGGCATGGGCTATAGAATTCATATCACCGGCGCGTCCGGATCAGGTGTTTCCACTCTTGGTGAGCGTTTATCCAGTGTTCTGAACCTTCCGCTTCTTGATACGGATGACTACTACTGGGAACCGACCGAGGTCCCCTACACCCAGAAAAGAACCGTCCCCGAACGCTTGGATATGATGCACAAGGACCAGCCCCGCGACGGTTGGATTGTAGCCGGATCCCTGATGGGCTGGGGTGAAGAACTGGTCGAAGATGCCGATCTCATCATCTTTATCTACACCCCGCACGACCTTCGGATGCAGCGCCTTCGCAGCCGCGAAGCCCACAGGTACGGTGACCGAATTTCAGAAACCGGGGACATGTATCTGGTGCACGAATGCTTCATGGGATGGGCCAGCCGGTATGACGACCCCCACTTTCAGGGACGCAGCCTAACAAGCCATAATCGTTGGTTGCATGACATGGGACTGCCTGTGTTGCGTCTGGATGGCCAGCGCGGTGTCAGCCATATGGCGCGTCGCACTCTCTCGGCTTTGATCCCTCCGATCCGCATCCCCACAAACTATGCGGTGCCAGCGAACCACCCGCGCGCTTAATTTGGGTCAGCTACGGGTAAAGCTTTCTTCATTTCTGCGAGTCTAGGGTGCCTCTGACGCCAGAGGACCCCATGAACACCCAGCCCCTTGCCCGCATTACTCCCGTGCAACGCCCCGCCACGCCGCCTCTTCGCAGACGGCACAAGGCAGCGATCATCGTGCGCTTTCTTCTGTCCGAAGGGGCAGAGATACCCCTGACAGACCTTCCAGAGGATTTGCAGCAGGATCTGACCCAAGCCATGGGGCAGCTGCGCTACATTGACCGCGATACCTTGGCCGAGGTACTTGGCGAATTTGCGGAAGAACTCGAGCAGATCGGGCTGGCATTTCCGGATGGACTGGCTGGCGCGCTCGAAGCGTTGGACGGCAAACTCAGCCCCGAGACCGCAGCGCGCTTGCGACGTGAAGCGGGTGTGCGGCAAAAGGGCGATGCTTGGGCCAGATTGGCGGCGCTTGATCCCGATGTTCTGCTCGGCTTTTTTGAACGCGAAAGTCTGGAGGTCTCTGCAGTGCTTTTGTCCAAACTTCCTACGGACAAGGCGGCCGGACTTTTGGCCCGTATGCCGGGGGAACAGGCGCGGCGGGTGGCCTTTGCCATGTCCCGTACCGAACAGGTGACACCCGAAGCGGTCTACCGGATTGGCGTTTCGCTGGCGACCCAGATCGACACGGCCCCACCCCGAGAGTTTGAAAAACCGCCAGCCAAACGTTTGGGGGAAATTCTGGATGTTTCGACAGCAAATACGCGCGACAGCGTCCTCACCGGGATCGAAGAAGATGACGCCGATTTTGCGCGTGCCCTCCGTGGTGTTATCCTGACCTTTGCCGATCTGCGCTATCGTCTGAAGCCGATAGATGCACCGGCCGTCGTTCGGACCATCGGCGAAGAAGACATGAGCATCATTATTGCAGGCGCCACCGCCGAAGGTGATGTCAAAGCCTGGGAATTCATGCTTTCCAACATGTCAAAGCGCCTCTCGGACCAGCTGCGCAACCAAGCCAGAGAGCGGACAACGCCCGACGAGGAAACAACAGAAGGGGCCATGGCACGCGTCGTCAAAGTCATACGGCGGATGCAGGCCGATGACGGGCTCGAACTTCTGCCGATCCCTGACGTGCGAGACGAGTGACAAAAACAAAAGACTTTCCAAAGGTTAGCGGATCATCCTTAGATTAGCGTCTGATGGCGATAGCGCCTCGAACGTTGTCCTCTCACTTTCCGGATCGCTGGTGACGAAGTCTCTGCCACCGCGCTTGTGATTGGGTCGCCACGACTTTATGTCTGTGGCGGAAACAAGACGCGGCATCCCGAAGCATGAGCAAGCAATATTCCACTGAAACGCCGACCGGCACATGGGGAGACTGGGCCGAGGATCGTGCCCTGCGCGGGATCATCCGAACCGCGCTGGCTCTGCCATACGAACGGCGTGTTGCCATTATGGGATGGCTCGTGCGCAAGGTCATCGCGCCCCGCGTAGGCTACCGGAAGCGGGCGCTGGAACACCTGTCCTATATTTGGCCGGACATGCCAGACGACCGTAAGGCAGAGATTGCAGACGGAGTCTGTGACAACTTTGGCCGCGTTTTCATCGAGAACTATTCTGTCAAAGATCTGCTTGCCCGCGCAGATCGCACTGCGTTGTCCGGTGCAGGCCTGGCGGCCATCGAGGCCGCCCGCCAAGAGGGACGTCCCGTGCTATTTGTCACTGGCCATTTCGGGAATTTCGAGGCCCCCCGCGCCGCTTTGGTGCGCCAGGGCTATCAGATCGGCGGCCTCTATCGTCCCATCGCAAATCCCTATTTCAACCAGCACTATGCGCAAAACATGCATGATCTGAGCGGCCCCGTCTTTGAACAAGGGCGGCGCGGAACGATGGGATTGGTGAAACATCTCAAGCAGGGCGGCATGGCGGTCCTGCTCTTTGACATCTACGACAGCGGCGGCGTTGCTATTGATTTTATGGGCAAACCAGCACCGACATTGACGTCTGCCGCAGAGATCGCGCGCAAAACGGGCGCTCTTCTTGTGCCGTTTTTTGGGGTGCGGTCCGCTGATGGCCTGAGCTTTACTGCCGAGTTTGACGCGCCGCTAGAAAACGACGATCCGATTGAGCAGACCCGCGCCATGACCCGCGCCCTCGAGGACCGGATCACCCGTCATCCAGAGCAGTGGTTTTGGATCCACAAGCGCTGGAAGCCCAAACGTCAGCGCAAGCGCGCGGCGGCGACGACAGCCCCCTGATTACGCTTTTGCAAGATGACCGCGTGTTCATCCTGTTCGGGTGTTGTCTGGACATCGGCCGAGAAGGTGCCCTGCCCATCCCAATCGCCCACGTGCTGCCAGCCGCTCACTACGTTGACGTAGGTCACTTCCTTGCCAGCATTTTCGCCACGGCCAATGCGCACGGTCTCTTCGGGCAGGTATGTCACGAACTGGACCAAATAGGGCGACCCATCCGGCGACAAAGCCTTGGCACTCAGGGTCAATCTGGTCCCCTGTAGCGACGCGCTCACGGCCCCCGCGCCCGACCGCGACTTCGCGTCGGTCAGTGCGTCTGCCACATCCATAGGCCGATTGCCGACCACATGAGCGCCACCATTTATGATCATCTGGGGGGTGTAGATCATCCGCTCGCCCATGTTACGGGCATAGACTTTCTGGCGGTCCGTAAAGGCTGGATTGGCGAAAGTATCCTTCCACCCGATATAGTCCCAGTAGTCCACATGAAGCGACAAGGGCAGCACGTCCTCGCGGCCCGCGAGCTTTTCGAGGAGACGATCGGCCGAAGGACACGACGAACAGCCTTGAGAGGTGTAAAGCTCGACAACGACAGGCGAACTGGCCGACTGCGCCGCCGCCATCGTTCCCATCCCGGCAAATACCAAAGCTGACAAAAGTCGTCTCATCCTTACTCCACACCGATTTTTTCGTTGGCTTTGATGTAAGCAAAAACTTTTGCGAAGACCAATCAACGAAATGCGATGTGTCTGGGAACTGACAGCATCGTGAAAGGGTTATTGCTACGAGGTGCGTTGATCCGTGCGGCGGAGAAGTCTTGATCCGGCGGCGCTGGCCAACCACATTACCGCTAGCGATACCCTATTTTTTCGAAAGGGAGGCCAAACTCCATGCCCATTACAGTCGGAACAGACAGCGTCAAAGCACGCCGCAGCTTGTCGGTCGGCGACCAGACCGTTTCATACTATTCCATTCAAGCCGCGACTGATGCCGGTCTTGGCGATTTTTCCAAGCTCCCCGCATCGCTGAAAGTGGTTCTCGAAAACCTGCTGCGCTACGAGGATGACGGCTTTTCCGTCTCGACCGACGACATTAAGGCATTTGGCGAATGGGCCACCGCAGGCGGCAAGAACCCCCGAGAGATTGCCTACCGCCCTGCCCGCGTATTGATGCAGGATTTCACCGGTGTCCCTGCGGTTGTGGACTTGGCCGCGATGCGCGACGGGATCAAAGCGCTCGGCGGTGATGCGCAAAAGATTAACCCCCTGAACCCCGTGGATCTGGTCATCGACCACTCGGTCATGATCGACGAATTCGGCAACCCGCGCGCGTTCCAGATGAATGTGGACCGCGAATACGAACGGAACCTCGAACGCTATCAGTTCCTGAAATGGGGTCAGACCGCATTTGAAAATTTCCGCGTGGTCCCTCCGGGAACGGGTATTTGTCACCAGGTGAACCTCGAATATCTTGCGCAGACCGTCTGGACCGATGTGGACCAGAACGGCGAGACTGTGGCCTATCCCGACACTCTGGTCGGCACTGACAGCCACACCACCATGGTCAACGGCGCGGCCGTTCTGGGTTGGGGTGTCGGCGGGATCGAGGCCGAGGCCGCCATGCTGGGTCAGCCGATCTCGATGCTGATCCCCGAGGTTGTGGGCTTCAAACTGACCGGCGAGATGGTCGAAGGCACCACCGGCACCGACCTTGTTCTCAAGGTCGTCGAAATGCTGCGCGAACACGGCGTGGTCAGCAAATTCGTTGAATTCTACGGCGAAGGTCTGGACAACCTGCCGCTGGCGCAGCGCGCAACCATCGCAAACATGGCGCCTGAATACGGCGCAACCTGCGGCTTCTTCCCCATCGACGCGGAAACCCTGCGCTACATGGAGCAGACGGGCCGCGACAAGGATCGGATCGCACTGGTCGAAGCCTACGCCAAGGAGAACGGCTTCTGGCGTGATGCAGACTACGCGCCTGTCTATACCTCGACCCTCGAGCTGGACATGGGCACGATCGTGCCCGCAATTTCGGGCCCCAAGCGCCCGCAGGACTACATCGCCCTGACCCAAGCTGGCACCGAATTCGGCAAGTTCGTACAAGGCATCCGCGAAGGCAAAGACGCCAGCGGCAAGGAAGAAGTG
The DNA here is from genome assembly GCF_041224595.1 of Donghicola sp. XS_ASV15. Taxonomy (NCBI): domain Bacteria; kingdom Pseudomonadati; phylum Pseudomonadota; class Alphaproteobacteria; order Rhodobacterales; family Roseobacteraceae; genus Donghicola; species Donghicola sp. XS_ASV15. The sequence continues at coordinate 107,266 of NZ_JBGFGN010000154.1, read as the reverse complement.
CGCTGGGAAGGTGAAGGCGGCGCGCCCGAGCCCCACGACATCCCCGGTGACGAAGGCCATCACAAAAAGGGTTGGTACAAGACCGACGACGGCGCTTATCAGCTGCACGACGGTTCGATCGTGATCGCATCGATCACGTCCTGTACCAACACTTCGAACCCGTACGTGATGATCGGCGCTGGTCTGGTGGCCCGCAAAGCCCGCGAACTGGGCCTGAACCGCAAACCTTGGGTCAAAACGTCTCTGGCACCGGGTTCGCAAGTTGTATCCGAATATCTGGAGGCCGCCGGTCTGCAAGAGGATCTGGATGCCATCGGGTTTAACCTTGTGGGCTATGGCTGCACCACCTGTATCGGCAACTCGGGTCCGCTGGACGCGCCGATCTCCAAGGCGATCAACGATTACGACCTGATCGCAACCTCGGTCCTGTCGGGCAACCGCAACTTCGAAGGCCGCATTTCGCCTGACGTCCGCGCGAACTATCTGGCCTCCCCGCCGCTGGTGGTGGCCTATGCGCTGGTTGGTGACATGAACGTTAACATTGCGACTGACGTGATCGGCACCGACAAGGATGGCAACGATGTCTACCTCAAGGACATCTGGCCCTCGAACGCAGAAATCGCGGAACTGGTCGAAAAGACCGTGACCCGCGAAAGCTTCCAGTCGAAATATGCGGACGTCTTCAAGGGCGACGAGAAGTGGCAGGGTGTCGAAGTGTCGGGGGGCGAAACCTACGACTGGCCCGCAAGCTCGACCTACATCCAAAACCCGCCCTACTTCCAAGGCATGTCGCCTGAGAAGGGCTCGATCACCAACATCGAGGGCGCACGCGTTCTGGCGATCCTTGGCGATATGGTGACCACCGATCACATCTCGCCCGCCGGTTCGTTCAAAGACACCACGCCTGCGGGCAAATATCTTCTGGATCATCAGGTGCCCGTCCGCGAGTTCAACAGCTATGGCTCGCGCCGCGGCAACCACGAGGTCATGATGCGCGGCACCTTTGCCAACATCCGCATCAAGAACGAGATGCTGGACGGCGTCGAGGGCGGGTATACCAAAGGCCCTGATGGCGAACAGACCACGATCTACGAGGCCTCCATGGCCTATCAGGACCAAGGCACCCCGCTGGTGATCTTTGGCGGTGAACAATACGGCGCGGGTTCCTCGCGCGACTGGGCTGCCAAGGGTACCGCGCTGCTTGGGGTCAAAGCCGTGGTCGCGGAAAACTTTGAACGCATTCACCGTTCGAACTTGGTTGGTATGGGCGTTATCCCGTTCGAGTTCACCGGCGGCGACACCCGCAAGACGCTGGAGCTGAAAGGCGACGAGACCGTCAGCATCGAAGGTCTGGATGACGTGAAGCCCTTGGCCGAGGTGCCCTGCTATATCACCTATGGCGACGGCTCGACCAAAACGATCACCCTGAAGTGCCGCATCGATACGGCCCCTGAAAAGGAATACGTCGAGAACGGCGGCGTGCTGCATTACGTGCTGCGCAACCTTGCCAAACAAGCCTAATCGGCCACACATATCATGATGAAAAGGGCGTCTTCGGGCGCCCTTTTTGCGTGCAAAATAGGCATTCGGCGCAAACCTATTTGGAAATGAGATTAATTTCGCACCCCACACTAAAGGACGTCAAAACCGACCGTTGGAGCGGGTAACACCATTCACGCAGGACACCCACCATGAACATGATGACGTCGCTCGACCTGGTCCCCCACCTCGCTGCCGCGCCACAAAAGGTTTCGATGGACGAAGTCTCGCAAAAGACGCTGGACCTTGCCCGCAACGCCGAAAAGAACGCCTACACCATCCAGAAAATCACCAGCCAGATGACGATGCTGGCCCTAAACGCCAAAATCGAGAGCGCCAAAGCCGGCCCCTATGGCCGCGGCTTTGCCGTGGTCGCGGACGAGGTGCGCGCGGTCGGAGAAGAGATCAACGGCATCGCCAAGGGCCTAGAGGACAATCTCAGCAAAGAGCTGTCCGTTCTGCGCAATCTGGTCGCCGAGATGGAGCGCTCTGCCACGGGCGAGCGTGTGGTCGATCTGGCCTACAACGCCATCGACGTCTTTGACCGCAACCTCTACGAACGGACTTGTGACGTGCGTTGGTGGGCCACTGACAGCAGCTTTGTCGACTGTCTGACCAACCCGACGCCAGAGCGCGCCGCCCACGCCAGCAAGCGGCTCGGGGTCATTCTGGACGCCTACAACATCTACCTCGATATCTGGGTTTGCGATCTGGACGGGCGCATCGTGGCCAATGGACGACCCGACAGTTATAACGTCACTGGTGCCTCGGTCCGTGATATGCCGTGGTTCGCGAACAGCCTGCGACTGGCCACGGGCGACGACTACGTAGCGGACGAAGTGGTTGTCTCACGCCTGCTCAAAGGGCAGCAGACTCTGACCTACGCCACTCTGATCCGAGAGAACGGAGACGCCCATGGCAAACCTATCGGGATCATGGCGACGTGTTTTGACTGGGCCAGCCAAGCGCGCTCCGTCGTGCAAGGGGTCCGACTGGACCAGCGCATGATTGATGCGGGTGTGCGGGTGATGATCCTTGACCGCAACAACCGCGTGATCGCGTCTTCGGACGAAGAGGGCATCTTGCTGGAAACCTTCCCCCTACGCCGGAACCCAGCGCAAACCGCAGGCTACTACGTGGAAAATCACCAGATCATAGGCTTCCACGACACGCCGGGTTTTGAAACCTACCCCGGCCTTGGGTGGAAAGGCGTGGTCATTCAGAACAGCATGACCAGCTAGAACCGGATTGCGCAGCAATTCCAAACAGATAGAGCGCGCGCCTCACCCAGAGGCGCGCTCCTTTTGACAATGTTATTGGGCCGCTTCGATGGCGGGACGCAGGGTGTCTGCCACGTTCCGCTCCAAGAGCGGGCCCGCGATCCGCGTGACAATCTGGCCATCGCCGTTGATCAAATAAGTTTCGGGCACACCATAAACGCCCCACTCCAACGCCATCCGGCCCGACTCATCCGCCCCAATCGCGGAATAAGGATTGCCAAGCTCGGCCAAAAACTTCATCGCCGCTTCTGGCTTGTCCTTGTAGTTCACGCCGTAGATCGGGATTCCTTCCTCAGCCAAGTCCGTCAGCATTGGATGCTCGACCCGACACGGCGCGCACCAACTGGCCCAGAAGTTCACCAGCTTCACCTCGCCATCCTTCAGATCTTCGATGGTAAAGGGCAGATCCCCGCCAAGCGGCGTCACCGAGACCACCGGCACCTCGCGCCCGATCTGCGCACTGGGCAGGCTCTCGGGATCTTCGCGCATCATGCCCACATAGAACATGGCTGCCAGACCCCCGAAAATCACGGGCGGCAAAATCATTAAAGGAGACAACTTAGCCACGGCCTTTGATCCTCTCTTCCACCTCTGCCAGCGCCGCGCGGGTCTTGCGCGACCGCATCACGGCCCATCCAACCAGAGCGAACAACAGCAGCAAAGACAGCGCATAGGACGACAGAACCGCGTCCGCATATTTCCCAAGATCAGGCATCAAACCATTCTCTCCCGTGCCAGCAACGCGCGCATCCGGCGCGCCCGGATTTCAGTGTGGGTGCCTAGGAACACGAGGAAGATGAACAGCAGGACAAAGCCCGCAATCGACACAAGCAGCGGATGGTAGAACACGTCCGCCACGTTCTCCTCTTTATCCAAGCTAAGGGACGCGCCCTGATGCAGCCCTTGGTTCCAGAAGTTCACCGCATAGCGCGACAGCACCGCAAAGACCGACCCCACAAGGCACAGAATGCTGGTCAGGTCGGCGGCGGTGTCGTCATTCTCGATCGCTGCCCACAGTGCCATGTAGCCCAGATAGAACAGGAACAGCACAAGGAACGAGGTCAGGCGCGGATCCCACGCCCACCATGTCCCCCACATCGGCTGGCCCCAGATTGCGCCGGTCAGTAGGGCTATCACGGTCATCGTCGCGCCCACAGGCGCTGCAGCCTTGGCCGCCAGCGCGCTCACGTGGTGGCGACGGATCAGCCAGATCAGACTGGCCACAAGCATCATGAACCACGCATTGATCGCCATCAGCGCCGACGGCACATGCAGGTAAATGATCTTGACGGTCGAGCCCTGACGGTAATCGTCCGGGGTAAAGAAGAAGCCCCAGACCAGCCCCGTCACAATGCAGAGCAGAGACGCGCCACCAATCCACGGCAGCAGAGGCCCCGTGGTATCCATGAATTTCTTCGGGTTGGCGTATTGCCAGATCGACATGAAAGCTCCCTTTCCAGATCAGTGGCCCGGACGGGCTTATCTCAGGTTAATGCGCAAAACGGCAGCGCTGGCAAATGGCAAAAGCGCGAGGGTGCCAAAGGTGATCCCCCCAAGCATCAGGAGTGGCGTCATGACCTCGAACCCTTCGGCCCCGCGGCGCGCCACCTCTGCGCCGAAAATCAGCGTCGGCACATACAGCGGCAGCACCAACAGCGACAACAGCAAGCCGCCCCGCTTGATTCCCACGGTCAGCGCCGCGCCAAAAGTCCCGATAACGCTCAGCGCAGGGGTTCCCACAGCCAGAGATGCAACCAGCCACACATAGCCCCCTTGGGGCAAACTCAAGAGCACCCCGAGCGCAGGCGCGGCCAGCACCAGCGGCAAGCCCGTGGTCAGCCAATGGGCCAGCGCCTTCATCGACACGATCCCTTCGAGCGGCACAGGCGCGGTCGCCAGCAAATCCAGCGATCCGTCCTCCCAATCCAGCGCGAAAATCCGGTCCAAAGACAGCAGGCAGGCCAGCAAGGCCCCGATCCACAGCACGCCCGGCGCGATCTTAGACAGCAGCCCACTTTCGGGTCCAACGCCAAAGGGCACCAGCACGACCACGATCAAAAAGAACGCCAGGCCCAGCCCAAAGCCGCCCCCTGCCCGCACCGCAAGGCGAAGATCCCGTACCAACAGTGCAATCACAGAAAGGCCTCGTCAAAATCTTCGATCGCAGTGCTCAAGACGGCCTTGTGCGGCGTCACGTCCAGCACCTCGGTCTCAAGCCCCAGATCGATATGGGTCGCCATCAGCGCACTGCCCCCAGCCGCAAGATGCACCCGAACAGCATCTGCGAAGAGCGCAACCGATGCCACATCGAGCGACACCGTCGGCTCGTCCAGAACCCAGACTGGTCGTCCCGTGACCATCAACCGCGCCAGCCCCAGCCGGCGCTTCTGCCCTGCTGACAGGCTCCCGGCCGCGCGATCCCGCAAATCCCTCAGGTTGAACGCCTCTAGCGCAGGTTCGATCTCCGACTGCCCGAACACATCCGCCCATAGCGATAGGTTCTCGGCCACGGTCAGAACCTGCTTGATCCCGTCCGCATGGGCCGCATAAGCAATCCGGTCCTCGGCCCCAACAACCGTCCCCGCCATGGGTGGCTGCAATCCTGCAACCGTTCGCAGCAGCGTGGTTTTCCCCGCCCCATTCGGCCCGCGCAGCACCAATGCCGCTCCAGAGGTCAGCACAAAGCTCACCCCCTCCAGCACCGGCACACCGCCGCGCGCAACTGTCAGATCAGAAACAATCAGGTCCATCGCCACAGACCTACCCCAGCGCCGCATTCAGGAAAAGCGCAACCTTATGCGCATTCCGCCGCAGCCCGAGCCCGTGCCCGTTTAAAACGCGAAAGTCATGCTTCTTTTTGCCAAAAATACTCACGGCACCAGCGCCCGCCAAAGGCCCTGCCCTCAAACAGGCAGCAGCGCCGCCGCAATCCGGCGCCCTTCGCTCAGCAGGACGTTATAGGTCCGGCACGCCGCAGGGGATGTCATCGATTCGACCCCAAGCCCTGCTTCTTCCAGCCGAGACCGCAGATACGCTGGAATATGTGCGACATCCGCGCCCGTGCCGATGAACAGCACATCCACGTCGCCCACCAGCGCCATCAGGCTTTCGGCATCCGCATACCCGCCCCACGGCGCAATGCCTGTATCGGACAGCAGCACAGCGCCTTCGACCACCTGACCGCCGACACGGAAAAATCCAGGACCGTACCCGTCAACGGGCATCGCGTCGGTAAAGGACACTTCGTTCATGCGCATTGGAAACTCTCCGCTCGTCCAAAGAAAAAGGCGCGGGAGTGACCCGCGCCTCGCATTGTGCACTTAGGCGTCGATATTGGCAAACTGGTTGCCTTCCTGACTGCCCTTGTCCTTGGTCCAATCTCGCTTGACCCCCAAGACCAGCAGGATGGTCGAGGCGACAAAGATCGAACTGTAAGTACCGACCACGATCCCCCAGGTCATCGCAAAGACAAACCCGCGGATCACGTCGCCCCCCAGAACCAGCAGCGCAATCAGCGCCACAAGCGTGGTGAACGAGGTCATAAACGTCCGGCTCAAGGTCTCGTTGATCGACAGGTTGAGCAGGTCCTTCAGGCTCATCTTCTTGTACTTGCGCAGGTTCTCGCGGACGCGGTCAAAGACAACCACAGTATCGTTCAGCGAATACCCAACGATGGTCAGGAGCGCCGCGATGATCGCAAGGTCAAAGCGGATCTGTAGCTCCGAGAAGATGCCGATTGTCAGAACCACGTCGTGCACCAGCGCAACCACGGCGCCCAAGGCAAACTGCCATTCGAACCGCAGCCAGATGTACACAAGCACAGTCCCAATCGCAGCGATCACAGCCAGTACCGCCGTCTGGATCAGCTCGCCAGAGACTTTGGGGCCAACGCTCTCGACGGACAGGAACTTCACATCGGGCGCAACTGTGGTCATTGCCGCTTCGACATCGGCGATCATCGCGGCGCTGACGGATTCGGTGTCGTCCTGCGCCTGAATGCGAATCATCGCGACATGCTGGTCGGCCTCGAAGCTGGGATCAAACACCTCTGTGATGGTGATGTCCCCCAGTTCCAGCGGCGACAGGGCGTCCCGATAGGCCCCCACATCAACCGGCTGCGCGCTCTCGGTCCGGATGGTGGTACCACCACGGAAGTCGATGCCGTAGTTCAGGCCCTGCAGCAAGAAGCTGGCCAGCGCGACAAAGATCATCAAGATCGAAATCCCAAGCCACAGCTTGCCGCGACCAAAGAAGTCCCACTTTGTTTCCTGTGGTACGAGTTTCAGACGCATATCAGACCTCGATGGTTCTCGGCCGCTTCCGCTCGAACCACATGACGACCAGAAGGCGGGTCACGTAGATGGCGGTAAAGACCGATGTGATGATGCCCAGACCCAGCGTGACGGCAAAGCCGCGCACAGGACCAGAGCCAGCTGCAAACAGGATCACCGCTGTTATCAAGGTGGTGATGTTGGCGTCGACAATCGCGCTCAGGGCCTTTTCATAGCCCAAGGAGATTGCGCGCGCCGGACCCTTGGCGGTTTTCAACTCTTCGCGGATACGTTCGAAAATCAGCACGTTGGCGTCCACTGCCATACCGATTGTCAAAACGATGCCCGCGATGCCCGGCAATGTCAGGGTCGCCCCCAGCATCGACAGAACGCCGAACACCATGGCCACGTTGATGATCAATGCGATGTTGGCGAAAATCCCGAACAGGCCATAGCTGGCGAACATGAACACCAGAACGGCGATACCCGCGACCATACAGGCCAGTTTACCTGCATCGATGCTGTCCTGCCCCAGTTCCGGCCCGATGGTCCGTTCCTCAAGGAAGTCCATCCCAGCAGGCAAAGCCCCTGCCCGCAACAGAACCGCGAGATTGGTGCTTTCTTCGATGGTGAAGTTGCCGGTGATGATGCCGCTACCGCCCGGAATGTGGCTCTGGATGGTGGGGGCGCTGATCACCTCGCCATCAAGAACGATGGCAAAGGGGCTGCCGATGTTGGCCGCAGTGTAGTCGCCGAACTTGCGCGCCCCTTGGGGGTTAAAGCGGAAGTTCACCGCAGGACGGCCATTCTGGTCAAAGCTAGGCTGCGCGTCGGTCAGCTGCTCGCCAGTCACGACAGGCGCTTGCTCCAGCACGTAGAACAGGCCGGGCTCGTCCACCGCAGGCAAGAGTTCGTTGCCCACGCCGGGGCTGGTCTCTGCATTGGTGGTGCGGCTGATCACAGGCTGGAAGGTCAACTGCGCGGTGGTGCCGATGATCTCTTTGACTTCGTCCGCACTGCCGATACCGGGCACCTGAATCAAGATGCGGTCGGTACCTTGGCGCAGAATAGTCGGCTCGCGTGTGCCAACCTCGTCAATCCGGCGGCGAATGATCTCCAACGCTTGGCTCAGAGTGCGCTGGTCTGTCGCCTGCTTTTCAGCGTCGGACAGTTGAACCACCACATCGGCGCCGTCAGAGCTGACGGCCAGATCGGTCGCACCAGCGCCGGTCAGGCTAGTGACCGGACGAGCCAGACCTTCGACGGTCTGGATCACGGTGGCCATTCCGTCAGGCTGGCTGATGCGCACCCGCAGAATGCCCGGCTCGCTCTCTTGCAGACGAATGGTGCCAACAGTGGCCCGCTCGTCGCGCAGAGCGTCGCGGACTTCGGGCCACAGGGCCTCCATCCGCTGCGCGTAGACGTCCTCGACCTTGACCTCGGCCAGCAAGTGCGCCCCGCCCCGCAGGTCGAGACCCAGATTGATCAAGCCCGACGGCAGAAAGGACGGCCACTGGGCCGCGATCTCTTGGTTTTCCGGTGTGTCAATGCCCGCCTCGATCGCGGCAATGGCATCGTTCGACTGTTCCACGCGAGAGTAGAACAGGTTTGGCAGCGCAAGCACCAATCCGGCGGCCACGAGCCCCCAGATCAGGATGCGCTTCCACAACTCGAGTTGCAGCATTGACTGCCCCTTATTGAAAACGAGTGACGGATTACTCGGCCTTGGCAGGCTCGGTCTTGCTGAGAACCTGCGTGATGGTCGCTTTGACAACGCGGACCTTCACATTCTCTGCAATCTCAACTTCGACTTCGTTGTCGTCTTTGACCTTCGAAACCTTGCCGATAACACCGCCCTGCGTGACAACCTGATCGCCGCGGCGCAGGTTAGCGACCATGTTCTGGTGCTCTTTCATCTTTTTCTGCTGGGGGCGGATCAGCAGGAAGTACATGATCGCGAAGATGAGGATCAGAGGCACGAACTGCGCAAATGCTTCCATTGGGATGGTTCCTTTGTAATCGGCGGGCATCGCCCGAAATGTGTCGGGCGGAACCTATGCGCGCCTCTGGCCCATTGCAAGGCGAAGGGGGCGCATTGCCCATGCGCCCCCGATTAATTTCCTGTCATTTCCAGTTTAATTCAGGATCAACTGGTCCTCGCTCTCGGGGACGTATTCATTGAACTGGATATAGGGAGACACTTCGTCAATCGTGGTGTGCTTGATGAAGAGTAGCGGCGATCCTGTATCCAACCCGGAATTCCAGACCACCAGACTGACGCCCTCTTCTTCCTGACGCAGGTAGAAGGTCAGGTCTTCGTTGCTGCCGCGATAGGCTTCGAGCGCTTCTTCGTCCAGCGTTCCATCCAGAATGTGCATCGGGTCATAGTCGATGGTGATCGTCTCGCCCACTTCCCAGTCATCAATGGTGGACATGTCCTCGACGGACAGGTGCTGACCGTTGTCAGAAATCACCGAGTCCAGATAGACACGGAAAAGATCGCTGCCCTCGCCACCAATCAGGGTGTCGCCATCGTCGCCGATCAAGGTGTCGTTGCCGTCACCGCCGCGCAGAATATCCGCGTACTCGTCGATGTCACTGACGTCATCATCCTTTACGGTGGAATTTGCATAGCCTTCGACAGCAACCAGAACATCATCCCCCGCGCCGCCATTCAGCGTGGACTTACCGTCAAAGTCATAGATGCGGTCATTACCCTCACCACCGTCCAGCAGGTCATAGTCGATGTCATCGCCTTGTTCGTGGTAGTGCGAATAGCCGTCAAAGATCACGTCGTCGCCCGCACCGCCGTAAAAGCTGTCGTTCCCGTCATCTTCGCCATCCGGCGCAAAGGAAGAGACATCGCGCAGCGCATAGATGTTGTTGGCCGACAGGTTTGGCTCTGCGGTCAGGGCATCCATGTCATCAATCTGGTCGAGCGTTGCCTGATAGCCGAAGAGAATGTCATTGTCCTCGCCGCCTTCGACACTGTCGTCGCCTGTACCAGCAGTGACCAAGTCTTCGCCAGCGCCGGCCTCCAGAGTGTCATCGCCCGCACCGCCTTCGATGGTATCCGCACCGCTTGCGGCACTGACAGAGTCATTGTCGTCGCCGCCATCAATCAGGTCGTCACCGTTGCCAGCCGTGATCTGATCCGCACCCGCGCCGCCATTCAGGGTGTCGTCGCCCGCATCGCCAGACAAGCTGTCATCGCCCTCGTCACCAGAAAGCGCATCGTTTCCGGCGCCACCGTTCAAGGTATCGTCGCCATCGCCGCCGTCCAAGTCATCGTCGCCGCTGGCCCCGATCAGCGTGTCGTCACCCGCCAGTCCAGAGATCGTGTCATCACCGTTTCCACCGAGCAACGCATTGGCATTGGCATCACCGTTCATGGTGTTATCGCTGCCGGTCCCGACGGTTTCAAAGTCCTCTGCCGTTTCATCGGGTACATACTGGCGCAGCGTGATGTGCTCTACCGCCGACAGATCCGCATGTTTGATGAACATGACGGTCTGCCCCATGAACTCAACGCGCAGGCCCTCTTCTTCTTGGAAGACAGAGGCAAAGTTGCCGGTCTGATCTGTATCTTCCTCTAGACGCAGTTCGATCTCGGTTTGGGTGCCATCAAGAACATGCATCGGGTCGTAGTCCAGAACGATCTCTTCGCCATCTTCCCAGTCATCGATGACCACCATGCCATCGACGTCACCTTCTTGGCCGTTATCCGCGACCAAGGAGTCTACGTAAACGTTGAACGTGTCCACACCGGCACCGCCGGTCATGGTGTCCTCGTCATCGCCGTATAGCACGTCATCACCGGCATCACCGCGCAGGACATCCGCCCCTTTGGCACCGGCTGCATAGCCGTCCACGGCGACGATCGTGTCATCGCCAAGACCGCCGTAAAACCGCGAGGCCCCGTCAAAATCCATCATCAGGTCATCGCCCTCGCCGCCGGACAAACGATCTTCGTCGGCAACATCCGAATGCCCGTCAAAGATGATGTCGTCGCCCGCGCCGCCGTCGTACACATCGTCTCCGTCGTCCTCGTCATCCGGCGCCGCCGAGAGGATATTGTTCAAAGCCTCGTAGTTGTCATCGGTCAGGTTCGGCGCACCACTCAGCGCGTCAAAGTCGTCGATCTGGTCGAGCATTGCCTGATTGCCGAACAGCAGATCATCGCCGGCACCGCCGCCGACAGTGTCATCACCCGCCCCGGCGGTCACAACGTCTAGACCCGCGCCGGCATCGACGGAGTCATTGCCGTCGCCGCCTTCGATTGTATCTGAATCCAGCCCGCCAGAGATGACGTCGTCATCCGCGCCGCCGTCGATCACGTCCGCTCCGTCATTGCCCGAAATGATGTCCACGCCGTCACCGCCCGACACGTAGTCGTCACCGGCGCCGCCGATCAGGTGGTCATCGCCGGTTTCGCCATACAGATCATCGTTGCCCGCACCGCCATAAGCACTGTCATTGTCCGAACCAGACCAGATCGTATCGTCGCCATCGCCGCCGCTCAGCCAGTCGTCGCCCGCATATCCAAAGAGCAAGTCGTTCCCGTCATGCCCCTCGAGGGTATCATCCTGATCGGTCCCCTCCAGCTTATCGTGCTCGCTTTCGCTGCTGTCGTCTGCGCCTGCTCCGGCCGACAACCCGCCTAGAATTCCCAGGCTTGCCAGCCCGACGAGGAACATAACTGCACCACTCATAACCCTAATCCTCATGACCGCTTTTATAGTCTTTGGGTTAGTGCTGACACAGCCGAACGATCACTCAAAACCATTTCTACATGGGCGCATTTCGGCCATTTTCCTTGTCGCCACAAAGGTTAACGGGCGTTCAACCATAAAAATCAGGGACCAAATGCGGCGGGCCCCAATCCCCGCCAAAAACCGACAAGGCAATGCCCCGAACATTCCCAATTTGCGACCCGAGTGCGCCGACAGTCTGCCGCACTGGCGCCCGCCCGCTGCCACAATTGCCGCCCCTTTCACCTTTCAGGAAACAATCGCGCCGCGAATCACCATATTTCTTCATCTTTGCTGGAAATACTCCCGGGGGTCCGGGGGCAGGCAGCCCCCGGCCTCTGCCACCTGCCCCAATCTGCGGCATTTTTTTCCCGACCGATCAAACCGCTCAGACTACCGCTCTCGCAAAAGATGTTGCATAACGCCCGCGAAGATTCACTGGAGAGACCCATGCACGACATTCGCTATATCCGCGAGAACGCAGCAGCCTTTGACGCCGCCTTGGCCCGCCGTGGCCTTGATCCGGTCTCACCCTCGATCCTCGCCCTTGATGCGGAACGCCGCGCGAAAATCGCAGCCGCCGAGACCGCCAAAGCCGAGCAGAACAAAGCGTCCAAAGAAGTCGGTGCCGCCAAAGCCCGCGGGGACGAGGCAGAGTTCGAACGCCTGCGCGCCCTTGTCGGCGACAAGAAGGCCGAAATCGCTCGCCTGAACGACGAAGCCAAGGCCGACGACGAAGCCTTGAACGCCATGCTTATGGAAATCCCGAACCTACCGTTCGACGATGTCCCTGATGGCGCCGACGAAGAGGACAATGTCGAGATCAAGAAATGGGGCACCCCCGCGACCCTCGACTTCGACGCCAAAGAGCATTTCGAAATCGCTGGCGTTGTTCCCGGCATGGACTTCACCACCGCAGGCAAGCTGTCCGGCTCGCGCTTCGTGGTGCTGACTGGCGCGGTCGCGCGCATCCACCGCGCTCTGGCCCAATTCATGCTGAACACCCACGTGGATGAAAACGGCCTGACCGAGGCATGGACCCCCGTCCTCGTCAAAGAAGAGATGATGTACGGCACCGGCCAGCTGCCCAAGTTCGGCGAAGACAGCTACAAAACCACCAACGGCTGGTGGATGGTCCCAACCGCCGAGGTTACGCTGACCAACTTCGTAAACGGCGAAGTCATCGACGAGGCAACCTTGCCCCGCCGTTATGCCGCGCACACCCAATGCTTCCGCTCCGAAGCAGGCAGCGCGGGGCGCGACACCTCGGGGATGCTACGTCAGCACCAGTTCGAAAAAGTCGAAATGGTCTCGATCACCCACCCCGACACCAGCCGCGACGAGTTGGACCGCATGACCGGCTGCGCCGAAGGCATCCTCGAGCGCCTCGGCCTGCCCTACCGCACCGTTGCGCTCTGCACCGGCGACATGGGCTTTGGCGCGCGCCGCACCCACGACATCGAAGTCTGGCTGCCCGGCCAAAACAAATACCGCGAGATCAGCTCGGTCTCGGTCTGCGGTGACTTCCAAGCTCGCCGCATGAACGCCCGGTTCAAGCCCACCGCGGGCGGCAAGCCTGAATTCGTGCACACCCTGAACGGCTCGGGCCTTGCTGTGGGCCGCTGCCTGATCGCGGTCCTCGAAAACGGCCAACAAGCCGACGGCTCGGTCACACTCCCCGAGGTGCTCCATGCCTACCTCGGGGGACGAACCACCCTCACCGCCGAGGGCCAATTGGTCTAAGCGGTACGCATATCCCAACCAAACGCCCGCGGCACAGCCCGCGGGCGTTCTTGTTTCCACACACGAAATATTTGGCCAACATGCATATTTCATCCCTTCCCCTCCCCAGCCACGTCCTGTCGCCCGCTGCCTCCGGCCTCCTCGCGCCGCTGGCCCTCACCCTTGTCGCCAGTCTCGCAGGTCCGACCCAAGCCGTCTGGCTCACTGGCGCTTTTCTAGCAGCACAGACCATCTTTCTGCTGATCATCGCCAACAGTCCTTTCTGCCCACGCCTGTTCGCTCCGCTGATTGCCATCAGCGCACTGATCACCCTGACCCTTAGCCCGCTTCTGCTCCCGCTTGGTCTCCTTATCCACGCGCTCTGGGCCGTACTGCACAAATCGGCCCGCATTACAGGTCACCTGCCGCGCCCCTATCTTTACTTCACGCTGACCGCGGACCTGACGATGGCGACCGTCATGACCTTTGTCCTGCACTTCACCCAATAAAAAGGACGCCCACAAAGGGGCGCCCTCTTTCATCTTTGCCAAAATACTCTCGGGGGTCCGGGGGCAGACAGCCCCCGGCCGCGAACCACAAGCCCAACAGGGCTTAGGTCCGCTGGCCCTTGCCCAAGTGCTTTTTCAACTTCGAAGGCTGTGCCTTCTTCTTGTTCTGATAGGGGTTCCGATCCCCTTGTCCGCGCATATGCAGACGGATCGGCGTCCCGGGCATATCAAAGTCCTCGCGCAAACCATTGATAAGATAGCGCGAATAGCTATCCGGCATCTTATCGGGATGCGAACACATGACCACAAATCCCGGCGGACGGGTCTTGGCTTGGGTCATGTAGCGCAGCTTGATCCGGCGGCCGTTCGGCGCGGGCGGCGGGTGGGCCGAGATCATGCCCTCCAGCCAGCGGTTCAGCTTGGCAGTCGACACGCGGCGGTTCCAAACGTCGTGGGCGCGCTCAATGGCGTTGCGCAGACGGTCCAAACCACGGCCTGTTTTCGCAGAAACAGTCACCAACGGCGCGCCGCGCAACTGGGGCAGCAGACGCTCGAACGACTCTTTCAAATCGCGCAGCTTTTCTTGCTTCTCGTCTTCGATGTCCCACTTGTTGACAGCGACGACCACAGCCCGCCCCTCGCGCTCGGCAAGGTCGGCAATCCGCAAATCCTGCTGCTCGAACGGGATCGCCGCATCCAGCAGGACGACCACAACCTCGGCGAATTTGACCACGCGCAAACCGTCAGAGACTGACAGCTTCTCGACCTTGTCCTGCACCTTGGCGCGCTTGCGCATGCCAGCAGTGTCAAAGATCCGCATCGGCAGCCCGTCCCACTCGAGCCGCAATGCGATCGCGTCGCGGGTGATGCCCGCTTCGGGTCCGGTCAGCAGGCGGTCCTCGCCCAAAATCTTGTTGATCAGCGTCGACTTGCCCGCATTCGGACGGCCAACGACAGCAACCTGCAATGGCTTCGCTGCAGTTGGACGGTGCACCTTCAGGTTCTCGTCACCGTCGAAATCGTCCTCGTCATCGCCCACCTCGACCTCGGTCTCGGGCGCTTCGGCTTCGGCGCGTTCGGCGTACTCATCTGCCAAGGGCAGCAGTGTCGTGTACAGGTCGTTCAGACCTTCGCCATGCTCGGCTGACAAACGGATCGGCTCGCCAATCCCCAGACCATACGCCTCGATCACACCGGCATCCGCGGCAGCGCCTTCGGCCTTGTTCGCGGCAAGGATGACATGCTTGGCCCGCTTGCGCAGGATTTCGGCAAAAATCTCGTCTACGGGGGTCACGCCCACGCGCGCATCGATCATGAACAGACAGATGTCCGCCATATCTACGGCCCGCTCGGTCAGCCGGCGCATCCGCCCCTGAAGGCTGTCATCCGTCGCATCCTCAAGGCCCGCAGTGTCGATCACGGTAAAGCGCAGGTCTGCAAGGCGTGCATCGCCTTCGCGCAGGTCGCGCGTGACGCCGGGCTGGTCGTCGACCAGCGCCAGTCGTTTACCAACGAGGCGGTTGAACAGCGTGGACTTGCCCACATTGGGGCGGCCCACGATGGCCAGCGAAAATGTCATAGTAGCGACTCCGTCAGGATCAAGCCGCAGCCCTTAACGCATATTTGCGTCAACGGAAAGCGATCAGTTTGCCCTTGCGCGACACAACATACACCACGCCATTCACAACGATGGGCGCGGTCGCAGCGCCCGCCGGCAGGGCAATGGTGCCGGTCAGTGCGCCGCTGGCGGCATCAAACACACGCATTGCGCCATCCCCCGAGGCGACCAACAGTTGGCCACCTGCCAAGACAGGACCGTAGTTTGCATAGACATCCGCACGCTTGCGCGGCTTGCGGGCGGTGTAATTCGGCAGCTCGGTGCCCCAGACCCGCAGGCCATTGGAGGCGTCCAGACGCAGCAATTCGTTGCGGTCAGAGATCAAGAAGACAGAACCGCCCCCAATGGCCACGGGGCTGAGCGCCCCTTCTTGGGCGGTCCAAAGACGCTCGCCGTTATCAACGTTCAGGGCGGCCAAACGGCCGGAATGGTTCGAGACATATACCGTGGACCCGTCGATCACCGGATCGCCGGTCACTGCACTGATCTGGGCCAGTGCACTGCCAGTCCGCGTTCCGGACACCGACGCCCGCCACCGCTGCACGCCGCCAAGACGGAAGGCGGATACAAGATCACCATTCGAGAAGGGGAACAGGACCAACTGATCGCTCAGAGCAGGCGCAGGGCCACCTACGATAGAGGCACCACCTTCGACACCGTTCAGCTGCCACCGGACGCGGCCTGTGTCTTTTTCAATGGCCCAGCCGCGGTTGTCGCTCGATACAAAGTACACCAGCTCACCCGCGACGGTTGGGGTGCCCGTGCCGCCTGCATCCAGTTGCTGCTCCCACAAGACGCGGCCGGTCGCCAGATCCAACGCTGCGATCAATCCAAAGCCAGAGGACGCAAACACCACAGAGCCGTCTGATGCGAGCCCACCACCGGAGCCTTGGCCCGCGCTATCGCGCATGGGTGTCAGATCGCGGCGCCACAGCGTGCGGCCATCTGGGGCCGTCGCCTGAACCGTCGCCTGCGCGTCCAGCGTAATGATACGGTTGTCCGCCACGATGGGCTGCGCAGTGATGCGATGCTTGCGATCTTCGCCAGCGCCAATCGACACTTCGAAAAGCTGCTGGAGCGGATAGCTCACCGCAAGGTGGCCAGGGTTGTTGCGCGCATTGGCCTGTGCTTGTGGCCATTCGCTCAGGTTCGCGGGCGCGGCCAGTTCGATGGGCAGGCTGATATTCTCGGACTGCGCGACGGGCACATCCCCGCGCAGGGTCAGACGTTCGCCGGGTAGGATCACCTCTTGCTGTGCACAGCCAGCCAACAGGGTTGTCGCGGCAAGAACCGCAGTCAGGGCGGAGCGGCGGCAAAGCGTCATGGCAATCGTCCTCGTCAAATCAATTATTGTGCCGGCGTTTCAGAAGAGACCCCAAGCGCGGTCAGGGCATCCCGTGTGCGCTGGCGCTGCTCGGGCGCAACTTCGACATCGTCAAGAATACGGTTCAATGTCTCGATTGCAGCATCACGGTTGCCCGCGCCTGCCTCGAGATAGGCCAGTTCTTCGAGCGCCAGCAGACGCAAGGGAGCACCGGGCGAGGCCAAGGCCTCTAGCGCGACTCGGCGGGCGTCGACATCTTGGGTCGCGGGCGCGATCAGCAGCGCTTTGAATGCTGCGATGTCACGATAGATCCGCGGCAAATTGCCATCGGCAGCCACATCATTCAGGGCCGCAATGGCGGCTTCGGTGTCGCCTGCATCCAGAAGTTGTTGGGCCTGCATCTGTGCCACGATCGCCGATGCTGTCGCATCTGGCGCTTCGATCATGCCCAGAGCGTCCGCCCGTTGTTCAGCGGTCTCGGCAGAGGATGCGTCAAGCAGACTATCGCCAAAGGCTTCGGCTTCGGCGGTCGCCTGAGCCTTTGTCCATTCATTCCAAGCAGCTGCGCCGACGACGGCAAACACGGCCAAACCGACAATCCATCCATAGCGTTTGATGTAAGCAAAGGTCTGGTCGCGGCGGACCTCTTCTGTGACCTCATCGATAAAGCTGTCGGTATTGCTCATATTCTGCCCCGTAACTCTTTGTCTCTCTGTAACCCCAGACGCCTTCGCTTGCCAAGGGCGATGGTGCTCTTGCGCAGACAGAGCTTGACCTTCGGCACATGGGATTTCCCCAATTGTCATTTAAAAGCCAGTCAGGCTAATCTGAACTAAGTGGTTTAGCGTATATAAAAAAACGGTGTAGCAATACGCCAAGATGATTCCCGCTCGGGTGTGATATAGTCGCTGCGCGGGACAAGACCGAGGAATTCCATGCGCATTGTCCAAATCCTGACCGCCCTGATTGTGACCGGCCTCCTGTACTTGGTGGTGTTCGAGCGTGACCAGCTTCTGGCGTTCGCGGGCGCGGCTCCGTCCGAAGACGACGCCGCTGCAACCGAGATGGTCGCAGAACGCAAGGTTGGCGTCGTCGCCCTAGAGATGGAAGCGCAGGAAATTGACAGCGCTGTCATCTTGCGCGGCCAGACCGAAGCCGCCCGCAGGGTTGATCTGCGCTCCGAGAGCACCGGACAGGTGGTTTCTGCTCCTTTGCGCAAGGGGGCTTATGTGACAAAAGACACCGTGATGTGCGAACTCGATCCTGGCACACGTCAGGCCAGCCTCGCCGAAGCCGAAGCTTCCTTGGCCGAAGCCGAAGCCGCCCGCCCCGAAGCGCAAGCCCGCGTTGTCGAAGCCAAAGCCTTGCTCCGCGAGGCCGAAATCAACGCACGCGCCTCCCGCGAGCTGTCGAAAAGCGGCTACGCGTCGGAAACCAAAGTCGCGAATGCCGAAGCCGCGATCGAGAGTGCGCGCGCAGCCGTCGAAGCGGCCTCTGGCGGCCTCGCCAGTGCCGAAGCCCGTATTCTGTCCGCGACCGCGTCTGTGGCCTCTGCCCAAAAAGAAATCGACCGCCTGACCATCGAGGCCCCGTTCGACGGGATCATCGAAGACGACACGGCTGAACTCGGCAGCCTGATGCAACCCGGTTCTTTGTGCGGGACGGTAATCCAGCTTGATCCTGTCAAAGTCGTGGGCTTTGTCCCCGAAACCGAAGTGAACCGCATCAACCAGGGCGCCAAGGCGGGTGCACGCTTGACCACCGGACAGGAGCTGGTTGGTCGCGTGTCCTTCTTGTCGCGCTCCGCCGACGAGATCACGCGAACCTTCCGCGTCGAGATTGATGTCCCGAACCCGGATCTCGAGATCCGCGAGGGACAGACCGCTGAGGTCGCCATCAGCGCCCCCGGGGCCATGGCGCATCTTCTGCCGCAATCCAGCCTGACATTGAACGACGAAGGCGACCTTGGGGTGCGGGTTGTCGACAGTGGTGACGTGGCGCGCTTTATGCCTGTATCTGTCCTGCGTGACACAATCGACGGCATCTGGGTCAGCGGCCTGCCCCAAACCGTGTCCGTGATCGTGGTTGGTCAGGAATACGTAGTGGATGGCGTCGCCGTAGACCCCACTTATCGAGAGGCCAGTAAATGATCGGCATCGTCGACTGGGCTGCTCAACGCGCCCGCATGGTTCTATTCTTCATCGTGATCTCGATCGCGGTCGGGGCCTTTGCCTATGTGGGCCTGCCCAAAGAGGGCGAGCCGGACATCGAAATTCCTGCGCTGTTCGTGTCGGTTCCATTCCAAGGCATCAGCGCCGAAGACAGCGAAACCCTGCTGGTCAAACCCATGGAAACAGAGCTGTCCGATCTGGACGGCCTGAAAACCATGTCCTCGACCGCGTCCGAAGGCTATGCCGGTGTGGCGCTGGAATTCGAGTTCGGCTGGGACAAGACCAAAACACTCGCCGACGTGCGTGACGCGATGAACACCGCCGAAGGGAACTTCCCCGAGGGGGCCGAGAAATACTCGATCAACGAGATCAACTTCTCGGAATTTCCAATTATCATTGTGAACCTGACCGGTGACGTACCGGAACGCACAATGAATCGTATTGCCAAGGACTTACAAGAAGACATTGAAGGTCTGGATGCGGTTCTGGAGGCGGGGATCGCAGGCAACCGCGACGAGATGCTAGAGGTCGTGATCGACCCCCTGAAGCTCGAAAGCTACAACGTCACCGCTGACGAGCTGATCAGCGTGGTTCAGAACAACAACCAGCTGATCGCCGCGGGCGAAGTGAAAACGGACCAAGGCTCTTTCGCGGTCAAAATCCCATCGTCTTTTGACGAGCCGCGCGATGTCTACGACTTGCCCGTGAAAACGAATGGCGACCGTGTGGTGACCCTAGGCGATATCGCCGAGATCCGCCTGACTTTCGAAGACCGCCAAGGCACCGCCCGCTTCAACGGCGAAAAGACCGTCGCCCTGCAGGTGGTCAAGCGCAAGGGCTACAACCTGATCGACACCGCCAACGAGGTCAAAGCCGTCATCAAAGAGGCCAGCGACGCATGGCCCGAAGAGATGCGCGCCGCCGTGCAGGTTGGCAGTTCGAACGACCAGTCGCGCACAGTGGACAGCATGGTCAAACAGCTCGAAGGCTCGGTGCTGACCGCCATTGCGCTGGTGATGATCGTGGTCCTGGCGTCCTTGGGTATCCGCCCTGCGCTGCTGGTGGGATTCTCGATCCCGACCTCGTTCCTGCTCTGCTTTGCGATCCTGGGCGCGTCAGGCATCGCCATTTCGAACATCGTGATGTTCGGCCTCATCCTCGCTGTGGGGATGCTTGTGGACGGCGCGATTGTGGTCGTGGAATACGCCGACAAGCGCATTTCCGAAGGCTCTGGCCCCATGCATGCGTATGTCGAGGCCGCCAAACGCATGTTCTGGCCCATTGTCA
The DNA here is from genome assembly GCF_041224595.1 of Donghicola sp. XS_ASV15. Lineage (NCBI taxonomy): Bacteria > Pseudomonadati > Pseudomonadota > Alphaproteobacteria > Rhodobacterales > Roseobacteraceae > Donghicola > Donghicola sp. XS_ASV15. Next base: position 86,794 of record NZ_JBGFGN010000154.1, on the reverse strand, counting down.
GCTCGACCGCTACGACGCTTTGTGCGTTCTTGCCCATGCTGTTCTGGCCCGGTGTTCCGGGCGAATTCATGGGGATGCTGCCGGTCACCTTGATCTACGTTCTGTCCGCGTCCCTTGTGGTGGCCCTGATCTACCTGCCCGTCCTAGGTGGTGTTTCCGGCCGCCTCAGCCGCACGTTCCACAACTCAGGCGAACGCCTGCGTCGCATTGCCCCGTGGTGGGTGCGCGTGCTGCTGGTTCCCCCGAGCCTTTATCTCATCTTTATCGGCGTCATGCAGACCCTGAACCCCGGCTATCTGACCGGTGGCCAAGGGGGCGGCAGTTTTGGAGCATATCTGCCAGGGATCATGATCTTCCTCGTCGGTGCGGCGCTGTCCAGCATCACGCTCGACGCGGCCCGCGTGGATTGGAGACGTAAGACAAAGATCAATGCAGGTAGCCATCGGTCCGTCTTTGGCTGGATGATGCATGGCATCGTCGGCAACCCGATCATGCCTCTGGTCGTTATTGGCGGCGTCATGTTCTTTGTCGTCTCGACCTTCGGCTACTATGGCGCGAACAACAAAGGCGTCGAATTCTTTGTCGCCTCCGAGCCAGAGCAGGCGCAGGTCTATGTCCGCGCCCGCGGCAACTTGAGCCTGTCTGAAAAGGACGCGCTGGTTCAGCAGGTCGAAGAGGTCGTGATCGCGCATCCCGGCGTGCGCTCTGTCTTTTCATTTGCGGGCTCTGGCGGCCTTGATACCAACAATGGCGGCGCGCAGGCCCCGTCAGACACCATCGGTCAGGTCCAATTCGAAACCATCCCTTGGGAAGAGCGCGCAGACCGCGCCGATCTGGACGGGAATGTGGTGCTTGAGGAACTGACCACACAGCTCAACCAAATCCCCGGCATTCAAGCCGAGGTGCTGGAGCTGGCGATGGGTCCGGCCTCTGGCAAGCCTGTGCACTTGCGCCTCACTGGCGATGATTGGAACGAACTGCTCGACGCAACGCAAACCGCCCGTACGCAGTTCGAAACCCTGCCCGGCTTGACCCTGATCGAGGACACGCTGCCCCTGCCCGGCATCGACTGGCAGATCGACGTAGATGTGGCCAAAGCTGGCCGGTACGGCGCGAACGTTGCCGCCGTCGGCGCGATGGTTCAACTGGTCACGAACGGCCTGCTTTTGGACACCATGCGCGTGGATTCCAGCGACGAAGAGATCGACATCCGCGTGCGTCTGCCCGAACAGGACCGCGTGTTGTCAACTCTGGACACACTCAAGGTCCGCACCGCCGAAGGTCTGGTACCGCTCGCCAACTTCATCACCCGCAAGCCCGTCGCGCAGCTGGCCGAGATCAACCGCGTCGACCAGAAACGCCATTTCGACGTAAAAGCAGATGTCGCGCCCGGCCTGATGAAACTGGTCGAAAATGAAGAGATCACAGCAATTCTGCAGGACCTGACTGTCCTGCCCGTGGGCGAACGCGGCCAAGCCTTTGCCAACAGAGGCGAGACGCCTTTTTCTCTGTATTGGCTGGCCGATGGCGCCGACCGCACCGCTGTCCGTGACGCGGTCGAAGGGGATAGCGTGTTAAGCCCTGTCAACGGCAACGAACGGATCGAGGCTCTGAACACTTGGCTTGCAACCGAACCTTTTGCGGCTGGCATAGAGGCTGAGTGGACCGGCGATCAGGAAGATCAGGCGGAATCCGCTGCCTTCCTTCAGAGCGCGTTTGCGGGTGCGTTGGGCCTGATGTTCGTGATCCTGTTGGCGCAGTTCAACAGCTTCTATAATTCGGTGCTCGTGCTGCTGGCGGTGATCCTATCGACCGCAGGCGTGCTGATCGGGATGCTCGTAATGGATCAAGCATTCTCGATCATCATGACGGGTACGGGGATTGTGGCGCTTGCGGGGATCGTGGTGAACAACAACATTGTTCTGATCGATACCTACCAAGAGTACTCGCGTTACATGCCGCGGATCGACGCGATCACCCGCACCGCAGAGGCCCGGATCCGTCCCGTTCTGCTGACCACTATCACCACGATGGCGGGTCTGGCCCCGATGATGTTCGGCCTCAGCCTCGACTTTATCAACGGCGGCTACTCGATCGATAGCCCGACTGCTCTGTGGTGGAAACAGCTGGCAACCGCCGTGGTCTTTGGTCTGGGCACTGCGACTGTGTTGACGCTGGTGTTCACCCCGTCCCTGCTGGCGCTGCGGGTCTGGGCTGGCACCTATCTGCACTGGATCGCGAACCTGCTGGCCAAGATGTCGTTGGGCAAAGGCAGTCGCGCAGCCCGCGATTTGGCGCTGGCGCGCGCTGCCCGTCGCGTGAAACACCCCGAGATCATCTGGGAGGTCGAGGACATCTCGGCCCCGAGACCGATCAGCCCCTCAATCCGCGCTGCTGAATGAACGCAAAGGCCCCCACTCTCGGGGGCCTTTTTGTCTCAAGCTGCTTCAGAAGTGTTTGCCGCGCGCCGCGACTTTAGGTGATCGGCCAACCGGACAGCGACCCCCATCATCATCAAGGTCGGATTGGCGTGTCCGCTTGTCGGAAAGACCGAGCCCCCCGCGACAAACAGCCCCGTTGTGCCATGCACTTGGCAATCGCTATCGACCACGCCCGTCGCCGGATCAAGGCTCATGCGCGTGGTCCCCAAGGTGTGCGCCATGTCGATGATCACCGCATCTTCGGGGCGATCATTCTGCACCCAGTCGGCCAGTGCGGGGCGCGGCAGACCAGAAGCCTCTAGCTCGTCAGCCACCAAACGCGCAATGCCCGCCAGCGCCTTGCGCGGCGCATCACCGATTTCCCAAGCGACCTTTGGCAGCGGTGCGCCAAACCGATCGGTCTGATCCGACAGCGTCACGCGGTTTTCCGCACGAGGCGGCTGTTCTGTGATGGCATGGATGGCAACACCGGTGAGCTTGTGCGGTATGCCGCGGGTCTCGAATTCTTCGACGACGAAGTTCGGGCTGATCAGGATCGCGGCATTGGACACCCACTGCTTGACCCTGCGCGGCACCACCCCGCTTTGCAGGGCTTTCTGCGCGACACCTGCCCCGACGATCCCCGCGTTGGCGATGATATTCTTGATGTCAGCGAGCGGCTGATCACTCTGTCTTTTGAGGAGGCGCTTTAGCGCATCAAACGGGTTATCCTCGGCGCGTTCCATCATGAAGTAGACGGCGCAATTCAGCTGTTCCTGCTCTTTCTGCAACTCCGGCGACATCGACAGGCCGGGCATGTACATCAACGTCCGGCCATTGTGCGAGAGCCCATAGAAGCTGAACCGCTTCTTGATCGGCTTCAGATCTTTTTCAGGGAAACTCGCAACATGGGCGCCCGGGTGATCCATCAGGTAGCGACCGACCTGATCATGGTCATTGCCCAAGCCCTGTGGCTTGGCGTCCCGCGACAAAAGCAAAAGCCGCGCGTTTTCGACCGCACTCGCAGCAAGGATGCATGTCTCGGCCGACAGCTCATGTTTTGCGCCATCAATGCTTGCCGCTTCGACACCGCGCACGACGCTGCCCGTAGGATCGGTCAGCACCCGAAGTACGGTCGCGTCTGTAACGATGGTGACATCACCGCGCTGCTTTTCCAAAAACTCCGGCCCAGAGCGATAGATGTCCATGGGATCCACGCGTGACCGCGCAAACTGCCAGAAGAACGGCTTCAGCCGAGCCTCGTCGATTTCGGGCTCCGGCGCCTTGCGACCGGCTACATCCCAGAACGTTTCATCGTACACATTAGGGCCAAGGTTCAAGATATCCGCTGCACGGTCGAGATAGGGCATTAACTCGGTCCGGCTGATCGGCCAGCCGGACAGTGGCACCCATGGACGTTCTGAAAAATCGGTTTCGTCAAAGGTGGCGGACTTGCCGGCCCAAGAAATGGTCGATCCGCCAATAACGCGGCATCGGACCCCGTAGCGCTGGACATCCGGGTCCCAGTAGGCGGTCGATTCCCCATGGAACTCTCGCCGCTTGGACAGTGAGGCAGCGCTTCGTAGGTCACCATCGTGATCCACACGGCACAGGTCGGCGGTTTCGGGTGTTTCCAAGAGCCCCGCGCTTTCCAGAACCACAATGTTCAGGCCTTGGCCGGACATCTCTTGGGCAACAGTCAGCCCCGACGGCCCTGCGCCCACGATCAGAACATCAATTTTCGGAGGATTCTGCACAAACAGCGACAGAGGCGTCAACGTCGTCATACTCAAAACTTTCAACAATGAGACTTGTCAGAGCGTCTCAAATCCTGACGCAACTGAAAGAGATTCCTAAAATACGCCCATAGAGTAATACGGCAGCGGCGTTCGACCTATGGTTGATTTCGCGCAAACTTGCGAAAGTTTGTCGCCCCGCCGGTCTGAAGCCAACAAAAAAGGCGACCCCGCAAGGGATCGCCAGATAATTTCCAATCGCAAGGCGCTTAGGCGGCGTCATCCTGCTCTGCCGCTTGCCTGCGCCACAGGCTGGCGTACCGCCCATCCTGAGCCAAAAGGTCCATGTGGCTGCCGCGCTCGACGATTTCACCGTCCTGCAAAACGACAATCAGATCCGCGTCCGATATGGTGGAAAGCCGGTGGGCAATGGTAACAACAGTGCGCCCTTGGGCCGCGCGGACCAAGGCATCCTGAATACCGCGCTCGGTTTCCGTGTCCAGAGCGCTGGTAGCCTCGTCCAGCATCAGGATCGGCGGGTTCTTGAGCAGCGTCCGCGCAATGCCGACACGCTGCTTTTCACCGCCAGAGAGTTTCAACCCCCGCTCGCCCACTTGCGTGTCATACCCGTCAGGCAGACGCATAACAAAGTCGTGGATTTGCGCAGCTTTGGCAGCTTCGATCACCTCGGCCTCCGAGGCACCATCGCGACCATAAGCGATGTTATAGCGGATGGTATCGTTGAACAGCACCGTGTCCTGCGGCACCACCCCGATCGCACCATGGAGGCTGGTTTGACTCACATCGCGCAGGTCTTGCCCGTCAATCCGGATCGCCCCATGGGTTACGTCGTAAAAGCGGAAGAGCAGACGGCTGATCGTAGACTTGCCAGAACCTGACGGCCCCACAATCGCAACGGTCTTGCCTGCTTCGACAGTGAGCGAAACGCCCTTCAGCACCTCGCGCTCTGGATCATACGAGAACCGAACGTCGTCCAGCGTGATCTCACCGCGGGTGACCTTCAGCTCTTTGGCGTCGGGCTTGTCAGTGACCTCGGACGGCTGATCCAGGAGGGTGAACATTTCCCCCATGTCCACAAGGCTCTGACGGATTTCACGGTACACGGTTCCGAGGAAGCCAAGCGGGCTGGTGATCTGAACCATATAGGCGTTCACCATGACAAAGTCCCCCACGGTCAGATCGCCCCGCTGGACGCCCAAGGCAGCCAAGATCATCACAGCTGCCAAACCGACAGAGATGAAGAAGGACTGCCCCGAATTCAGAAAAGCCAGCGAATAGCTCGTCTTGAGCGCGGCCTTCTGATAGCCAGCCATGCTTTCGTCGTATCGTGTCGCTTCGCGCTCTTCGGCGTTGAAATATTTGACAGTTTCGAAGTTCAGCAGACTGTCGATCGCCTTCTGGTTGGCGGTCGTGTCCTCTTTGTTCATTTGGCGGCGCAGCTTCACGCGCCACTCGGTCACGACAAAGGTAAAGGTGGTATAGGCCACCACGGTCCCCAGCACGATCAGCAGATACCACACATCGAACAGAACCATCAGCCAGATCGAAATCAGCAACAGTTCGATGGTCAGCGGGCCGATCGACAACAGGGTGAAGCGCAGCAGGAACTCCACGCCCTTGATGCCCCGCTCGATGATGCGCGACAGCCCGCCGGTCTTGCGCGTCAGATGATAGCGCAGGGACAGGTTGTGGATGTGGCGAAAGGTTTCGTGGGCCAGTTTACGCACGGCCCTTTGCCCGACAGGGGCAAAGAACACGTCACGCAACTGCTGCAACGAGACGGTCAGGAACCGCGCCGTCGCATAGATCACCGTCAGCGCCACCGCGCCTAAGGCAAAGCCGGCGACATCCGGAATTTCGCCATCTGGCGACAGGGTATCCACGGCCAGCTTGTACATATAGGGCGACGCGGTCGCGACCAGCTTGGCCACCAAGAGCGACAGCAACGCCAGAACCACGCGGACGCGGATCCACTTGGGCTCCTTGGGCCAAAGATATGGGGCAACGCGGCGCAACACGCGCCAGCCGCCGCTACGTTCTTCGGCGGCGGTCGGATCGGTCAGGGTTTCGGGGGGCATTCGGGCTCCGCTCTAAGTCTGGGGCAGAGAATAGGTCAGCCCCCTGCCCTTGGCCAGTGCTTGCCCGTTAGTCCCGTGGCAAATCAAAGATTTGACCGGGGTAGATCAGGTCGGGGTTACGGATTTTGTCGCGGTTCGCTTCAAAGACACGCACATACAGCACGCCCTCGCCATAAGTGTCCGCCGCAATGGCCCACAGAGTCGATCCGGGCACGACAGTCGCCGTCACAGCGCCGCTCGCATCGCGGGGCGCATCGGCCAGCACATCCTCGCTCTCGCGTCGGAAAGGCGTTTCCAGACGAGAGGCGACAGAGCCATCCTCGGCAATCTCGTCCACACGCAGAGTGTAGTTCCCGCTGTCGATCTCGGGCAGTTGGACGCGCCAGCTGCCATTATCGTCAATAGCGCTGGTGATCACAGGCTCATTGTCCACGTAGACCCGCACATGACCGGCTCCGGTGCTGCGACCGGCAAGGTTCACGTCGCCCTCAGCGTCGTAGCTGATCACGTCCAGCGCCACCTGCTCCATCACCTCGGGGGCCGAGCCGCCCGGTTGCAGCACGCGCATCCCTTTGTCATCGGCTAGCAGAACGGTAGGCGCGCCGGGCGCGTCAGACGCGATCGGCAGGGGCGCTGGTGCCACGGGCGCGTCGGGCGAGGTCATCGCTGTCTCGAGTTCGGGCTGTTCGGGTGCGCTGCTCTCCGCCTCGGGCATGGGCAAGGCAGCGACGCCTTGCGCAGCATCCTCTTCGGTCGGCGCGGGCAAGGACACAGGCGCGAGGATAACGCGCTGGTTGCCTTGGGTGCCGTTGGTGTCACCGTCCCGATGGGCCAGTGTCAGCACGCGGGGGCGCGGCGCGGGCGGCAGATCAAGGAAGCTGACAAACTTGCCATCGGCCCCCGCGTCCGCGGTCGCCACACGTGCGCCGTCCACCAAAATCGCCAGCTGCAAACCCGCAGGCGCGCGTCCAGCGACCAACGTGCTGCCATTCGGCTCGACCCGCACCAGATCGAACTGGAGCGCGGGATCAGAGGGCTCTGTTGTAGGGGTCGTGACATCGGCGCTTTCCGCAGTCGCAGTCGTCTCTTCCATCGCTTCGGGTGCGGCGCTGACATCTGGCTCGGGCAACGCTGCGACCACGGTTGTGTCAGCATTCTGCTCTGCCAAAGGTGCCTCTGCCACGGCATCTGCGGCAGGCTCTGTAAGTTCAACTTGAGACTCAACTGCGGCGTTTTCAGCCGGTGGCGCGCCCGCTGTTTCCCCGTCAAGGAACGCAGGTACGTCCATGTCATCAGCAAAGACAAAGACCAGCAGCGCCGCAAAGACCACTCCGGTGCCAAGGCCCATCAGAATTGTGCGTGTACTGGTCATTTTCTGTGGTTTCCCCGCTTGTCGAAGCCATCACGACGTATTGATCGAGGATACCAACCCGCTTAAACGGGGTCTAGGCGAATTCCCGCCGAAGGAGAGCCACCCATGTCCTTGTTTTCCGTTTGTGTCTTTTGCGGCGCACGTTCAGGCAAAAACCCCGCATTTGAAAGCGCTGCCGACGCGATGGGCCGCGCCATCGCCGCTGAAAATTGGCGGTTGGTTTACGGCGCTGGCGACGTTGGTCTGATGGGCGTGGTCGCCCGCAGCGCCCAAACCGCAGGGGCGCAGACCTTTGGCGTGATCCCCGAGCACCTGATGAAATGGGAGGTCGGCAAGCGCGATCTGTCCCAGTTCATCGTCACGGAAAACATGCACGAGCGTAAGAAAGTGATGTTCATGAACTCGGACGCCGTGGTCGTTCTGCCGGGCGGTGCGGGGTCTCTGGACGAGTTTTTTGAAGTGCTCACATGGCGGCAACTGGAGCTGCACGCACGGCCCATTATTCTGGTGAACACCGACGGCTACTGGGGCCCCTTGGTGGATCTGCTGCAGCACGTGGTGGATCAGGGTTTCGCCGGTGCGTCGATGCTGGACTTTGTGACGGTGGTGGACACGGTCGAGGACGCGGTCTTGCGTCTACGAGAGGCCGCCCGCGCCCCTGCGGTCGAGTAAATCGCCAGCGCCGTCCAGATCATCCCAAAGGCTATGGCGTACCAGATGCCAAAGGGCTCTTTGAACAACAGGACCGCGACCAGAAATTGCAGGGTCGGGTTCAGGTACTGCAGAATGCCAACCGTCGCCATCGGAATGCGGCGGCTGGCATAGCTGAACAGGATCAGCGGGAAACCCGTCAGCGGGCCCGAGAACAGCAGAAGCGCGGTCTGGTACGGGCTGTCCATATGCGTGCCGCCGATCCAAAGAACCGTCAGAGAGAACGGGATCAGCAGCACAACCTCTGCCGTCACACTTACCACAGGTCCGATGGTCAGAAGCTTCTTGAGCACCCCATAAAAGCCAAAGCTAAAGGCGAGGATCAGGGAAATCCACGGAGCCACGCCAAGCCCCCACGTCAGCAAGGACACCGCCCCTGCCGCCAGCGCAACAGCCACCATCTGCCATCGGTTCAGGCTCTCGGCAAAGAAGATGCGCCCGAGCAAAACCGCAACCAGCGGAAAGATGTAGTAGCCCAAGCTGGCTTGGGTCGCGTGGCCCGTGTTGACCGAATAAATAAAGAAAAACCAGTTGAGCGAGATCGTCAGCGACGCCCCAGCGATGACCAGCAGCGTTCGGCGGTTACCAAGCGCGGCAGGCAACTGTGCAAAGCGGCCCTGTACGGACAGAACCAGCGCAAAGAACACCGCCGACCACAGGGTCCGGTGCGCGAGAATGGTCATCGGCGGAACATCCGACAAAAGCTTGTAGAAGATCGAAGACAGCCCCCACACCACACAGGCCGAGATCATCGCTAGAATGCCGCGAACGGTCTGGGTCATGGCGGGCTCCTTGGGGGTCGTCTGCCAGATGTCTGCGCCTCTGCCGCGCAGATTGCAATGGTGTCAGGCAGATGCACCTGTGCAAAGGTGCAGATGCGGTTGCGCCCCCGGTAGATGGGGGCGCTGCGCTGGCTTAGGCCGCCAATTCCTGTTTGATCAATTCTTCGATCTTGTCGATCGGGTGGTTGGTCAGGGTTTTGGGGATTTCGGCAATCACCTTGTCACTGACCTCTTGGTGCATTTCCTTGCGCAGTTCGCCCAAGGTCTGCGGGGGCGCGACAACGACAATCTGGTCGAATTTGCCTTTGTGCGCCTGCTTGTACAGGATGTCGGCCATATCGCTGGCAAAGCGCTCTTTGGCCAGTTCGTGCCAATCGGTGTCATCCATCGCCGACTTTTGGCCGGGACCACCGTCGTGCATGCGGCCAGGACGGTTTGCGGATTGTTCGCGGTCCGATGGGTTTTCTTGTTCTTCGATCCGCACCACATTCAGATCAAGGTCCTGCGCGTCAAGATCGTTGCGGAGGAACAAGGCTTTTTCGCCGTCTGCGATCAAAACCCATGCGCCGTTTTTCACCTTAGTCATTAGCTGTCCTCCTTTTCGTCTGCCTTGGTCACGCGGGTGTCGCCTGCGGGACGCTCGGTCGCGCGCTTCAGCTCGTCGCGGGTGCCGATATCGCGCTGCAAGTTGCCGCCCTGTCGTCCCTGCTGATCCATCTCTCCCTCAGCGCCCATCACCTTATCGGTGTCTCGGCTGCCGTCTTTCGATCTGACGCGTTCGGCCATAACATCCTCCTGTGCATTGATTTCATTAAGAAAACGCAAGAGGTGCCTAAAAGTTCCCCCAAAAGAAAACGCCCCGCGGGAAACCGCAGGGCGTCCAGAAATTCGCGTTGCGCGGGAAAGCCTTAGGCTTTCGACAGGCGCTCTGCCACGTTTTCCCAGTTGACCAGTTTCTCGAGGAAGTTGGTCAGGTACGCGGGACGCTTGTTGCGGAAGTCGATGTAGTAGCTGTGCTCCCACACGTCGCAACCCAGCAGTGCAGTCTGGCCAAAGCAGACGGGGTTCACGCCGTTTTCGGTCTTGGTGACCTTCAGGGTGCCATCGGTGTCGACAACCAGCCATGCCCAACCCGAACCGAACTGGCCTGCGCCAGCTGCCGAGAAGTCTTCTTTGAACTTGTCGACCGAGCCGAACGCGTCAACGATGCGGGCTTCCAGCTCCGACGGCATCGCGTCGCCTTTGGGGCCCATCATTTCCCAGAACTGCATGTGGTTCCAGTGCTGCGACGCGTTGTTGAAGATGCCGCTCTGGGCAACTGCGTCTGCGTCATAGGTGCCTTTGATGATCTCTTCCAGCGACTTGTCCGCCCACTCGGTGCCGTCGATCAGCTTGTTGCCGTTGTCGACGTAGGCCTTGTGGTGGATGTCGTGGTGAAACTCCAGCGTTTCCTTCGACATGCCCAGATCTGCCAGAGCGTCGTGGGCGTAGGGAAGTGCGGGAAGTTCGAAAGCCATGGTAGCCCCCATTATTCGTGTGAAAAAATATACGTCTTAGGTGATCGCCAACACGCGATCCGTCAAGTCCAACCATCACAGAAACCACCTAGTTCCCCAAAAAGTTGCCTAATCCAGTCGGAAATAGAGCGATGCCACGCTGCCGCAATTCCTGTGGGGCGATCCACAGAGCAGTGGCCACTGCGCCGTTATCCTCGGCAAAGGTGAAGCGATCCGCGAAACCGCTGTCGTCAAACGCGACTTCGGCCGCAAAAACAACCTCGTGGCCGGTCATGTCGTGGTGGGTGTAGATATTTTCAAAGACCTGCGGCGCGCCGGTGATGCGGGCCTGAACCCCCATCTCTTCGGCAAATTCGCGGATCAGGGTGTCGTGCCAGCTTTCACCGAATTCGACGGTTCCGCCCAAGGGGCGCACACCAGTCAGCGCACCACTGTCATCCGGGACTTCAGCAACCAGCAGGCGATCACCGCGCCAGTGCAGGCCAAGGGCTTTGACACGGATGGTTTGTTGGGGGCGCCAGATGTTCATGGGGGCACCCTATCACCGGATGCCCCCTTGAAATAGTTTAGAAATAACCGACTTCGCCGCCCTTGGCTGCCGAAACGCTCAGCAGTTTAAAGGCGTAATCCCCGACCGAGCGGAAGCAGATCAGGCGGAAGCTGTCGTCTCCGGCCATCCAGAACGCGGCCGCGACCTGAGCGATACGGGTACGGCGCAGATCACCGGTGGTGAAGGCCTCGGGGGACATGTCCACGGGGGCGACCTTGGCGATCACTTCGCGTGCCCCTGCCCCGTCGATGCCGAACACCGCGCGGGCGTCCGACACGTTCACAGCCAAGAAGTGCGAGCCAGCAAGCGTGCTGTTCAACTCGTCCACTTTGTCGACGACTTGGGCATAGGGCACGAACACCATCAGTTCGTCCGGCGACATCCATGCGATGCCCCCTTCCAGACCGCCAACCATCTTGCGGACCTCTGGCAGCGCGTCGACGCCCGCCACTGCGCAAAGCGCTTTGGCCAGATCGGCGTTCGACAGATCACCGCGGACGGTAATCATGCCATGCAGGCCCAGTTCAGAGACGCGGCAGAACCCTTCGGTGTTCGCGCCAGCCAATACGCTGATTGCTTCAGACATTCTGCTTTTCCCCTTCTTTGTCGTACCAGACAGGGTCAACGATTTTCGCCATAACGGTCGAGCCGTCGGTTTTCGCGAATTCTACCAGTTCGCCCATACGCTCGGGTCCGTGCTTGACCAGACCCATCGCGATGCCGCGGCCCAATGTGGGCGAGTAGTAGGTCGACGTCACGCGGCCGATCATGGTGCGCTGGCCGTTTTCGTTGTGGCCGTGGACCACAGCGTAGGCGCCATCGGGCAGAACGCTGCCATCGACGGTTTCCAGACCCACCAGCTGCCAACGGTCCTCGCTGGCGAGGAACGTGCGCTGCTGACCGCGTTTACCGATGAAGTCCTCTTTCTTTTTCGAGATCGCCCAATTCAGCCCCAGATCCTGCGGGATCACGGTGCCATCGGTTTCGTCCCCGATCATGATAAAGCCCTTCTCGGCGCGCATGACGTGCAGACATTCGGTACCGTAGGGCATGACGCCATGCTCTTCGCCAGCTTCCATCAGCGCATCCCAGAAGGCGCGACCTTGGCTTGCAGGCACCGCGATCTCGTAGGACAGCTCGCCCGAGAACGAGATGCGGAAGATGCGGGCATCAAAGCCACCCAACTTGCCTTGGGTCCACTCCATAAACTTGAGCGCATCCTTGGACAGGTCCATGCCACCCAGCTGTTCCAGAACTTTGCGGGCTTTGGGACCCACAATTGCGATCTGTGCATACTGTTCGGTCACATCGGCGGTGTAGACTTTCATGTCCCACCACTCGGTCTGCAGCCACTCTTCCATGTGGGCGTGGGTGTGCGCCGCGCCGCCCGATGTGGTGTGCACAAGGAAGGTTTCCTCGTCCAAGCGGGCCACAACGCCGTCGTCCATCAGGAAGCCGTTCTCGTTGCACATCAGACCGTAGCGGCATTTGCCCGGCTTCAGGGTGCTCATCATGTTGGTATACATGAGGTCGAGGAACTTGGCCGCATCGGGCCCCTTGACGATAATCTTACCCAGCGTCGAGGCATCCAGCAGACCCACATTGGTGCGGGTGTTGGTGATCTCGCGGTTCACTGCCTGCTCGTAAGTCTCGGACCCGCGGGGGAAGGTGTAGGGACGACGCCAGTGACCGACGGGCTCCATGTAGGCGCCGTTGTCGATGTGCCACTGCTGGATCGGGGTGTGACGGATCGGCTGGAAGGTGTCGCCGCGTGCCTCGCCACCGATCGAACCCATCGAGATGGGGGTGTACGGCGGACGGAAGGTGGTGGTGCCCACCTGCGGAATCTCTGCACCCAATGTATCAGCAAGGATCGCCAAGCCATTGATGTTGCTCAGCTTACCCTGATCGGTCGCCATACCCAGCGTGGTGTAACGCTTGGTGTGCTCCACGCTCTCATAGCCTTCGCGGGCAGCCAGCTGGACGTCGGAAACTTTGACGTCGTTCTGGTAGTCCAGCCACATCTTCATGCGCAGGTTATAGACCGCGTCCGAGGGCATCATCCACACGGGCTGCATCGGTTTTTCGTCGCGCGCGTCACCGTTCGGCGCGGGTGTCGAGGCGGCGGTGAAGCCAGCCGCTTCGGCCGCTTTCTTACCAGCCGCATCCGCATCCGCCAGAACCTCGCCAAGGCCGAGGGGGCCAGAGGCGCTGCCTGCGGTGATGACAAAGGGTTTGCCATCCTGATTGGTGGGCGCGCGGTCGGGATCGGGTTTGAAGTGGCTTTCGACCTCGTCCCAAACCAGCTTGCCACCGCAATGCGACCACAGGTGCACAACAGGCGACCAACCGCCGGACATGGCAACCGCATCACATTTGATGGTTTCGATCACAGCGCCGCCGTTGCCCTGCATCCGGCACAGCTCGACGCCTTCGACGCGCTTGCCACCTTTGACTTTGGCGATCGCTTTGCCGGGCTCGACACGAATGCCAGCCTTGCGCGCCGCATCTGCCAGAGCGCCGGCGCCGTCTTCACGGGCATCAATGATCGCGGGCACGTCAACACCCAGCTCCTTGAGCTTGAGCGCGGTGCGGTAGCCGTCATCATTGTTGGTGACAACCACGGTTTTCTGACCCACGGCGACACCATAGTTTACCGCGTAGTCACGCACAGCGCTGGCCAGCATGACACCGGGGATGTCGTTGCCTGCAAAGCTGATAGGACGTTCGATCGCACCAGTCGCGGTCACGATCTGCTTGGCGCGTATGCGCCACAGACGGTGACGGGGGGCGTCCAGTTCGGGCGCGTGGTCTTTGACCCGCTCGTAGCCCAACAGGTAGCCGTGGTCATAGACCCCTGCCCCCATCATGCGGCGACGGACAGTGACGTTGGGCATCTCGTCCAGACGGGCCAGAGCGCCAGCGATCCATGTTTCGGCTTCGATGCCGTCGATGGTGCCGCCGTCTACAGGAGCGCGGCCACCAAAATGCGCGGTCTGTTCCATCAGCAGAACCTTGGCACCCGCTTCGCCAGCGGCCAAAGCTGCCTGAAGGCCTGCCACACCGCCGCCGATCACAGCAACGTCGACGTAAGCATAGAAGTGCTCGTAGCGGTCGCCGTCGGTGTCCTTGGGCGCCTTACCCAGACCCGCGGACTGGCGGATGAAGGGCTCGTAGACGTATTTCCACAGCGGACGCGGGTGGATGAACATCTTGTAGTAGAAGCCAGCGGTCAGGTAGTTCGCAAACAAACCGTTCACCGCGCCGATGTCGAAATCGAGCGAGGGCCAGTGGTTCTGGCTGGTCGCGGACAGACCGTCAAAGAGTTCGGTCGTCGTGGTGCGCTGGTTGGGCTCGAACGTGTTGCCAGAGCCGAGGTTCACCAGAGCGTTCGGCTCTTCGGCGCCAGAGGCCACGATCCCGCGGGGACGGTGGTACTTGAACGACCGGCCGACCATCATCTGGTCGTTGGCCAGCAATGCAGAGGCCAGCGTATCGCCCGCGTGGCCCTGCATCTTCTTGCCGTTAAACGTGAACGCGACAGATTTCGAGGTGTCGACCAGACGGCCTGCCTTGGAAAGTCGGGTGCTCATTCTCTCAGACCTCGCTTTTGCCGGAGAACGGGGGGATTTGAGTATTTACGCAAAGCAGAAAGGTCATTCGAACTCTCTCCACTTAAAGCCGGGGCGCGCTGCGCGGATTTTTTCCAGAAGATCTGCGGGCGGCATAGAGGTTTGGGCGGTGTAGGTGCCGAAAACCTCGAGCGTGACGGTGTCTCGCGCCGCGTGGAACCACTTGCCGCAGCCATTTGCATGGCGCCAGCGTTCGAAATGTACGCCGCGCGGGTTTTCACGCATGAACATATAGCTCTCGAACTCTTCGTCGTTCGAGCCCGGTCCGAAACGTTTCAGATGAGCCTCGCCGCCAGCGGAGAGTTCGGTTTCCTCGGCCATGACGCCGCAATAGGGGCACTGGAGTGTCAGCATGAGGCCAATCCTTTTGCACGGAAAGAGGTGGGAATTGCGCACGACAAAGACCGCAGGGCACGAAATGCGTGCTGCGGGGCGGCGGTGCTGGTGTGTCGGGAGTAAGTGTCGCCGCCCCCCTGAGGTAAGTCGGAAAGCGGGGTGCGGCGACGGTATGCTTCGGCCATTCGATCTTTGAACGACCGGCCGAAAGGCAAGTCGGTGTTATTGGCCGGTAACGTCTTCGGCTGCGTCATCAACAGCGTTGGCTGCGCCTTCAAGCGCTTCGCCAGCTTGCTCAGCTGCGGGGCCTGCGCCTTCGATGCTGATGCTGATGTCGTCGTCTTGGCCGAAATCCATGCCGTTATACAGCGCGAAACCAAGGACAACGACTGCGACGACGAGCGCGCCGACGATGAACGCGAGAACGCTGTTCGAGTTGTTGCCAGTTCCGGTGTTGCTGTCGTGGGCAGCCATGATTTCGCTCCTGTGTAATGGTCAGTTACACAGCAAACGCCGGATATGCGAAAAAGGTTCCGCATCTTAGTGCGCCACACCAGCGGCCACGGATTCGTCGATGAAGCGGCCTTCTTTGAAGCGGTCCACGGAGAATTCGTTTGCCAGCGGCGAGTAGCCCTTGGCCATCAGCTCTGCCATCGCCCAACCCGAGCCGGGGATCGCCTTGAAGCCGCCGGTGCCCCAACCGCAGTTGATGAAGCAGTTTTCCAGCGGCGTTTTAGAGATGATGGGCGAGCGGTCGCCGGTCATGTCCACGATGCCGCCCCACTGACGCAGCATCTTCAGGCGGCTGATCATCGGGAAGGTTTCGACCAGCGCGCGCACGGTTTCCTCGATGTGGTGGAAGCTGCCGCGCTGGGTGTAGTTGTTGAAGCTGTCGGTTCCGCCGCCGATCACCATTTCGCCCTTGTCGGACTGGGACATGTAACCGTGAACGGTGTTGGCCATGACGACCACGTCCATGCAGGGTTTGATGGGTTCGGACACCAGAGCCTGCAGCGCCGCCGATTCAATCGGCAGACGCAAGCCCGCCATATCGGCCAGAACGCCCGAGTGACCCGCAACCACAATGCCAAGCTTGTTGCAGTCGATGCTGCCCTTGGTGGTTTCAACGCCAACGACACGGCCTGCGATGCGGCGCACGCCGGTCACTTCGCACTTCTGGATAATGTCCATGCCCATGTCAGAGCACGCACGCGCATAGCCCCACGCCACAGCATCGTGACGCGCGGTGCCGCCGCGTTTCTGCAAGAGACCACCCAGAACAGGGTAGCGCGGGCCGTCAATGTTGATGATCGGCACGATTTCTTTGACCTTTTCGGGGCCAATGAATTCGGTCTTCACGCCCTGCAGCGCGTTCGCATGAGCCGTGCGCTGATAGCCACGGACCTCGTGATGGGTCTGGGCCAGCATGATCACGCCGCGGGGGCTGAACATGACGTTGTAGTTCAGATCCTGCGACAAAGTCTCGTACAGGTCGCGCGCCTTTTCATAGATCGCGGCAGACGGATCCTGCAGGTAGTTCGAGCGGATGATGGTGGTGTTCCGGCCGGTGTTGCCGCCGCCAAGCCATCCCTTCTCGATGATGGCAACGTTTGTGATGCCAAAATTCTTGCCCAGGTAATAGGCCGTCGCCAAACCGTGGCCGCCCGCGCCTACGATGATGACATCGTAGGATTTTTGGGGCTCGGGCGAACGCCATGCGCGCTCCCAGCCAGAGTGGTAACGTTGTGCCTCTCGGGCAACCGCGAAGACGGAATAGCGTTTCATCAGACTCGAATCCGTAGGTGTGTCAGTTCATGATCCGTCATGGACCTGTCGCAATTCTGGACCGCCTCTCTCAGCGTCACAATACCGACTGGATGCGACATGAGGCCGTGGCGTTCTGCGACATACCATGGTTATGGCGCGATTTTGACTTTTTCCAAGAACCATTCCTGCCTAAATAGCAATCAGACTTGGGAGACGACATGACATTTTGGATCATCACACTCGGCTTGGCTGCACTGGTTGCGGCACTGCTCGTTCTAGCACTCATCCGAGGTAAGGCGGGCGCTGAGCCCCCTGCGGCCTATGACCTGAAGGTCTATCGCGACCAGATGGCCGAGGTGGAACGCGATTCTGCGCGCGGCGTGATCGCCCCCGAAGAAGTCGAGCGCCTGAAAGCCGAAATTGGTCGCCGGATTCTGGCTGCTGACGCCAAGTTGCAGGAACAACAGTCTGGTGCCGGCCAGCCGAAATCCGCGACCATGGCCATGGCCGCTCTTGTGGCGGTGTTCCTGCTGGGGGGCGGCTGGTGGATGTACGACCACTATGGCGCTGTCGGATATGGCGATCTGGCTCTGAAGGACCGGATCGAGATGGCCGAAGAACGCCGTGCGGACCGTCCCTCTCAGGCGCAGGCCGAGGCGGAACTGCCTCCGATGCCGAACCCCGACCGCGATCCCAAATATTTGGAACTGGTCGAAAAATTGCGCGCCGCTGTCGAGCAGCGCCCCGACGATCTGCAAGGCCAAGCGCTGCTGGTTCGCAACGAAGCTGTCTTAGGCAACTTTGCCCGCGCCCATGCCGCACAGGCCCGCGTCCTAGAGATCAAGGGTGACGAGGCAACCGCGACCGACTACGCCGATTATGCGGACGTCCTGATCCTAGCCGCGGGCGGTTATGTCAGCCCTGAGGCCGAGACCGCTCTGAAGCAGGCCTTGTCCCGTGATCCCAAGAACGGCACCGCTCTGTATTACTGGGGCCTGATGCTGACCCAGAACGACCGCCCCGATCAGGCATTTGGCATTTGGCGCAGCCTGCTGCGTCAGGGGCCCGACGATGCGGCGTGGATTCCGCCAATTCGCGCGCAAATCGAAGAGATCGCCATGCGTGCTGGGGTCGAATACACCCTGCCCCCCGTTGCTGACGCGCCAATGCTGCGTGGCCCCAGCGCCGAGGATATGCAGAGCGCCGCCGAACTCTCTGACGAAGATCGTCAAAACATGATCCGCGGCATGGTCGCCAACCTGTCAGAGCGCCTCGCTACCGAGGGCGGGACCGCCCCCGAATGGGCGCGCCTGATCAATGCTTATGGTGTTCTTGGTGAACAGGACCGCGCCGCCGCAATCTGGGCCGAAGCCCAAGGCCGTTTCGCTGAACGCCCCGATGAACTGGCCGCCATCCGCGCCGCAGCAGAGCAAGCAGGGGTCGCGCAGTGATCTACGAAGACATCGCGGAATTTGCCGCCGCCTGCCCGCCCATGACTGCCATGGCCGGACTGGATTTTGGGGACAAAACCATTGGCGTCGCCGTCTCGGACACGTTCCGTGGCGTGGCGACACCGCTGGAAACCATTCGCCGCAAGAAATTCGGTGTCGATGCAGAAGCATTGCTGGCCATTCTGAACAAGCGCAATATCTCTGGCATCGTGCTGGGGCTGCCACGCAACATGGATGGCACCGAGG
This sequence comes from Donghicola sp. XS_ASV15, assembly GCF_041224595.1. Lineage (NCBI taxonomy): Bacteria > Pseudomonadati > Pseudomonadota > Alphaproteobacteria > Rhodobacterales > Roseobacteraceae > Donghicola > Donghicola sp. XS_ASV15. Next base: position 68,175 of record NZ_JBGFGN010000154.1, on the reverse strand, counting down.
GCCCCCGCTGCCAAAAAACCCGCGCCTTTGCGCGCAACCTGAGCAAGCTGACCGACCTGCCGATCACATTCTGGGACGAACGTCTGTCCACAGTGGCCGCCGAACGCGCGCTGCTCGAGGCTGACACGTCCCGCCGCCGCCGCGCCGAGGTGATCGACCACGTGGCGGCCAGTTACATCCTTCAGGGCGCGCTGGATCGCCTTGGCCACCTTGGGAGAGCGGATTGACCGACGACATCTGGAAGCGAGACGAAATCGAAAGTCCTTGCGTCAAAATCTGTGTGATTCACCCAGAAACCAAACTGTGCACCGGCTGCCTGCGTTCGTTGGATGAAATCGGCGCTTGGTCGCAGATGACGCCCGAAGTGCGCCGCGATATTATGGCTGAACTGCCGTCACGCGCAGACCTGCACAAACAGCGCCGTGGTGGGCGCGCAGCAAGGCTTAACCGCGCCTGATTTTCGAAGATTCTTCGAAATTCCATCCACCAAAGGGCGACTTGCCTAATATTCAGTCGCCATTACGGCGCTTGGGCGGCATTTCCGTTCTTTACAAGCTGTTGTCACGCATCTTACTTACCCAACATGACGCAGCGCAAACCCATGACCCGCATCCAACGCAAGAACACCGAAGCGATTCTCGAGGCCGCTTTGGTCGTATTCTCGCAGTACGGGTTCCGTGGCAGCACTCTGGATCAAATCGCCAAAACCGCAGGTCTGTCGAAACCCAACCTGCTCTATTACTTCAAATCCAAAGAGGCCATCTTTACCGAGGTACTCGAAGGGCTGCTCGACAACTGGCTCGACCCCTTGCGGGAGATGAAGGAAGACGGCGACGCGATCGAAGAAATCCTCGGCTATATGAAGCGCAAACTTCAGATGAGCCGCGACTTCCCGCGCGAAAGCCGGCTCTTTGCGAACGAGATCATTCAAGGCGCCCCGCGCATGATGCACGCCATCGAAGGCGAGCTCAAAGAACTGGTCGACGAAAAGGTCAAGATTATCCGCAAGTGGAGCGCCGATGGCCGCATCGCGGAAACCGACCCCTATCACCTGATCTTCTCGATCTGGTCGCTGACGCAGCACTATGCGGACTTCGACGTTCAGGTTCGCGCCATCCTGCGCGAGGACACAGACGAGATTTTCGACGAGGCCGAGAGCTATCTGACCACGCTCTTCACGCGGATGCTGACACCGTAACCCATGCCAAAGGGTTCGAAAGTTGCCGCCAGGGCAGCCTTTGCGCATGAATCTGTCAGGCCCTGATTTTTTACAGAAAATCGGCTTTCGTCAGAGGGGAATCCGGTCGTTTCGCAGGCGAAAACAGTGATCCGACGCTTTTCACGCATTCCCAGAGAGCGTATACACCGTCCAAATTCGTGACCCGCCCCCGACCACTCGCGGCGCGGCCATCTTTCTATCGAGGACGGTATGAGCAAACAAAACCACGACGCAGATGTCGCCTTCATTCAGGCTCTTGCAGAGCTGCTGCGCGAAAACGATCTGACCGAACTTCAGGTCAAACGTGAATACGCCGAGGATGATAGTCTGGATGTGCGCGTGTCGCGCGCAGCCCCTGTTGCGGCCCCTGCCCCTGTCCAATACGCCGCTGCCCCCGCAGCTTCGGCACCTGCGGCTGCGCCCGCAGCGGCACCTGCTGCAGCCGAAGCTCCCGCAAGCGACAATCCCGCTGACCACCCCGGCGCTGTGACCTCGCCCATGGTTGGTACCATCTACCTGCAGGCAGAGCCCGGCGCACCTGCGTTCATCTCTGTCGGCGCACAGGTCAAAGAGGGTGACACCATCGTCATCATCGAAGCGATGAAGACCATGAACCACATCCCCGCGCCCAAGTCGGGCACCGTCAAGCGTATCCTCGTCGAAGACGGCTCGGCAGTAGAGTACGGCGCACCGCTCGTTATCATCGAGTGAGGCTGACCCATGTTCGATAAAATTCTGATCGCGAACCGGGGCGAAATCGCGCTGCGCGTCATCCGCGCCTGCCGCGAGATGGGCATCGCCTCTGTCGCGGTCCACTCGACCGCAGACGCCAACGCCATGCATGTGCGCATGGCGGACGAGGCTGTCTGCATCGGCCCCAATTCTAGCACTGACAGCTACCTGTCCTTCCCCGCCATCATCGCGGCCTGCGAAGTGACCGGCGCGCAGGCGATCCACCCGGGCTATGGCTTCCTGTCGGAAAACCAGAACTTCGTGCAGATCGTCGAAGATCACGGCATCACCTTTATCGGCCCCTCGGCCGAGCATATCAGCCAGATGGGCGACAAGATCACGGCCAAGGAAACCGCTGAAAAGCTAGGGATCCCCGTGGTGCCCGGCTCAGCTGGCGGCGTGCCCACCGTGGAAGACGCCAAGAAGGTCGCAGCCGACATGGGCTATCCCGTCATCATCAAAGCGACCGCCGGTGGCGGTGGCCGCGGTATGAAGGTGGCCCTGAACGAGCAAGAGATCGAGAATTCGTTCCGCACCGCGCGGTCCGAGGCCAAAGCCGCGTTTGGCAACGACGAAGTCTACATCGAGAAGTACCTGCAAAAGCCCCGCCACATCGAAATTCAGGTGTTCGGCGACGGTCAGGGCAACGGTGTGCACTTGGGCGAGCGCGACTGCTCGCTGCAGCGTCGTCACCAGAAAGTACTCGAAGAGGCCCCCGGCCCCTGCATCACCGAAGAAGAGCGCGCGCGCATCGGTAAAATCTGTGCCGACGCCATCGGCGCAATGAACTACCGTGGCGCAGGCACCATCGAGTTCCTGTACGAGAACGGCGAGTTCTACTTCATCGAGATGAACACCCGTCTGCAGGTGGAACACCCCGTGACCGAAGCCATCTTTGGCGTCGATCTGGTGCGCGAACAGATTCGCGTCGCGGCGGGTCAGAAGCTGTCGTTCACTCAGGACGAGTTGCAGATCAACGGTCACGCCATCGAGGTTCGCATTAACGCAGAGCGTCTGCCGAACTTTGCGCCTTGCCCCGGCAAGATCACCCAGTACCACGCTCCCGGCGGTCTGGGTGTGCGGATGGACAGCGCGCTCTATCAGGGCTACTCGATTCCGCCCTACTACGACAGCTTGATCGGCAAACTGATCGTGCATGGCCGCGACCGGACCGAGGCTTTGGCTCGTCTGAACCGCGCCTTGGGCGAGTTGATTGTGGATGGCGTCGACACCACCGTGCCCCTGTTCCACGCGCTGCTCGCGGAAAAGGATATTCACACCGGTGACTACGACATCCACTGGTTGGAAAAGTGGCTGGCCGCGAATTTCGGCTGATCTTTCAGGCCGCTAGACACGATTTCCAAGGGCAGGCCATTGCGCCTGCCCTTGCGCATTCCGGCGGGCGGATTAGGATTATCCTCTATGACGATCACGCCGGAACTTCTCTTGAATGCCTATGCCGCAGGTGTCTTTCCCATGTCGGAGGGCCGCGATGATCCGGACCTATTTTGGGTCGATCCCAAGATGCGCGGCATCATTCCCCTAGACGGTTTTCACATCTCGCGCAGCCTCGCCCGGCGGATCAAGCGGGGCGGGTATTCGGTATCCATCAACGGCGATTATCGCGGCGTGATGGAGGCCTGCGCAGAACGTCCAGAAACGTGGATCAACGCGGAAATTCTGGCTCTGTACACCAAGCTTCACGACATCGGATATGGCCATTCTCTCGAAATCTGGTCCGAAGACGGAGATCTGATTGGTGGGGTCTATGGCCTTGCCCTTGGCACTGCCTATTTCGGAGAGAGCATGTTCTCGCGCCGGACCGACGCGTCGAAACTGGCGCTGGCGTGGCTGGTGGACCACCTGCGCGGCGCGGGCTTTACGCTGTTTGACACGCAGTTCCTGACGCCGCACTTGGCCAGCCTTGGGGCGATAGAGATCCCTCGCGCCGAATATCACGCAAGGCTGTCCAACGCGCTGGAAAATGTTGCTGATATTTACTCTGTCCCGCTCGAAGACGATCCGTCTGCAGTGGTGCAACGCAATACCCAGACGTCATAGCGGGCGTGGTCCATCGGATTTAGCGCTGGCGATGATGCGACCATCCAGCCCTGAAAAACAGAGGCACCGTCCTGTTCGGCAATCGACAAAAATGCATAGCCTTCGCCAGCCGGATCAGCGGGCGGGTAGCGACATTCACCGAGCGCGATCGTCACGCGCCCCAGACGCGCGTATCCGCCGGTTTCAATTTCCAGATCAGTAACGGCGCCGGTAATTTTGTCCAAACCGCGCAGCAACGCGCCGGTGCCGCGCGTTGTCGCTTCTTGAGCTGCCGCGGGCAGCGACATTGCCATCAACAAAGCTGCGGCGTACCGGATCACTCGTAGCCCCCAGACACGAACTTCATCATCAGCGATACAAGGCTGATCGCGCTCTGCGTATCCTCGATCTCATCCCCAGCAGCTAGGTTATCGAGCGAGCCACCAGGCACAATCTCGATGTAGTTGCCCCCGAGCAGACCTTCGGACGCGACGGTGATCGCACTGTCATAGGGCAGTACGATCCCGTTCTGGATCTGGATTTCGGTCTCGGCGCGGAACGTGGTCGGATTCAGCTCCATGTCGCTGACGGTGCCGATTTTCACACCGGCCAAACGCACGTCGGTCCCAAGGGTAATGCCCTCGGCCGAGCGGAAGCTCGCAGTCAACGGATAGGTTGCGGACTGTCCTAGCGACAGGCCAGCCACCTGCCCTGCATACACCACAAACCCAATGGCGAGCGCCATGACGGCGCCGCCGACCAGTACTTCGGTACGGTTCTCAGCCATGATGATGCCTTACTCGGGCTGCCAGGCTTCGTAGTCCTGACGGGGTGCAGGCTCGGGGCGACGGATCGACCCTGCGGGCGCGTAGGCCAGCGGCGTACCGGTCAGGTTTTCCTGGTGCGGCTTTTCCCACTCTTTGTGGGCCAGCGGACGATCGGTCGGCGGCTCATCATAGGTGTAGTGCAGCCAACCATGCCAGTCGGGGCTGACGCGGCTTGCTTCGGCTTCGCCGTTAAAGATCACCCAGCGGCGCTTGCCACCTTCGGTTTGGTAAAAGACGTTGCCTTGCTCGTCCTCGCCCACTTTTTGCCCGTGACGGTTGGTCCAGAGCATGGTGTTCAAGGTCGCGCCGTTCCACCAGGTCACAGCTTTCAGCAGCGTGTTCAGAATACCCATAGGTGCCTCCGATCTCATTCCCTTTCGTATGGCGCAATCGCCTCGAAAGGTCCAGTCCCTTAGCCGTGAGCGAGGGCGGTAACTTCGATTTCGATGCGGTACTTGTCGTCGATCAGGCGGCATTCCACCATTGTTGCGGCCGGCGGATTCTCCCCAAAGGTTTCCGCGAGGATCGGCCAACAAGCCTCAAACTCTGCGCGGTCCGGCAGGTAGTAGTTCACGCGCACCACATCTGCAAAAGAGCTGCCCGCTTTTTCAAGGGCGCCGCCAATGACCTCGAGTGCGGATTTGCACTGCTCTTCGACCGTGTCGCCCTGCCCCACGGTGCCTGCCACATGGACGAAACCGCCCGCAACGACTGCACGGCAGTAACCGATCTTTTCCTCGAACACACCGCCGGATTTGATGCGCTTCATCTGTCTACAACCTTTTCGGGAAATGCGGCCACACTGGACCGGACAAGAAAAATGCCCGCCCCGTGGGGGCAGGCATTGGAATGTCAATGAGCCTCGGGCCTTAGCCCGCGCTGGCGCCGCCCTTCTTGGCGGTTTCGGCGTAGATCATCAGCGGCTTCGCATCCGAAGAGTTCACAGCCTCTTCGTTGACGACAACCTCTTCGACTTCGCTCATGCCGGGCAGGTCGAACATGGTATCCAGCAGGATATCTTCCATGATCGAGCGCAGACCACGTGCGCCGGTCTTGCGGGCAATCGCCTTGCGGGCAATCGCGAGCAGCGCGTCGTCGGTGAAGGTCAGCTTGGTGTCCTCCAGTTCGAACAAACGCTGGTACTGCTTGACCAGAGCGTTCTTGGGCATGGTCAGAATGGTGACCAGAGCGTCCTCGTCCAGATCCTCAAGCGTAGCGATGACCGGCAGACGGCCAACAAATTCGGGGATCAGGCCAAACTTCAGCAGATCCTCAGGCTCAAGCTCAGCGAGCAATTCGCCGACCCCTTTGGAGGTCTCGTCCCGCACATCCGCACCAAAGCCCATCGCGCTGCCTTTGCCGCGCTGCGCGATGATCTTGTCGATGCCCGCAAAGGCGCCGCCGCAGATGAACAGGATGTTGGTGGTGTCAACCTGCAGGAACTCCTGCTGGGGATGCTTGCGGCCACCCTGAGGCGGAACCGAAGCCACGGTGCCTTCCATCAGCTTCAGCAGAGCCTGCTGAACGCCCTCGCCCGAGACGTCACGGGTGATCGAGGGGTTTTCCGACTTGCGGGTGATCTTGTCGACCTCGTCGATATACACGATGCCGCGCTGCGCGCGCTCAACGTTGTATTCCGATGCCTGCAAGAGCTTCAGGATGATGTTTTCCACGTCCTCGCCCACGTAACCGGCTTCGGTCAGTGTGGTCGCATCGGCCATGGTGAACGGCACATCCAGGATACGCGCCAAGGTCTGTGCCAGCAGCGTTTTACCACAACCGGTCGGACCCAAGAGCAGGATGTTGGATTTGGACAGTTCAATCTCTGAACTACCCTGCGCGTGGTTCAGACGCTTGTAGTGGTTATGGACAGCCACCGACAAAACACGCTTGGCGCGGGCTTGACCGATCACATAGTCATCCAGAACTTCGCAAATCTCTTTGGGGGTCGGGACGCCGTCGTGCGACTTGAGCCCGCCGCCCTTCGTTTCTTCGCGGATGATGTCCATGCACAGCTCGACGCATTCATCGCAGATGAACACGGTCGGGCCGGCGATCAGCTTGCGCACCTCGTGCTGGCTCTTTCCGCAGAAAGAACAGTAGAGGGTATTTTTGCTGTCGCCGTTGCTATTGTTCGACATATCTCACCTTCTCGGCATTGTAGGTCTGTGCGGCCGATGCCGACAAAACCCCTTGGTCTTGAGCAATGCTAGGGCAGCACGCCCACCGCCACAATGTCAAATGTGCCACAGTGCGGTAATCTGTGGCACAAAACTGTTATGTTACGCCTCGTCTTCAGGCTTTGTGCGGTTTTCCACGATTTCGTCGATCAGACCCCACTCTTTGGCGTCCTCGGCCGACATGAAGTTGTCGCGCTCCAGCGCGGCTTCGACTGTTTCGTAGTCGTTACCGGTGTGCTTTACGTAAATTTCGTTAAGACGACGCTTCAGTTTCTCGGTCTCGCGGGCGTGGATCATAATGTCCGTCGCCTGCCCCTGATAGCCACCGGAGGGCTGGTGCACCATGACGCGGCTGTTCGGCAGCGAGAAACGCATGCCCTTTTCGCCAGCAGTCAGCAGGAGCGAGCCCATTGACGCAGCCTGACCGATCACGAGGGTCGAAACTTTGGGTTTGATGTACTGCATGGTGTCGTAGATCGACAGCCCCGAGGTCACAACGCCGCCGGGGCTGTTGATGTACATGCTGATCTCTTTCGAGGGGTTTTCCGCCTCGAGATGCAGCAACTGCGCTACGATCAGGCTCGACATACCGTCATGGACGGGGCCCGACAGGAAGATGATGCGTTCCTTCAGAAGGCGCGAATAGATGTCGTATGCACGCTCCCCGCGGCTGGTCTGCTCGACCACCATAGGGACCAGGGTGTTCATGTAAGTATCAATAGGATCGTGCATTTGCTGCCTCTGCCTGCTGTCGTCTCGGACACTAAAATTCAAATTAGCTCCCTGAGTCTTAGTCTCGCACCAGACCCCCTGCAAGGGGCGTGCCCTTTTTTAAACGTCTCATTTGCTCAGATATTGATCAAAACCTGTTGCGCCCTAGCCTTCGGGATAACTTTCTAAGCAATGCCCATCCCCAACAGGCTAGGCCCATGACCGACTTTTGCCCAACGCGAACAACAGCGCTGGAACGCCTGAGCGCGTTTTTACCCAAAGCTGGCAGCACTTATGCCAAGCGCCGGAACTACGACCTTGGTCCCGACCGCCACACAGAGGGCGTGTCAACACTGTCGCCCTATCTGCGGCATCGGCTGATCACCGAGGCCGAAGTTCTAGAGGCCGTGCTGGCCCGCCACAGCTTGAAGTCAGCGGAGAAGTTTGTCCAAGAAGTTTACTGGCGCACCTATTGGAAGGGCTGGCTCGAGATGCGGCCCGGGGTCTGGACCGCCTATCGCGCTGACCTGCAGCGTCAGTTGGACCGGCTGAAATCCGAGGGTGGTCTGCGCCGGATGTGGCAGGACGCCTGCGAAGGGGAAACAGGCATTGAACCGTTCGATTTTTGGGCCAAAGAGTTGGCGCAGACCGGCTATTTGCACAACCACGCACGGATGTGGTTCGCCTCGATCTGGGTATTCACCTTGGGGCTGCCGTGGTCGCTGGGGGCCGATTTCTTTATGCGGCATTTGCTGGATGGCGACCCTGCGTCGAACACCCTGTCTTGGCGCTGGGTGTCGGGCCTGCAAACGAAGGGCAAGACCTACATGGCCGCGTCATCGAACATTTCCAAATACACAGAAGGACGGTTCGGCGGCATTCACGGATTGGCTCAAGAACCGCGCATCCCAGACGCGCCTGCAGACCCCGAACGCATGCCGGTCCCGCTGACCCAGCCAGTCTCCAAAGATCTGCCGACCGCCCTTCTGGTGCATTCCGACGACCTTGCCCTTGCGGATGTGTTGAAGTCAGCGCCGCAGGTGTTGGGAACGGGCGTACTAACTGATGTGGGCCACCGCAGTCCCCTGGCCATCGCACCCCATGTCCAAGAATTCGCAACTGCCGCAATCAACGACACCCTGAACCGCTGGTCTGATCGTCTGGCGGAGCAGACGTTTCTGTCGCCCGATGCCGTGGCCGACTGGGCCGAAGGTTTGGGCGCACAGCAGATCGTCACGCCATATGCTCCTGTCGGACCTGTCGCGGATGATCTAACACGGATCGAAACGGCATTGCGCAGCAAGGGCATCACCCTGACCCGCGTGCGCAAGGACTACGACAGTGCTGCTTGGCCCCACGCCACTCACGGCTTCTTTCGGTTCAAAGAGAAAATCCCCGCACTGCTCGGGGCAATGCGGGGCATTGAGACGGTCTAGGATGGTTCGTTACTGCGCCGCCATCGGCTGGCGGGCCAGTTCGCACTGGTGCCATAGATCTTCGAGCGCGGTGACCAGACGCTCCATATCCTCGGCACTGTGCACGGGGCTGGGGGTGATCCGCAGCCGCTCGGTCCCTTTGGGAACCGTGGGGTAGTTGATGGGCTGGATGTAGACGCCATGCTCCTTTAGCAGCTTGTCCGAGATAAACTTGCACTTCACCGGATCGCCAACCATCACCGGAATGATGTGGCTGGGGTTCGGGATGTGGGGGATGCCGATCTGGTCCAGCTTGGCCCGCAGTTCCGCCACACGCGCTTGCTGCAACTCCCGCTCCGCACTGCTGTCTTTCAGGTGCCGGATCGAGGCCGCCGCCCCCGCCGCGACTGCAGGCGGCAAAGCGGTGGTAAAAATAAAGCCGCTCGCGAAACTACGCACGAAATCCACCATCTCGGCGGTGCCGGTAATGTAACCGCCCACGACGCCAAAGGCTTTGCCCAAAGTGCCCTGAATGATGTCGACACGGTCCATCACGCCATCGCGCTCTGCCACGCCACCACCACGGGGACCATACATGCCGACGGCGTGCACTTCGTCCAGATAGGTCAGCGCGCCGAACTCCTCGGCCAGATCGCAAATCTCGGCGATCGGGCCGATGTCACCGTCCATCGAGTAGACGGATTCGAACGCGATGATCTTGGGCTGATCTTTGGGCAGAGCCTCAAGATGCGCCCGCAAGTCATTCAGATCGTTGTGTTTCCAGATCACTCGCTGCGCGCGAGAGTGGCGCATCCCTTCGATCATAGAGGCGTGGTTCAGCGCGTCCGACAGGATCACGCAATCGGGAATTTTCGCGGCCAGAGTGCCCAAGGCAGCCCAGTTCGACACGTACCCGCTGGTGAACAAAAGCGCCGCCTCTTTGCCGTGCAGATCAGCGAGCTCGCCTTCCAGAAGCACGTGATCATGGGTTGTGCCAGAGATATTTCGCGTGCCGCCCGCGCCCGCGCCGCAGCGGTCCAGCGCGTCATGCATGGCGGTCAGAACTTTGGGATGCTGGCCCATGCCCAGATAATCATTCGAACACCAGATCGTCACAGGACGTTCCGCGCCATCATCATCACGGTGTGTTGCGTGGGGGAAGTCTCCGGTGTGCCGCTCCAGATCGGCAAAGTGACGGTAATTCCCTTGGTCACGCAGATCATTCAGCGCGCCGGTAAAAAACTTCTGGTAGTTCATCGTCCCTCTTTCATGAGTGGGGTGACGCATTTCCGCGCCACCCTGCCGGTTTCGGGCGTTTTATCCGAACATATCTGCCGTGATGCCTGCATACCAACCAACGGACTCCTCGTAGGTTGTTTTACGCAGAGCCGCATCTTCGCCGGTCTGGCTTATAAATCCATCGACTTTGGCTATTTTTTCATCAGTCGCTTCATAGGTCGCACCGACTTTGACGCCGTCATCGGTGTCGATCAGTGACCAGCAAGTGTTCGAGAACTTCGCAGGGAAGACCTTGGAGCCGGTCAACGCGCCGCGCACAGCCATCGCCGCAACCTTGGCCTGAGAGTTCGCCGAGAAGCCCGACTTGGGCATGTCGCCCTGCGAGCAAGCATCGCCAAGGACGTGGATATTTTCGTCGATCTTGCTCTGCATAGTGTGGCCGGTCACGGGGGCCCAGTTGCCCTCGGTCACGCCTGCCATCTCGCAGATTTTGCCGGCTTTCATCGCGGGGATCACGTTGCAGACGTCCGCTTTGATCACTTCGCCGTCCACGTTCACAGTCATCTCGTCGGGGTTCACCTCGACATTGGCACCGCCGAAATCGGGACCGATGCGTTCAACCATGCCGGAATAGTGCTTGCCCCAGCCTTCTTCGAACAGCGCCTGCTTCGAGAATTTCTCTTTGGGATCAACGATGATGATCTTGGCCTTGGGGTTATTGGCCTTGAGCGTGTGCGCGACCATGCTGACCCGTTCGTAGGGGCCAGGGGGGCAGCGGTAGGGGTTCGGCGGGGCAACCATGACAAAGGTCCCGCCTTCGGGCATCGCGTTGATCTGAGCGCGCAGCAGTTCGGTCTGGCTGCCGCCTTTGTAGGCGTGAGGCATCGCGTTCTGGGCCATGGTCGACCAACCGGGCACCGCACCATCGACGAAATCAATACCAGGGCTCAGGACCAGACGGTCGTAGGGGACAGAGCCACCACCGGCCAGCGCTACAGTCTTGGCGTCGCGGTCGATGCCAATTGCCCAATCATGGACGACATTCACACCGCCTGCGGCCAGATTGCCGTAAGAATGGCCAAGGCTGTCCATCTCGCGAAAGCCGCCCAAATAGAGGTTCGAGAAGAAACAGGTGTAGTACTGGCGTGTGGGTTCGATCAGCGTCACGTCGATCTCGCCCTTGCTGTCCTTGGCGACATAACGCGCGACGGTAGCCCCGCCTGCGCCGCCCCCGATCACGACAACCCGCGGCTTGGTATTGGCGCGCAGTGCTGGCGCCCCGAGCGTCGCGGTTGCCGCGCCTGCAGCAATGAACGAACGTCTGTTCAATTTCATAGTTCTTCCTCCCTAGATGTGCGGCCCGAACGGTGTTGTGTTCTTAGTCTCCGAGGTCCGCGAAATACGCAGCCAAGGCCGCGATCTCTTCGTCCGACAACCGCCCTGCCATCATTTGCATGACGGGATGAGGCCGGATCTTTTTCTTGTAGGCATGCATGGCGACAACGAAATCTTCGGTCGGCCAGCCCGTGACAGACGGGATGCCCTGGTCACTGCCATTTCTCTGATGGCATGTGCTGCATTCACTTGAGAGATATTCTCCGTAGGCGGGGTCCCCGACGATAGCCAGCACTTCGGCTGGGAGCTCTACCTCTTTGGATAGGGCCGTTGGTTGAGCTTCGGGAATATCCTGCGGGCTATCCGAGAACTGGCGCAGATAGGCCAGAACATCATGGCGGTCCTGCTCCTCTTTCAGGCCGCGGAAGTTCATGCGCGTATCGCTGACCAGCGCCTTGGGGTTGTCGAGATAAGCATCAAGATGCTCATAGTCCCAGACTAGCCCGTTTTTACCTTCACGCACGAGTCCCTTGGAATAGCGCGCGCCTTCGACTGTGCCCGCCGTCCGACCAAAGATGCCGTTAAGCTGGGGGCCAACCTTGTTTTTGGCCCCTGCCCCGACTGCGTGGCAGCTGGCGCACTTCCTAAAGATCTTCTCGCCATTCGCGGCATCACCCAAGGGCGCTGCGATCTCTTCGGCGTGGGCTTGATGCACGAAAGCAGCGGCGATGACCGCCGCTGCCTTGAAGTATGTCGCAATCCGCTTCATGGATCACTGACCAAAGGTCTTGAGGTATTCGATGACAGCCGCCACGTCGCCCTCTTTCTTGAGACCTGCAAAGGACATCTTGGTGCCTTTGATCTCTGCCTTGGGCTTCGCGATGAAGGCTGCCAGGCGCTCTGGCGTCCATTCTCCACCGTAATCGACCATCGCGCCCGAGTACTTGAACCCGTCTGCAGCGGCGACTGCACGGCCAACGATACCGTTCAACTGCGGGCCAGAGCCATTCTTGGCGCCATCACCAACCTTGTGGCAGGCTTTGCACTTCTTGAAGACTTTCTCGCCCTTGTCGGCCAGCGCCTGATCAATCGCCATTGCAGGCGCGGCTGCCGGAGCCTCTTCTGCGGGGGCCGGATCAGCGGCTGCGACCTGAACAGGCTCTTCTTCGGGGGCGGCGAGCGCCTCTTCGGTCACCTCTTCGTCAGGGGTCACGTCCAGCACGGTGGCGCGCTTAGTGATCTCGACGGTGTCCTTGCAATTTTCCATGCAGGGCTCGGCGCGCCAGATCGCGTATTCACTCTCTTCGCGGTCATCGATGATGAAGCCATCCGCATTGGGCAGCACGATCTCGGTGAAGTTCTCGTGCGACAGAACGAAGTCATCCTCGACCAGATAGTTGGAATAGAGGATGTACGCGACGATGCCGTAAACCTCGTCCGGGGTTAGGCTCTGAGCGTTGCCAAAGGGCATGGAGCGGTTCACATAGTCCCATGCGGTCGACAGGTGGGGCCAGTAGCTGCCAATCGTCTTCAGCGGATCTTCGTCCGCCAGACTGTCCTCGCCGCCAGCCAGTTTGGGCCAATTGCCCCGACCTTCGGCAAAGTCACCGTGGCAGACGGCGCAGTTCTCGATGAACACCTCTTCGCCCGTGAAAACGTCGCCAGAACCGACCGGCAGGCCGGTGCCATCAGGGCTGACATCCAGATCCCACGCGGCGATCTCTTCTTCCAATGCGGGACGGCCCAGACCAAAGGGCGCGTCCGCATAAGCTGCAGCCGCCTGAGCGCGGGCAATCAACGCGAAATCGGGATCACTATCGGCCGCCATGCGGTCGTAGCTTTCGGCATGATCAGGGATCAAGCGATCCGCAAAGTTCAGCGCCACCGTCAGCATCAGAACGGTGCCGACCGCCGAGCCTGCATAGAGTTTAAGAGACTTCGACATTTTCTGCCTCCCCGTTCGATTTCACATGCCATGTCTGGATGCAGTTGTTGTGGTAGACCGAGTTCAGGCCACGCACTTCGCGCAGTTGCGCCTTGGTGGGCTGCACGTATCCGGTTTCGTCCATCGCGCGGGATTGCAGCAGCATTTCGCTGCCGTCCCAGTTGATGTCCAGATAGAAGCGGGACAGCGCCTTGTCGCCAGCCTCGGACGCGAGGCGCGCCTGCTGCCATGTCTTGCCGCCATCGGTGGATACGTCCACGCGCTTGATCTTGCCGTGGCCGGACCATGCCAGACCGGTGATGACCAGAGGGCCGGGGCCGTGCTTGATCGGCGACTGGGGGCTGGGGCTGGTGACAACCGATTTGGCGTCCATGACCCAAGTCCACTTGCGGCTGGTGCCATCCGCCAGCGTGTCGGTGTATTTGCTGGTTTCCTCACGGCTTTCAACGGCTTGGGTGGTGACCTCAATGCGGCGCAACCACTTGACCCACATGTTGCCTTCCCAACCGGGAACGACCAAACGCACGGGGTAGCCATGCTCTTTGCGCAGGGCCTCGCCGTTGGCTTTGAAGGCGACCAGAACGTCGTCCAGCGCCTTGTCCATCGGGATAGAGCGGCCGTTCGACGACGCATCCGCGCCCTCAACGTAAACCCATTTGCCCTCGGTCTGGATACCGGCCTCGTTCAAGAGCGTCCGCAGGGGCACGCCGGTGTATTCCATGTTGTGGATCATACCGTGGGTGAACTGCGCGCCGTTCAGCTGCGCGCCCGCCCATTCCATACCGGTGTTCGCCGCGCATTCGCAGAAGTACACGTGCTGCTCGCGGGGGAAGCGTTCCAGATCCGCGTAGGTAAAGACCAGCGGACGGTCGACCAGACCGTTGATCATCAGGCGGTAATCATCCTTGGACAGCTCGATCGCGCCTGAGTGGTGGCGTTCGAACGCGCAGCCCTGCGGGGTGATCGTGCCGTCCAGCGCATGGATGGGCGTAAAGTTGATCGAGCTGATCGGGTCCGCGGTCAGCCACGGCACGTTGCGGCGCACCACGTCGGTTTCGAACCGGATGGGCATGCCATAGGGGGTGGCGTCCACGCCATCGCCCAAGCCTTGTGCCCATTCCTGAACTTCGGTGATCAGCGGATCGGGAGTTTCGGCACGGGCGCCAGTAGCGGCCCCTGCCCCGATGGCAGCCGCTCCGGCCAGAAACTGGCGACGCGAAGCCTTGGGTCCCTTGAAGCTGGATGTCATGTCCTTTGCTCCTTTTCTCAGATCAAAGAATTCATCTTCGTGAATTCTTTGGGGTAAAAAAATTTGGTTCCGATGGGCGCCTTACGCGCCCACCACCTGCACGCTGGTGTTGGGCTCGACCACGACGGTGCCCTTGTTGCGGATGTGGGTTTCGACCACGTCCCAAATATCGGGGCCTTCGGTGCCCTCGTTCACGCTTGCCCAACCGGCAACGACGTAATTCTTTGACGGATCCAGCTTCTCGCCGGTCTTCAGCAAGGTCAGTTCGCTGATGCGGCTGCCTTGGGGTTTGCTGATGTCGATCCGGTAGCCCAAACCGCCCATGCGCACCATGTCCCCGCCCTGCTGATAATAGGGGTTCGGGTTAAAGATGTTGTCGGCCACATCTTCCATGATGGTATGGATGAACTCGCCGCTCATCTCGGTGCGGTAAGCCTTGGGGTAAGTCATCGAGGTGACGTTCCACAGATCCTCGCGGGTGATCGCCTGACCCGGCAGAACCGAAGGACCCCAGCGCACGCCGGGCGACATGGCGATATCCGCATCGCGTTCGGTCAGCAGCGCATCACAAATCAGGTCATCCCACGTGCCGTTGAAGTTGCCACGGCGGTACAGCAGGGAGTCTGTGTGGCCAAGGACTTCGGACAGGGTGGACTCAAAGGGGGCCCGCTGCTCGTCAATCAGCGCGGCAACCTCGGCGTCCGGTGTGATGACATCCGAGAAGATCGGGATCAGCTTGTGACGGAAGCCCATCATGCGGCCATCGCGAATGTCCAGATCGACGCGGCTGACAAACTTGCCGTTCGAGCCAGAGGCCACGATGATCGTCTCACCCACCAAGACAGGCTCGGGCAGCGCATCGTGGGTGTGACCTGACAGGATCACGTCGATGCCGGTGACAAGGCTGGCCATGTGGCGGTCTACGTCGAAACCGTTGTGCGACAGAACCACAACCACGTCCGCGCCCATGCCGCGCACTTCGTCGACCATCGCCTGCATGTTCTCGTCACGGATGCCGAATGCGTATTCAGGGAACATCCAGCCGGGGTTCGCGATGGGCATGTAGGGGAAGGCCTGACCGATCACGGCCACCTTCGCGCCGCCACGCTCAAAGAATTTGTAGGGCTTGAACAGTTCAGCAGGTTCGTCCCACTCGGCGTCGAAAATGTTCTGCGCCAGCGAGTCAAACGGCAGACCCGAGACCAGTTCGTTCACACGCTCGGAGCCCAGAGTGAATTCCCAGTGGAAGGTCATCGCATCCGGCTTTAGCGCGTTCATCACGTTGACCATGTCCTGCCCCTGCGTGTGGTAGCAGGTATACGAGCCATGCCATGTGTCACCGCCGTCCAGCAGGATCGCATCGGGACGGTCGGCGCGGATCGCATTGATCACGGTTGCGACACGGTCCAGACCACCCATCTTGCCATAGGTTTTGCCCAAAGCGGCAAAGTCGTTGTAGGTCAGCGCGTAGTGGTTGGGCGAGCCGTCATTGATGCCGTACAGCTTGCGGAAATCCGCGCCGGTCACGTGGGGCACCTTGCCGTTCACGTCACCCACGCCGATGTTCACTTCGGGTTCGCGGAAGTAGATCGGCTTCAGCTGTGCATGGATATCGGTGACGTGGATCAGCGACACATTCCCGAAGGTATCAAACTGTAGCAGCTGGTCCTGCGTCAGAGCTTGCTGCGCGGCCAAGCGGCTCCAGTTGCCAAAGCCCGACGCTCCGACCAGTGCGGAGGCGGCCATGCTGGCCTGAAGAAAATCGCGGCGGGAAATCATGTGTGACAGGCTCCGGTTCTGAGATCAATTTTGACAAAGGCTCCCTGCCCCGTGCAATCGATGCACGGGCCAAGGAGAAGGTTGGATTGTGTTTATAGTTGGTTAGTTCCGCACCGACGGTCCTTCGACCGACAGTCCGTTGCCGCGCGATGCGACATACAGCTCCAGAGCCACGAATTCGGGGCTGCCGGGCGAGAAGGTTTCCGCGCGGGTGTCACGGACACAGCCTTTGAAGCGCGCGTGAACCGAGTTCAGCTTGGCGTTCTTCAGGCGGTAGGCCGGGAAGCCGTTGATCTGGCCCTGCGACAGGTGGTCTGCGCGGATCAGATTGTCGTAGTTGTCTTCGTGGCAGTTCGCGCAGGACAGTTCCAGCTGGCCGGTGCGGGTGTAGTAGAGCTCTTTGCCCTGCTCCCACGTTGCCTGAGCGGGACCGTCAATCGCGACGTTCACAGGCAGACCGCGCGACACAGCCGACATAAGGGCAACCATGTTGGTCATGTCACCCGACGTGTATCCCAGCGCCTCGGCCCCCATGTTTTCAGTACGGCAGGCGTTGATCTGCATCTCCATAGTGCGGACTTCGCCAGCGTCTTCGTTCCACTTGGGATACACGGCTTTGACACCGGCCATATCCTCGGGCGCGCCGTGGCAGGAGGCACAGCTCTTACCTTCGGACCCCTCGGCGGTGTCCCACGCTTCGCGGGCGTCGTCGACAAAGATCATACCGGGGTTATCGAAGTCATCGCGCTGCAGATCTTGGGTCTCGTGCGAGCGGAATTCCCAGCCGGACTGGATCGTGTCGATCATGTCCATGTGGGCGGGCGCGGCGGTGTTGGTGACGATTTCGAGATCGCCGTTCACCACCAGCGGGTCGGTCGGATCGGTTGCCTGCGCAGCCGTCGCCAGAGCGAAGGTGCTTGCGGCAAAACCCAACGCGATCATCGCCTTGCTTTTGATTTGCTTGGTCATGGTTTCCTCCCTGAAGCCAGAAAGCGGGGCGACAAAGTTATGCTCTTTGCGCGCCCCGCCCTGTCGCATTAGCCGATCGCTACCGGCTTGGTCTCTTCGTAGACGTCGCCGTCATCGTCGTACCAAGTGAATTTGAAGTCGCCTGCCTCGGGGACGGTTGCTTCGAATTCGAAGTAGGGGTTGGTCGAAATCGCAGGCTCCATGGTCACGTCCACAACCATCTGGCCGTTGAACTCGCAGGTGAAGCGATTGATGATCGAGCGCGGGATCACGTTGCCGCTGCTATCCTTGCGCTGACCGGACTCCATGGGGTGGCTGATCAGGGTCTTGAGGGTGATGGTTTCACCAGCCGATGCGGACTTGGGAACCTTAACGCGGGGGCGTACACCAGATGCCATTTTAGGTCTCTCCTCAGAAAATCTATGTGTCTCGACAGGTCGCGGGCGTTAGCCGCCACAGCCGCCGATGGTCACTTTGACGGTGGATGCTGCGCGGGCGAACGAGCCGTCTTCGAACTTGGCGATCGCAACGACGTCCTGCGTGCCAGCCAGACGGATGCGGGTGGTTGCGGCATGGGAACCGGCCAGCGGACCAAAGTTGAACTGCGCCACGCCAGGGGTCGGGTTGCCGGTTGCCAGAACCAGAATGCTGGCTGCGCCAGGTGCATCGACGGTGATCGGAACGGTGTTGCCGTTTTCCGCGATTTCGGGCGCGGTCAGGGTGACGCCCTCGGCCTTCATGTCTGCGCCGCCTGTGAACTCGGCAATTTTGTCATCGGCCGAAGCCGCAACGCGGAAGGGAAGTACGGTCAGAGCGGCCGCACCAAGGCCCAGTGCGATAGTGTCGCGTCGGGTGAATTCCATTTCTCTCTCCTTAAATCCGGGTCGCTTACTGCTCTTTGAGCGTCATCAGGTAAGCGACGACATCCTCGACTTCCTGCGCGGTCAGCAGGGGGGTCAGTGCTTCGGTCGGGGCTTTGCCGGTGTAGGCATTGCCGGGGCGGATGTAGCCGTCGTTCTTGTAGAACGCGGGCATGATCGTGCCCTCAAAAGTCATTTTCGCGTTCGCGACGAGGCCGCGAAGTTCTGCTTCGTTCCAGCGGTCGGCAACACCATCAAGGGTCGGTCCAACTTCGCCGTGGAACGGCACGTCCGACATCGCCGAAACAGCGTGGCACGCAACGCAGTTGCCCTTGCCGCGGTTCGCCATAATCTTGACGCCGTTTTCTGGATCACCAGCCTGACCGGTCAACGAGGTCGCGACTTCACCATATTCCGAGAACTCGACATCTGCCGGGGCAACGGGTGCCGCCATTGCGATGCCAGCAGTGCAAGCGGCGACTGCCGCAAGTGCAATTGAAAGCTTCATGTTTCCTCCCTAGCTACCATTCTTCCGCTGGTAGGCTCCGTATACTGTAGAACACCGCGCATCTTTTACGCAACAACAAATTCAACTAAGTGAATTTACTGATATGTTGCAGTGCAGCATTCTTCCGGCTGCACTTCTGTTTACTCTGTCAACTTGCGTTGCAGGTATTTCTGGAACGGTTCTCCAGAGGTGTAACCCTCTTCAAGAATCCAGTGCAACATATTGAAAGTTGTACCTTTTCCAAAGGCTCCGGGCATCTGCGCCACCGCCGCTTTGGGGGCTGAAACGCCCTCCTCTACCTCCTCGGGAAAGAACATCATTGTTGGGGTGAACAGAACACCCCAACTTTGGATCATGTCCTTCTCCGAAAGGGTAGTTCCGTCGAAATCGGTGACTTCGACGTCCCCAAACATGTTGAGCTGCACAACAAAGAAGTCCTCCTGCAACAGGGATTCGATGTCTGGGTCAACAAAGACTTCCTCGTGCATTTTCTTACAATAAATGCAGCCGCGCTGCTCGATGATCACCATCAGGCGTTTGCCCTCGGCGCTGGCTTCATCCAGATCTTCGCGCAGGTCTTTGAAGGTGTCGTGCATCCAGTCCGCCTTGTGCAGACCATCGTCGCCCATCTCGGCCGCCATGACGGATGTGGACAGGCACAGCGCCGCCCCAATGGCGGTTAATCGTTTCAGCATAGTCTTCCTCCCAGATAACAAGCGGCCCCTCCTCGGGCCGCAGCACAGGGTGTTCGCCTCACCCCAAGGATGTGAAAGACGGGAACCACTCGATCATCGCCGCCGCGATCAGGTTCACCGCATTTGTCGCTATCAGAACGGCAAAGACGATGAGCATCACGCCCATCACCTTTTCCACGTAGCCCAGATATTTTCGGTTGCGCTGCGCCCATGCCAGAAACGGTCCGGCAAACAGAGCGGCCACAATAAAGGGCGCGGTCATCCCGATCCCGTAGACAAACAGCAGCGCCCCGCCCTGCCACAAATCGCCCATGCCGCTAGCCACCATCAGGATCGACGCCAGCGCAGGGCCGACGCAGGGCGTCCACCCGAACCCAAAGGCCAACCCCATGACATAAGCCCCGCCTACGGACGCCGGATTGGCAGAGCTTTCGACCCGCGCTTCGCGGTACAGAAGGCCAATCCGCAGAACGCCAAGAAAGTGCAACCCAAAGACAAACAGGATCGCCGCCGCCACGTAACTGAGCGGCTGCTTCCATTGGGCAAAGGCCTGCCCCACCGCCGTCGCGCCCATCCCAAGAAGGACGAATATTGTGGTGACCCCTAACGCAAAGGCGATTGCAGATCGGATCAAACGGGCCCGGGCCCCTGCCGCAATCACGCCATCGCCGCGCAGTTCCGCAACCGACAGACCAGCCATATAACTGAGGTAAAACGGGACCATAGGCAGGATGCACGGCGTGAAAAACGACAGCAAACCCGCCAGCAATGCCCCCATGTAGGTGACATCCAACATGCAATATTCCTTGATTTATTCAAATATTTGATTACATGCTTGCCAGAAGCTGTCAATTGGATTGATCGCATGCCGCATCTATTTACCAACGCCCTCTTGGCGGGTGTAATCGCACTCGCCCCTTTGCCTGCCGCTGCCGCTGAACTGGTGATGGTCGAGCAAGTGGGCTGCGCCTATTGCGAGCTTTGGCACAAGCAGGTCGGCCACATCTATCCGGTCGCCGCTGTCTCGGATGCAGCGCCCCTGCGCACGGTCCAGCTCAGTGAAATCAAAGACGCAGGGTTTGAAATTACCCGCCCCGTCGTCTTTACTCCGACTTTTCTGCTAGTTGACGACGGTCAGGAACTGGCAAGACTAGAAGGATACGCAGGCGAAGATTTCTTTTGGCCCTTGGTCGAGAAAATGGTCGCCGAACACGCCGGTTTCCCCCTCTCAGACACCGCTTCCGGCAGCGGTTCGTGATGTAAGTTAGTGATAGGCCCTTCCTATGTCTCTTCCTGCAATAAAAGACGATCTCACCGATTTTGAAATGGACCGCATGCTTGAGCGTGCGACCAGCGCTGCGAACTTCCTCAAGGCGATCAGCCACGAAGGTCGCCTGATGATCCTGTGCCATCTCGTGGATGGCGAAAAGTCGGTTACCGAACTCGAAGAACTGCTGTCTGCCCGTCAGGCTGCTGTGTCCCAGCAGCTGTCGCGTCTGCGTCTCGAAGGGCTGGTTGTGCCGCGCCGCGACGGCAAGACCATTTATTATAGTTTGGCAGATGACCGTCCCCGGCGTATCCTAGAGCGTGTTTACGAAGTTTTTTGCGATAGCGAGTAACTGACATCACGCTAAACTGCCGGCGCGTCTGGCCGTCATTGGACTTGGGAGGGCTCCGATGATCGATGGGATTTCCGACGCGGTTTTGGTCGCGTTGATTGGCGCATTCGGAGGCCTGCTTCTGGGCCTCGCGGCGCGGTTGGGCCGCTTTTGCACACTTGGGGCAATCGAAGATTTCTTTTACGGAGGAAGCGACATTCGTCTGCGCATGTGGGGCGTCGCCATTGGCGTCGCCGTCATAGGTGTGTTCGGATCAAGCGCTTTGGGAGTGTTTTCGCCAACCGCCGCCTTTTACCTAGATACGCGCTGGCTGCCTTGGGCCTCGATCATTGGGGGCGGCATGTTCGGCTATGGCATGGCGCTGGCAGGCAATTGCGGCTACGGCGCTCTGGCCCGCTTGGGCGGCGGGGATTTACGGTCCTTTGTGATCGTGGTTGTGGTCGGCATGGCCGCTTATGGCACACTCTATGGCCCCTTTGCTTTCGTCTTTGCCAAGCTATTTCCGCGAATCCCGACCGAGACACCGCAAGGGATCGCTCACGGTCTGTCCGAGGTGCTGCCCACCTCCCCCGCACTCATCGGCATGGTGATCGGAGCGGGTATTCTGGCCTTTGCCGTTTGGCCCGCTCATATGCGCGCCGAACGCAAAGCCATCATTTGGGGTGCTGTCGTCGGCCTTGCGATCCTGTCTGGCTGGCTTGGCACGGGCTATATCGCCGCGAACGGGTTCGAGGTCGTCCCGGTGGTCTCTCATAATTTCTCGGCACCCGTGGGCGAAGCGATGATCTACGCGATGCTCGGCGCAAACCATGCGCCGTCTTTCGCGGTGGGCTCGGTGATCGGAGTGTGGACCGGCGCGCTGATCGGCAGCTTCATGCTGGGACATTTCCGGTGGGAGGCCTGCGAGGATCCCCGCGAGCTTCGCCGCCAGATCATCGGTGCGGTTCTCATGGGCGTGGGCGCAGTGCTGGCCATGGGCTGCACCGTTGGCCAAGGACTGACCGCCATGGCCCTGCTCAGCTATTCCGCCCCCGTGACAATGCTGTCGATTTTTGGCGGCGCTGCTCTGGGCCTACGTCACCTGATCGAAGGCTTCGCGCCCGCCGAATGACCCTAAGCCGTTGCAGGCTTGGCGGCTTTGTCGCCCGAGCACAATGGCGTCATGGCGAGCATGGTCTCGAGCTCATGGTTGTTGCAGATCAGCGTATCCAGCGTGATCGTCTCCATGTGGGCATAGAATGCATCAAGCGCCGCAGCGATCGCGTCTTTCAGCCGGCAGGCATCGGTCAGCGGGCAGGTGTTGTCTACATCCGCAAAGCATTCGGCAACCGGCACATCGGCTTCGAGCAGGCGAAAGACCTCGCCAATCGAAATCTGCTCGGGCGACCGCGCCAAAGCCAATCCGCCCCCACGACCGCGTGTGGTTTCTAGAAACCCAAGCTGCGCGAGCTGGTTCACAATCTGGCCCAAGTGGTTTTCGGATGAATTGCAAGCCTCTGCGATATCGTGCTTAGTGACACGACGATCCATGTTCACAGCACAAAACATGAGCGCCCGAATGGCGATATTGGTGCGCTTGGTTATTCTCACAGAATGTCCCTCCGTCCGAAATCTGCAGTGACGCTATCACGGCGGGAATGATCGGGACTTGATGTAGATCAGATGTGTGTTTTCGCGAGATCCTCGAGAATGGGGCAATCGGGTCTGCTATCCCCCGCGCAGCACTGCACCAGCCGCGCCAGCGTGTCACGCATTTCGGACAACTCGCGCAGTTTGGCTTCGATCTGGTGCAGATGGCTTTGGGCAATGGCGCGCACATCTGCACTGCTACGTCCGTCGTCCCCCCAGAGGGCCAAAAGGTTACGGCAGTCCTCGATCGAGAAACCCAGATGCCGTGCCCGCCCGACGAAGGCCAGTTTGTGAAGATCATTTTCAGAGAACCGCCGGTAGCCATTTTCGCTCCGTGCAGGCGTGATCAGGCCGATGTCCTCGTAATAGCGGATGGTCTTGGCGGGCAGGTTCGTGCGGGCGGAAACGTCCTTAATGTTCATGCGCTTGCGCCCTGCCCCAAGGATACTTGGTTCAAGCGCAATGCATTGCCCAGAACGAATACACTGGACAGCGCCATCGCCCCGCCAGCCAGCATCGGCGACAAGGTAATGCCGAACGCAGGGAACAGGACACCCGCAGCCACAGGGATGAGCGCGATGTTATAGCCGAACGCCCAAGCCAAGTTCTGCCGAATGTTGCGCAGCGTTGCATGGCTCAGGGCAATCGCTTTGGGCACAGCCAGAGGATCGCCGGACATCAGAACGACATCAGCCGCCTCGACCGCCACATCAGTTCCCGTGCCAATCGCGATGCCAACATCAGCGCTGGCCAAGGCTGGCGCATCGTTGATCCCGTCCCCGACAAAGGCGATTTTTCCGAATTCTCTTTTCAGATCTTCGACCGCCTCGCGTTTTCCCTGGGGGCGGACGCCGGCAATGATGCGCGTGATTCCCAATTGCTTGGCGACGAAGTCAGCGGTGGCTTGCCCGTCTCCGGTGACCATCACAGGCTCCAGTCCCGTGGCGCGCAAAGACTGCACCGCATCCACTGCGCTTTCTTTGATGCGGTCTGCAACGGCGATCGCAGCGATCACCTCGTGTTCTCTGGAAACCCAAACCACTGTCTCGCCGCGGGCTGTGCGGGTATCGGCTTCTGCCTGCAGGTCTGCCGGAATCGAGCCGCCGACCCAAGCCGAGGTGCCAACGCGAATAGTGCGGCCCCCGACCTTTGCCTCGACGCCAGAGCCCGTTTCCGAAGTGAAGTCTTCTGCCTCAGCAATGCTGTCAGCGCCGCGCACAATGGCATGGGCGATCGGGTGCTCTGATTTTGCTTCGAGCGCAGCAGCCAAGGACAGCGCCTCTGCCTCTTGCACCCCCGCTGCGGGCAAGACTGCCGCCAGTTCGGGGCGCCCCTCAGTCAGAGTGCCGGTTTTGTCAAAGACGACGGCTTTGACCGACTGCAATTCCTGTAGGGCATCGCCCTTGCGGAACAGCACGCCAAGCTTTGCGGCCCGGCCCATCCCCACCATGATCGACGTTGGCGTTGCCAGCCCCATCGCGCAGGGACACGCCACGATCAACACCGCCACGGCTGCGATCAAGGCACGGGACAAATCAGGTCCAACCACCAGCCAGACAAGGAACGTCAGCGCTGCCACAACCAGAACCGCTGGGACAAACCACATGGTCACGCGGTCGATCAGAGCCTGCACGGGCAAACGCGCCCCTTGGGCGGATTCGACCATGCGGATGATCTGGGCCAGTGCCGTCTGGCTGCCAACCGCATCTGCACGCAAACGCAAAGCACCGTTCGTGTTCAACGTCCCCGCAGAGACCGTATCCCCTTCGGCTTTGGCAACAGGAACGGGTTCACCAGTCAGCATGGATTCATCCACGTGGCTCTCCCCCGAGAGCACAGTACCATCAACGGCCACACGTTCGCCGGGACGCAATTGCAAGGTATCCCCGCTCTGGATCTCGGCCAGAGGGCGCTCCTCGACCGAGCCATCAGGCCGTTCCACACGTGCGGTCTTCGGGCTAAGGTCCATGAGTGCGCGGATTGCAGCACCCGTGCGCCCTTTGGCCCGCGCCTCCATCCAGCGTCCCAGAAGGATCAGCGTACTGATCACCGCTGCGGCCTCAAAGTACACGCCGTGCCCTGCGACCGCCGCAGTCGACGGCAAAAAGGTCACCACCGTCGAGTAACCCCAAGCCGCCAGAGTTCCCAAAGCCACCAGCGCATTCATATCTGGCGCACCACGTACCAGCGCCGGAACACCAAGTTCAAAGAACCCACGCCCCGGCCAAGCCAGCACCAATGTGGTCAGAATGAATTGCAGGATCATGTCCCCGCGCATTCCCAAGGTCGCGTCGATCAGCCCCCCGAAACCGGGCAGCCAGTGGCGCCCCATTGCAAGGATAAACACAGGCAGAGTCAGCGCCGCAGACAGAATGAACTTCTTCCGGTATTGCGCTGATTTATCGACACCTTCCGCGGTCTCGTCCGTTCGTAGACGCGCTCCGTATCCCGCCTGTTTCACCATGGCGATCAGTTCAGTCGCAGACACACCGGAATAGACAGTGGCCCGCAGACGATCCTCTGCCAGATTGACCTTGGGCTCGACGACACCTTCGACACCGGACAGCGCTTTCTCGACTCGCAGAACGCAGGATGCGCAACTCAGCCCCTCCAGATCGAGCACGATCTCTTTTGTTTGCATAGGATATCCAGCACGGGCCAGACGCGCCTGGAGCGCCGCTGGATCAAACCCACTTTCGGTCGCGATCTCAAGGGTGTGGGTCGCAAAGTTAGTGTTCGCTTCCAGCACACCCGCCACTTCAGAGGCCGCCGCAGCAGAGCGCCGCGCGCAGCCCGCGCAATTCAATCCGGATAATTTGTACTGACGATGCATGACAAGAATCCTTTCTCTTGCCATCCATATAGGGGTTCCAGCTACTGGAAGCTCAATCCCCAAGGTCAACTTTTATTGGGGCGCGGCGATCTGAACACCGGCCTGCTCAAGCTTTGCGCGGACCGCGCGGGCCATATCGATCGCCCCCTGCGTATCCCCATGTAGACAAATCGTATCGACAGGTACGTCCACGCGCTGACATGATTGCGCGATCACACAGCGCTCTTGAACCATCTGCAGCACGCGCTCTGCAGCCTCAGCCGGATCATGCAGTACGGCCCCAGCCTGCCCGCGCGGCACAAGGGTTGCGTCATCCTGATAGGCGCGATCCGCAAAAATCTCGGCGCTGAAGCTCGCGCCCAACTGCTCAGCCGCGCGCTGTTGCTGAGTTCCGGCAATAACGAAAAGCCGCAAGTTGGGCGCAACAGTCATAGCCGCGCGATAGCACACCAGCGCCATCTCCAGATCTCTCGCGCACATGTTGGCCAGCGCCCCGTGCAGCTTTAGATGGGCCACCGGCACGCCTGCCGCTGCCGCCATCCCCATGAACGCGCCAAGCTGGTACTGCACCAGTACAGTTAACTCGGCCTCGGTGAGTTTCAGATCACGCCGCCCAAACCCTTGGAGATCGTCAAAGCCCGGATGCGCCCCGACAGCGACGCCCGCCGCCTTGGCCTGCGCAATGGTCTGAGCCATCACCACAGGATCGCCCGCATGAAAACCACATGCCACGTTGGCGCTGCTGATCACCTGCAGTAGCGCAGCGTCATCCCCCATGGTCCAAGGCCCAAAGCTTTCGCCCATATCCGCATTCAGATCGATGGTGGTCATTCCCAGCCCTCCGGATCAGTGGCCGACACAACACCGGACACCAAGGTATAAGACAGTAGATCATGGATCGTCTCTGGCGCACGCACGACGGGCGCAACCCGCCCGCGCAATGCCTTGGCAAAGTCCGCCTGCGCCGCACGCGCCGCCAGAGCCTGTTCCAACGTCACAAACTTGAACCGGATCTGCGCGCCAGCCGCCAACTGCGCAAATGCAGGCAGATCAGCGCTGATGACGGTCGCAATGCGGGGATAGCCGCCGGTTGTCTGCGCCTCGCGCATCAGGACATAGGGCGTGCCGTCCCCCGTGATCTGAATATCGCCAAGGCTGACAATCTCGGACGCTACGCTCAGCCCGTGGTCGGATTGCACGCCCTGCCCGTCAAACGACAAGGCGGCCCCCATCCGGCTCGCCCGAGCGGTTTTCACAAACACGGTTTGCTCCAGCCAAGCGCGCCCGTCCTCCCCGAACCAGCCGCTCTGGACAGACGGGATCACACGCACCTCGGTTGCAGTCGTCCGCCAGTTCGGCAAACCAAGTCCAGCCTCGGCTGGTTTGGGGTCCAATTCCAGCACATCCCCGCCAGTCATCGGTGCGCCAATTCCCGCTTGGATATGCGTGCTTTTGGAGCCAAACCGCTCTGGCACCTGCCATGTCCCTGCGACCGCCAAATAGCCATAGGCCCCTTCGGTCGCGGCCCCAATCTCCAGCTCAGCACCAGCCGGCCACGCGTGGATTTGCCCCCACGCCAAAGACGCACCGTCCAATTGAGCTTTCATCCGCGCGCCGGTCAGAGCGATGACCAGATCTCCGTCCGCCGTGTAGCGTCCGCCCATCTGTCCCATCTCAATCGCGCAGCCATCAAAACCAGCCCCGAGCAAGGCATGGGCCTCGGCCAAAGCCATGGGGTCCATCGCCCCCCCTGCCGACAGACCAAACGCCGACAGCCCGGTGCGCCCGCTGTCTTGCAAAGTGACCGAGGGCCCGGCGGACAGAACCTTGATCCGGGTCATAGCCGGTCCTCAAGCAACCCGCCGCCAGCGGCGAGATGATCGGCAAAGGCTTCTGGCCCCACAGGATCAAAGCGCAGAACGTCCCCTGCGCTCAGATACGGCCCCGACCCATCAGAATCAAATCCCCGCCATGCGGCCTGCCCGATCTGCCGCCAGCCGGTTCCCGAAGGTACGGCAAAAAGCACGATTTGCCGGATTGCTGCCGTAATCGCCCCAACCGGCACTTTCGGCGTCAAACCACTCTGCCGTGGCACATTCCAATGGGCAGGCAACTCCCCAAGATACGGCATTCCAGGCGCAAACCCCAAAGCCAGCACCCGAAGCGGTGTCGCGGCCAATTCATCGACCAGATCCGCTGCAGGCCGCTCAGCCAGATTTGCAAAGTCCTGTAACTGAGGCGCATATTCTGGTGCAAAGCAACTTGGCAACCGCCAAGCCCGCGCCGCCGGGGCCTCCACCTTAGACCAATCCTCTTGCCCCAACACATCGCGCAATGCCGCCTCGGCCCGCCCATGGGACAACAGCGCCGGATCGAAGCGCATAAACGTCGATTTCAGCGTCGATCCAACCTCGACCATCCCGTCCAGCCCCAACGCAGAAACAGCATCACGGCACGCAATCGCCGCCGCATTCGCCTGCATCGACAGGGCCGGCGCAAATTCCACCAGCAAGCCATCTTCGCCAAGGGGATAAAGAACAGGATCAATCTTCGTCATGGCGCGCAGCCTAGCCAAATCCTCAGGCGCCGCAAGCCATGGTCGCGCCCCTCAGTCTCCTGAAACACTAAGCTCTTTCTGCTTTGCAAAAATACTCACGGCCCGCCGCAATCCACAAAGAGCACCAAAAGAAAAAGGGCCCCGACCGTCACCAGCCAGAGCCCCTCTGATCTTATTCCGCCGCGTCCAGATACTCTTCCATCGGCGGACAGGTGCAAATCAGGTTCCGATCCCCGTGCACGTTGTCCACGCGGCCAACCGGTGGCCAGTACTTGTCCACACGGAAGCTGCCCGCAGGGAAGCACCCCGCCTCGCGGCTGTAGGGGCGATCCCAGTCGCCCACCAGCGATGCCACCGTGTGCGGCGCATGCTTCAGCGGGTTATTCTCGGCATCCATCTCGCCGCGCTCGATGGCCGCGACCTCTTCGGCGATGTCCTTCATGGCAAGGATAAAGCGGTCCAGCTCGGCCTTGGTTTCCGATTCCGTCGGCTCGACCATCAAGGTCCCTGCGACAGGAAAGCTCATGGTCGGCGCGTGGAAACCGTGGTCCATCAGGCGCTTGGCAACGTCATCGACGGTCACATGGGCGCGGTCGTTGAACGGACGCGTATCAAGGATACATTCATGCGCCACACGGCCCGAACGGCCTTTGAACAGAACGTTGTAATGGTCCTTCAGCTGGCTCGCGATATAGTTCGCCGACAGGATCGCGACCTTGGTGGCTTGCGTCAAACCCGCGCCGCCCATCGCCAGACAATAGGCCCAAGAGATCACGAGGATCGAGGCTGACCCCCATGGCGCACCGGACACCGGACCTGTCGCACCGCCCGTTTCGGGGTGGCCAGGCAAATAGGGCGCAAGGTGCGCTTTGACACCGATCGGACCCATGCCGGGGCCGCCACCACCGTGCGGAATGGCAAAAGTTTTATGCAGGTTCAGGTGGCTGACATCTGCGCCAATCTCTCCGGGTTTCACCAGACCAACCAACGCATTCAGGTTCGCGCCGTCCAAGTACACCTGCCCGCCATAGCGGTGGGTGATCGCACAAACTTCGCGCACGGTTTCCTCGTAAACCCCGTGGGTCGAAGGGTACGTGATCATGCAGGCCGCCAGATCATCGCCGGCCTTTTCAGCCTTGGCGCGGAAATCTTCGAGGTCGATATCGCCGTTCTCCAGCGCTTTGACCGCGACAACCTTCATTCCGCACATCTGGGCCGAGGCAGGGTTGGTCCCGTGGGCCGAGGTTGGGATCAGGCAAATCTTGCGATGCCCTTCGCCGTTGCCCTCGTGGTAGGCAGCAATGGTCAAGAGGCCCGCGTATTCCCCCTGCGCGCCCGAGTTCGGCTGCATGGACATCGCGTCGTACCCTGTGGCCATACACAGAATACGGCTCAGGTCATCGACCATTTCGGCAAAACCGGCCCGCTGATCATCAGGCGCAAACGGGTGGATCGAACTGAATTCCGGCCACGTGATCGGAGCCATCTCGACCGCCGCGTTTAGCTTCATAGTGCACGATCCCAGCGGGATCATCGCACGGTCCAAAGCCAAATCACGGTCAGACAGGCGACGCATATAGCGCATCATCTCGGTCTCGGCGCGGTTCATCTGGAAGATCGGGTGCGTCAGGAAATCGCTGGTCCGTACCAGATCAGCGGGCAAACGGTAGGCCTGATGAGCCTCATCGAACGTGCGGGTGATGCCAAAGGCTTCCCACAAACGTTCGATGGTTTCGCCGCGGGTTGTCTCGTCGACCGAGATACCGAGTTTGGTCGCGCCAACCTTGAGCAGGTTGATTTTACGGTCCAGCGCGGCCTGATAGATCACGCCCTGCATCGGGCCGACCTCGACCGTGATGGTGTCGAAGAAGGTGGTTGGCTCGGCGGTGAAACCAGCCTCTTCCAGACCTTCGACGAATTGCACGGCGACCGAATGGATGCGCTGCGCAATGGCCTTCAGACCTTTGGGACCATGGAACACCGCGTACATACCCGCGATCACCGCTAGCAGCGCCTGCGCGGTACAGACGTTCGAGGTCGCTTTCTCGCGGCGGATGTGCTGCTCGCGGGTTTGCAGGGACAGGCGGTAGGCGGGCGTGCCGTGGCTGTCTACAGACACACCGACAATCCGGCCGGGCATGGAGCGTTTGTACGCATCGCGGCAGGACATGTAGGCCGCGTGGGGGCCGCCCCCGCCAAGGGGCACGCCAAACCGCTGGGTGCTGCCCACAGCAATATCCGCGCCCATTGCACCCGGTTCTTTCAGCAGGGTCAGCGCCATGATGTCTGCAACCACGATGCCCAAGGCTTTGGCCTCGTGCAGGGCGTCCAATTGCGCGGTGAAATCGGTCAAGCCGCCATAGGTGCCTGGGTACTGGAAGATCGCGCCAAAGACCAGATCGGCCTCTAGATCGGCGGGGTCGCCGACGATGACCTCGATCCCCAAGGGTGCCGCGCGAGTTTGCATGACGGCGATGTTCTGCGGGTGGCAGTTTTCATCGACAAAGAACGCTTTCACTTTGGACTTCGCCAAACGTTCGGCCATGGCCATCGCTTCGGCGCAAGCGGTCGCCTCGTCCAGGAGCGAGGCATTGGCGATTTCCAGACCTGTCAGATCGCAGACCATGGTCTGGAAGTTCAAGAGCGCCTCAAGGCGGCCCTGCGAAATCTCGGGCTGGTAAGGCGTGTAGGCCGTGTACCACGCGGGGTTTTCCAGAATGTTGCGCTGGATCGCGGGCGGGATCACGGTGTTGTAGTAGCCCTGCCCGATCATCGAAGAGTGTACGGTATTCTTCTTGGCGATCTGGCGCAGGAACCATGTCAGCTCGCGTTCGGACTTGGGCGCGCCATATTCCAGCGGCTCGGCCTGACGGATGCTGGCGGGTACGGTTTCGTCGATCAGGGCATCCAGACTGTCTGCCCCCACCGCCTTCAGCATCTCGGACATTTCCTCTGGTGAGGGGCCGATATGACGACGGTTGGCGAAATCATAGGGATCGTAGTCGGTGGGGGTAAAGGTCATGTCAGCCTCAGCCTGCGTAGTCTTTGTATGCGCCTTCGTCCATGAAGCCGTCGATCACACTGGTGTCTTCTACTTTGATCTTAAAGAACCAAGCCGCGCCCAACGGGTCCTCATTCACGAGGCTGGGGTTGTCCACGATCGCGTCGTTCACTTCGACGATCTCGCCATCCACGGGCGCAGTGATGTCAGAGGCGGCCTTGACCGATTCAATCACAACGATCTCTTCGCCCTTTTCCACGTCGCTGCCCACCTGTGGCAGTTCGACAAACACCACGTCCCCGAGCTGGGTGCTCGCGTGTTCAGTGATGCCGACCACCAGCAGGTCGCCTTCGATCTTGAGCCATTCGTGGTCTTCGGTGAATTTCATCTCGGGGGTCTCCTACTGGCTTAGCGCTTGAAGTTATTGGGGACGAAGGGCAGGTCGACGACCTGCACTGGCATGCGTTTGCCGCGCACATCGCCAAACAGGCGCGTGCCGCTGGCCGCAAATTCTGTGGTGACATAGGCCATCGACATGGGCGCGTTTAGCGTTGGGCCAAAGGCACCGCTGGTCACTTCGCCGATCGGATCGGCGGCCTCTTCGCTGGCGTAGATCATGGTGTGGGCGCGCATGGGGGCGCGGCCTTCGGGCTGTAGGCCGACACGTTTCTTGGATGCGCCGTTGTCCAGCTGATCCAGAATGACCTCCGCACCGGGGAAGCCACCTGCCCGGTCACCGCCCGTCCGGCGGGATTTCTGGATGGCCCAGATCAGGTTGCCCTCGACCGGCGTGGTCTTTGGATCAATGTCGTTGCCGTGCAGGCACAGGCCTGCCTCAAGCCGCAGACTATCGCGGGCCCCCAGACCGATGGGCTCGACCGCCTCCAGCGCGATCAGGGCTTTGGCAAAATCGGTGGCGGTCGCTTCGGGGACCGAAACCTCGTAGCCATCCTCGCCCGTATAGCCGGAGCGCGAGACCCAGAGTTCGCCAAACGCACTATCGACCAAGGCGACGTCCATGAACTTCATATCCGGCAGCGCGGGCACGACCGATTTCAGAGCCTCTTCCGACGCGGGCCCCTGCAAGGCCAACAACGCGCGATCGGTGATCTCCTCGACTCCGTCCATATGGGCCTTCAGGTGGGCGATGTCCGCAGCCTTGTTTGCGGCGTTCACGACCAGCAGCAGATGGTCGCCGCGGTTGGCGAACATCAGGTCGTCCAGAATCCCGCCCTGTTCGTTGGTAAAGAATCCATAGCGCTGGCGCCCCTCGGCCAGACCCAGCACGTTCTGGGGGATCAGCGCCTCGAGCTTTTCAGCCGCATCGGCCCCGCGCAGGATCACCTGCCCCATGTGGCTGACATCGAACAGGCCAGCAGCGGCACGGCAATG
This sequence comes from Donghicola sp. XS_ASV15, assembly GCF_041224595.1. NCBI lineage: Bacteria > Pseudomonadati > Pseudomonadota > Alphaproteobacteria > Rhodobacterales > Roseobacteraceae > Donghicola > Donghicola sp. XS_ASV15. Next base: position 35,441 of record NZ_JBGFGN010000154.1, on the reverse strand, counting down.
CAGGTGCTCTTTCATCACGCCAAGGGGATATTGAACGGGCATGTCATAGCCCGCAAACGGCACCATCTTGGCACCCAGTTCCACGTGCAGGTCGTACAGCGGTGTGCGAAGCAGCTCGCTCATCTGTCCTCCGGTTCTTCCGGAGCGAACCTCCGGCATCGTGTTCCTGCGGGTTTCCCCACGCTCGATGCCCCCTCTGTCCTTGTCGCCTGAGATCGCTATCCCTTCGGCGGACGCTTTCGCGCCTCTCTCCAGAGTGTTCCAGTAGGCCGGTTCTTTTGCCTGAGAGTTTACCGGGGCGGTTGCTCCTTCGGCCCTGACATACGTCAGTGTCTCCCGTACCTGTCGTTTTTGATAGGCGAAGAGTCGATTACGCGCAACGGGATTCGTTAATTCCTGCTTCAGATTTCTTTGCACGCGCAGAAAGCATGAAAAAGGGCAGCCAAAGCTGCCCTATTCCAATCTGTCAGTGCAGGCCCTGTTACGGGGTCTGGTTATCCTCGTCGGCCAGTTTTGCGTCCTCGCGCAGTTCCAGCCACATGGCGTTCAACACCGCGAACAACGCGGCCAGAGGCAGGCCCAAGATCCAGGCAAAATACCACATGTGTCAGTCCTTTCTCAGTACAGGGTTTCGCCGTTGGCGGTGACGTCGTCCTCGGTCACCTTGCCCCAGAGGACAGAGTAAACCCACGAGGTGTACATCAGGATCAGCGGCATAAAGATCACCGTCGCCACCAGCATCACGAACAGTGTCAGATGCGAGCTAGAGGCATCCCACACGGTCAGAGAGCTGTCGGGATCGGTGCTGGACGGCAGGATGAATGGGAACATTGTCAGGCCCACGGACGAGATCACCCCGAGGATGCCCATCTTGGACCAAAGCATTGTGGTTGCCTCCCCGCCCGAGGTCAGGCCCCGCAGCGCCATCAGCATCCCGACAAAGCCCATGATCGGCGCAATCATGATCCAAGGACGATCGGAGTAAGCGCTCAGCCAAGAGCCGCCCTTGACCACGTCCGACATCAGCGGGTTTGACGGACCATCGGTGACCGCCGCATCGACAAAACTGTAGCCGTCGGTGATCAGCAAAAGCCACGCCCCCGCAACCGCGTAGCCAATGATCGCAACCACTCCGGCGGTAAAGCCATAGCGGCGGGCACGGGACTGGATACGGCCTTCGGTTTTCAGGTTCAGCCAAGCCGCGCCGTGCATGATCAGCATAGACAAGGACACCAAGCCGGTCAGCAGCGCGAAGGGGTTCAGTAGGCCAAAGAAGCTACCCTCGTAGATCGGCATCAGCGATGGGGTCAGGTGGAACGGCACACCGCGCAAGACGTTGCCCACGGCGACGCCAAAGATCAGCGCAGGCACTGCGCCGCCCGCAAAGAGGGCCCAGTCCCACGTGCTGCGCCATGTGGGCGACGGACGCTTGGACCGGTATTTGAACGCCACCGGACGCACGATAAAGGCACACAGGACAATGAACATCGCCATGTAGAACCCGCTGAAGGACACCGCGTACAAAGGCGGCCAAGCGGCGAAAATTGCGCCACCGCCAAGTATGAACCACACCTGGTTGCCTTCCCACACGGGGCCGACCGTGTTGATCACCACGCGGCGTTCGGTGTCCGTCTTGGCGACGAAAGGCAGCAACGCCCCCGTCCCCATGTCGAACCCGTCCGTCAGGGCAAATCCGATCAGCAGGACCCCGAGCAGGCCCCACCAGATCACGCGAAGCAGTTCGAAAGAAATCAGCTCATGAAGGATCATATCGATTACTCCGCCGGTGTGAATTCAGGCACATTGCCATCATGGGTGCGCAAGCGGTGCTCGTGCTTGGTCATCCATTCGTCGGTCACTGCGACGTCCTGCGTCGGGCCCTTTTTGATGTATTTGATCATCAGGCCCATCTCGACGACGAACAGAACGGTGTAGAACAGCGCAAAGCCTGCGATGGTCAGCAAGAGCTGCGTGACGCTCAGGTGGCTGACAGACAGCGCGGTGGGCAGAATGCCGTCCACGGTCCAAGGCTGGCGGCCATACTCGGCCACGATCCAGCCCATCTCGGCCGCGATCCAAGGCAACGGGATTGCCGCCACCGACAGGCGCAGGGCCCAGCGGGGATAGTCCATGCCTTTGAACGAACTACGGACAAAGAAGTAACCGTTGATCAGGATCAGCGCCATGCCAATACCGACCATGATGCGGAAGGCCCAGAACATCGGCCACACATGGGGCACAGTGTCGTTCGCGGCCATAACGATCTGCTCTTCGGTCGCGTTGCGCGGGTCATCCACGTAGCGCAGCAGCAGGAAGGCGTAGCCCAGATCGTCGCTATGCTGCTCGAATGTCTCCAGGACATCTGCGGGCGTGTCTTGCATCTGCTCTTGGATGGTCATCAGCGCGTCATAGGCGATGATACCCGAACGCACTTGTCCTTCGGCCTGTTCGACCAGTTCCGCGATGCCGGGGATTTCCTCGGTCAGCGAACGGGTGCCGATGATGCCCATCACATAGGGGATGTGTATGGCGTACTTGGTTTCGCGCGCTTCCTGATTGGGGATACCCACCAGCGTAAAAGGTGCGGGTGCCTCTTCGGTTTCCCACATGGCCTCGATCGCGGCCAGCTTCATCTTCTGGTTCAGGCCGGCGTCATAGCCGCTTTCGTCCCCCAGAACGACGACCGAGATTGCCGAGGCCAGACCAAACGACGCCGCAACGGTGATTGAGCGGCGGGCCAGTTCAATGTGGCGCCCCTTGAGCAGGTACCACGCCGACACGCCCATCACGAACATCGCTGCGGTCACGTACCCCGCAGAAACGGTGTGTACGAATTTCGCCTGCGCGACCTCATTGAAGACCACGTCGAAAAAGCTGGTCATCTCCATCCGCATGGTCATCGGGTTGAATTCCGCACCCACGGGGTGCTGCATCCAACCGTTCGCAATCAGGATCCAGAGCGCCGAGAAGTTCGAACCAATCGCCACCAGCCAAGTCACCATCAGGTGCTTGACGCGGCTCAGCTTGTCCCAGCCAAAGAAAAACAGGCCCACAAACGTCGCCTCGAGGAAGAAGGCCATCAGACCCTCGATCGCCAAGGGCGCGCCGAACACGTCGCCGACATAGTGGCTGTAGTAGGCCCAGTTCATGCCGAACTGGAACTCCATTGTAATGCCCGTGGCCACGCCAAGGACAAAGTTGATCCCGAAGAGAGTCCCCCAGAATTTGGTCATCTGTCGCCAGATCGGACGACCGGTCATGACATAGACCGTCTCCATGATCGCAACGAGGATCGAAAGACCCAGCGTCAGCGGCACGAACAGAAAGTGATAGAGCGCCGTCATTGCAAACTGCAATCTGGACAGCTCTACGACATCGAGTTCCATTGTCTGCTCCTGAATACGCGGGCAAACCTATCCCGCAGATTAAGATTTATGAGAGGACATATCCCATAGTCGGAATGCATCGGTCCTTGATCTGGGTCAAAACCTAAATCGAAGATTAAGCAATTAGAATGTGGTATTTCATCGCAAAGTGATGACGCGATTTGCAAGCGCACGATCGCAAAAGCGGTGGCTCGAAATCAAGATAGCTGACTGCGGTAAGTAATTGCGAATACCTCGTAAAACCGCAGTTGCCGTTGCTTCGTCCAGTCCTTCGGTAGGCTCGTCGAGCAGGATCACAGGCGGTCGACCCGCGATCAGGCGCGCCAGTGCGACACGGCGCCGCTCTCCGCCAGAGAGGGCAGTGCCGCGCGATCCTAGACGGGTCTGCAAGCCATCGCGCTCCTGTGCGAAACGGGTTAGCTCGACCGCCTCGAGAACCTCCCAAGCCTCGCTCTCGGACAGATCCGCAGCCCCAAGACGCAGGCTGTCCATCAAAGTTCCGTCCATCACTGTGGCCCGCTGGGGCAGATAGCCCAGACGGCCGCGAAAATCCTCTTCGCTGTAGTCATTCAGAGGATGCCCGCCGATACAGACCTCTCCGCCATTGGCTGGCAAAAGGCCCGCAATCACGTTCAGAACAGTGGTTTTTCCAACGCCGGACGGCCCCGCCAGCAGCACCATCTCTCCGGCCTCGACGGTTAGGGACAACGTGTCGACCAATGGTTCGATCCGGATACGGCGCAGGTCTAGCGGGGGAACGATCATCGGCTTGGCCTGAACCTTCTGGCTCGGGTCGATCTGGTGCTCTGGGATGTCATCCATCACGCGTCTTGCCGAATCCGCGATGCGTCCGAACTCTGAAATCCCACGCGCCAAGGGCATCACAGTCTCGGACAAGGCCAAGGATGCCAGCACCCCAAGCGTCGCAAGCGGCGTGGACAGATCCCCGTTGCTGACCGACGAAAAACCAAGAAGCATCGCGCCGGCGACAGTTGTTTGCACCATAACGGTCACCCAGAATTGGGCGGCACGCTCGACTGAGTCGCGGCGCATACGCGCTTGGCCCAAGGCCAAGGATGCACGGCCGATCAAGGAAATCTGGCCATCGATTGCGTTGTAAACGGTCAGGTCCGCGCGCGCAGCAAAGGCGTCATTGGACCGCGCCCTAACGGCCTGCAACGCACGCTCGGCACGGCGGGCAGCGGGCAACGCTTCGGGGCCAAACCGCCTCCCGATGATCAGACTTCCCAAGCCATATAGCGCTCCGACCCAAGCGGCGAGGCTCCAGCCCGCGAACAAGCCCAGTCCCAAAACGGACAGCACTAATGTTATCGCCCCGGCGACCGCAGGCAGGAACAGGCGCAGCGTCACCCCGTCCAAAGCATCCACGTCTGCAATCATGCGGTTCAAAGCAGCGGCGGCCCGCGCACGTTCCAAACGGCGCAAGGGCTGTGCCATGAGCCCCTGCAGCAAGCGCAGGCGCAACGTGACGAGCGCCTTGAGCGTTGCGTCATGGGTCAGGAGCCGTTCGCCGTAGCGCGACGCCGTCCGCCCAAGGGCAAGGGCTCGCACACCCGCGCTAGGCTTGAAGACGTCAAAGACCAAGCCGGTCCCCGCCAGACCCGCCGCTGCGGCCGCGGCGATGAACCAGCCCGACAGCGCCAACAGCCCAACTCCGGCCAAAAGCACCAGTATCGACAGGGCACCGCCCCGCCAGATCGCGCCTCTGGCGGATTGCAGGCATATACCAAGCACTCGTTTCAAAGAGGTCATCAGCAGGCCTCCTTGGGGTCCGGCGAGATTTGCAGATCGCAGGCCGTCATAAGCGCAGGATCATGGGTAGCGATCACCAAGAGCTTGCCTTGCGCACGAAGGTCCAGCAGCGTCCGACGCACAGCCGCTGCTGTTTCTTCGTCCAAGTCAGCCGTGGGTTCATCCACCAGAAGCACATCAGCCCCTGCCAACAATGCCCGCGCCAAGGTAAGGCGCCGCGCTTCGCCTCCAGACAGCCCAGCGCCTGTTTCCCCAAGCATCTCGTTCGTGCCATGGGGCAACCGACGAATCTGCTCTAGGATACCTGCGGATTTGAGCGCGGCCTCGACCTGCGCGGTGTCGGCCTCTGGCGCTGCGAGTTTCACATTTGCCAGTACCGAGGCTTTCACGAAATGAGGGGATTGCGGCATCCAGCCAAGTCGCGTGCGCCAGCTCTGTGCAGTTTCCTCTGCGAGCACGATCCCAGCAACTCGGATATCCCCAGTGTGCGCGGGGATCAGACCCGCAATCGCAGAGAGCAAGGTCGTCTTGCCCGCGCCGCTGCCACCAGAAATCGCCAGCGCCTGCCCTGCCTCGACCGTCACATCAGGGTAGCGAATAATGCTCTCGCCGACACGCAGCGCGAGGGCGTGGATCGCGATCGACGCCTTATCGTGCAGCTTGACCGCATTTCCCTGCCCGCCAAGCACATGCTCTGCATCGGCGTCATTCCAGGCCACAACCTCGGCTGCCACGGCCAGAGCGGCAGCACGATCATGCCAAGCCGCCGACAGATCCCGCAGCGGTGCAAAAAACTCCGGAGCAAGGAGCAGCAGGAACACGCCGGACCAAACAGACAATGGTGCGCCATAGGTGCCGAACTGCAGCTGGCCCAAGAGCGAGAACCCGACATAGACCGCCATCATGGCCACACCGAGCGCAGCAAACAACTCTAGCGCGGTCGAGGTCAGGAATGCGATCCGCAGAACAGCCATGGTGCGGCTTTTCAGATCATCGGCGGCTTCGTGGAAATCCTTCAGCACAGTGCTTTCCGCGCCCAAAAGACGGATGTCGATCAGGGCACCGATCCGCTCGGACAGCAGCGCACCAATGGTCGACATCTGATCCAATTGGCGCGCGCTGGCCTGCTGTGCCGCCATGCCAACCAAAGCAGAGAAAACGGGGATAAGTGGCCCCGCGACCAAAAGGATCGCGCCAGCCACCCAAGACTGTGAGAACGCAATCACAAGCAAGACCAATGGAACCACCATCGCCCGCTTTCGCGCAGGTCCGTAACGCAGGATAGCGGGGCGCAACATCTCTAGCTTTTCCGAAACTAGACTTGCCAGCGATGCTGGGGCGTCACTGGCGCGTCGGGTCAACTCTTGCTCTATGATCGCATCGCGCAGAGTTCCCACGTGCCGCTCGGCCAAATCCGTCAGGCGAGCACTCGCCCATCGCTCTGCTCCGGCACGCAACAGGCCCAGCGCCAGAAGTGCAGCCGCCGCTACCGCGACAAACTCCGGTTCAAGCGATTCAGCCACGCCCCGTGCCACGACTGTGGCAATCAGAGCGGCCTGTCCAATCCAGACCAAAGCTGCGGCGACCAGAACCGTTTCTGCGGGTCGGTCTTGCGGGGCAGCAATCTGTTTTGCTGTGTCGAAGATGTTCATTCTGTTCAGCTATCTTGCCCATCGGCCAAGAACAAGCCGCACATATGCGACATACCGCACTAGGCCCGTCTCCACGCCGTGGCAGAGCGCTCCCAACGCTGAACGAGAGCGTATTCGATCACCAACATCAGCGCGGTAAAACTCAGGGCATAGGCCAGCACGGTCGCCGTATCGAAAAGCTGGAAATAGAGGTGGATTTGAAAACCAACGCCGTTGGAACGCCCCAAAAACTCGACCACCAAAACGATTTTCCATATAACTGCCAGCCCGTTACGGGTCGATGCTGCCACAAAAGGTCCAAGCTGCGGCCAGATCACATGGCGCAACCGCGCGTGCAAAGGCATCCGGTAGATTTGCGCCATTTCCCCCACGCCCTTGTCCAAGGCACGCACCCCCTCGCGGATCGTCACGGTGACCATCGCGAACTTGTTCAGGGCCACCGCAAAGATTGCAGCGACCTCATTCAGGCCAATCCACAAGTAGCACAGCACAATGATGACCAGAGCAGGCACGTTCAGAAGAACCGTCACCCAAGGATCAAGCCACAGGTTCAGCCTCTCTGACTGTCCCAAGACCAAGCCCAGCAAACCGCCTCCGACCATCGCCAAAGCAAAGGCCATCAACACGCGTTGCAGGGTCGCTCCCATATGGAACCAGAGCTTCCCGTTAGAGGCATGTTCCGCGATGACGGATAGAACTTCGGACGGATATGGCAAAACCATCGGGTCAGCCGTCAGAGACGCCGCCATCACCCACACGCCAAGAAGCGCCATCAGCGAGATTGCTGTGATGCCAGATTTCCCCATCCGGTTTCTCCTCCCGTTTGGCAGTCAGCCTAGTCGAAGCCTACCACATCCTGTCCCGCGACCAAGGTCGCATAGGGCATCAAAAAGATCAGTGCTTAACCTGCACTTTATGGGAGTTCTACGGAGAGTCATGGCCGCGCTTGCGTGGCTGTTCATTGCGCATTGCGCCAGCGCCGAGGGCTTGCCCCGCGAGCGCATCGAAGACTTTATCGTCCCGCCCATGTCCTTGGGCGAGGCGCTGAATGACAAGGGCGTCTGGCAACTGCTGAACTCTGGCGGAGCCGAGACAGGCTATGTCTTTGAAACCTCGGTCATGGCCCCTTTGCCCGGCTTCTCCGGCGCGCCGATCAATATACTGGTGGTGCTGGACCTCAACGGGCGCTTCATGGACGTCAAACTGATCGAGCATAACGAGCCGATCTTTGTCTCTGGTCTGGGAGAGGCACCTTTCCGTCAATTCCTAGAGCAATATCGAGGGCTCTCAATTTCTGACAACATGGTCGTAGGCACCCCATATGGTGCAGGAGGCGATGGCGGGCAGCTGGTCTATCTGGATGGCGTGACCAAAGCCACCGCGTCGGTCCGGATTGCCCACGAAAGCATTTTGGCCGCCGCCCTGCAGGTCGCCCGCGAAAAGATGCAAGGCATCTCGGCGGGTCCTCCTACCCTGCCCGATCTGTCGATTGACGAGCCTCTGACTTGGCAGGATCTCGTAGACCAAGACCTGATCCACCGCGTCACCTATACCAACGCCGAAGTTCAACAGTTGTTCGAGGGGACGATCTGGCAGGATGACGACCCAGAGGCTCTGGACGATCCCGAAGCCCTGTATCTGGACCTGTGGGTCGCCGATCTGGGGCCGCCCTCGATTGCCCGTGCTGTCTTGGACGAGGATACCTACGAGGAACTCCAGTATTTCCTGTCGATCTCGACATCTGACGCACCGATCCTGATGGTCGAGACTGCCCGCCACGGGCTGGTGACCGAAGACTTCGTGCGCAACACCTCGCCCGATCTGATCGCAGTGCACCAAGATGGCCTGCCCGTGGCGATGCGCGACGCGGACATCTTTGTGACTTTGGCCGATGATGCGCCGGACGCCCTGCACGACGGCACTGCCATGATCTTGCGCACCGACCGCCGTCTCGGCTTTGATCCAACCCGCGACTGGCTGCTCTCTATTCAGGCGCAACGACAGCACGGCATGTTCCAGCCGGAAACGGGCTCGGTCTCTTTGGACGCGACCCTATCAAGCCCCGAGCGGTTCTATACCCGCCCCGCCGAAGTCCGCCGTCTGTCCCCGTTCGAGGAAGCTATCCGCAGCCGCCAGACCGACCTGATTGTCCTGGGCATCGCGATGGCCGCACTGATCCCAGCGCTCTTGGTCGGCCAATCGTGGCTGGCCGCCCGCAAGCTATTTACCCCAATCCGACTAGCCGTTCTGGCTGGCGTTCTGGGCTTTGTCGGATGGTGGGGCCAAGGACAACTGAGCATCGTCACGCCCCTCGCCACGCTGCAAACGGCGTTGGCAGGCGGATCCTATGCGTTCCTGCTGTATGACCCGTTTGGCCTTGCTGTGTGGGTTGCCGCGATTGTCGGTTTCGTCCTGTGGGGGCGCGGGCTTTTCTGTGGCTGGCTCTGCCCGTTTGGTGCACTGCAGGAGTTTGCCCACCAAATCGGTCGGTTGCTGCGCCTGCCCCAGATCACCGTCAGCGCCACATGGGACCAGCGCCTGAAGTCGGTGAAATACATCGCCTTGGCCGGATTGGTCGCAGTCACCATCTTTGCCCCCGCCCATATGGACAAAGCCGCCGAGATCGAGCCATTCAAAACCGCGATCACCACGTTTTTCATCCGCGAATGGTACTACGTGGCCTATGCCGCGATTTGGCTGGTGCTTGGCCTGTTCGTGTTCAAAGGGTTCTGCCGTTATCTCTGTCCGCTCGGTGCGCTGATGGCGATCGGCGGCGTCCTGCGCCTCCGCCGCTGGATTCCTCGCCGCGAAGACTGCGGATCGCCCTGCCAGCTGTGCCGTGTGAAATGCAATTACGGCGCCATCAAGAAGACCGGAGAAATCCAGTACTCCGAATGCTTCCAGTGCCTTGATTGCGTGACCATCCATGACGACCCAAAGCAATGCGTGCCCCTGATCCTCGCCGCAAAGTCGCAAAATCGCCGCCCACAACCGGAGGCCGCCGAATGAACCGTCGCCGTTTCCTGACGCTTTCTGCTGCGTTTGCCTGTGCGCCCGCTCTGGCCCGTGCGGATACGTGGTCCGGTATCGCGCTTGGAGCAGAGGTCAGCGTGACGCTTTATGGCCCACCAGAACAGACGGGACCGATGTTGTCCGCCATCCCGCGCAGATTGCGCCAGATCGAGCAGACCTTTTCGCTGTATGAGTCTTCTGACCTGACGCACCTGAATGAACGGGGCTCGGCCGAGATGTCCCCCGATTTCGCGCATCTGATTGACCTGTGTGATCAGGCGCACAGCCTGACAGACGGCCTCTTTGACACGACGATCCAGACCCGTTGGACCAACCCACAAGCAAGGACAGGCTGGCAGCACACCACGCGGAACGGACGCCATCTGACCCTTGGCGCGGGCCAAAGCCTGACCCTGAATGGCATCGCCCAAGGCCATGCCACCGACCTGATCCGCGCGGACCTGCTGGCGGCGGGCGCGGATAAAGCCCTGATCAACATCGGGGAATATGCGGCGCTCTCTGGCCCATTCCATCTGGGGATCTCTGACCCAGTCCAAGGCATTGTCGGGCAGACCAGCCTGACAGGCACCGCCGTTGCGACCTCGAGCCCCTCGGCCACTCTGATCAACGGCGCCCCCCACATCACAGGCCCGAATGGCGAGTACCCGCTGTGGTCCACCGTCAGCATCACCGCAGACAGCGCGGCCATGGCCGATGCCCTATCGACAGCGGCCTGCATGATGCCCCTGACCGCCCTGCGTGCCCTGAAACGGCAAGCGAACCTGCACAAGATCACCGTTGTAGACGCAGACGGAAACCTACGGACGCTATAACGCAAAAGGCGCGCCGGTTTCCCGACGCGCCCTCTTTTTCAAACCAATCGAAGATCAGCTGGCAGCTGCAACCGCGCGCTTGGTCATCACGCCCACAAGGTGCGCGCGATATTCCGGCGTGCCATGCAGATCGCCGATCATGTCGCCTGCGTCCACGGTCAGACCGTTGATCGCATCGGGGCTGAAGTTCGCGCTCAGCGCTTCTTCGGCCTCGGTCCAGCGGAAGACACCATCGTTCGACGCGCCGGTCACCGCCACACGGGCGCCCTCCGCGAAATTGGCCACGAAGACACCCACCAGCGCAAAGCGCGATGCGGGCTGCACGAACTTCTGGTAGTCCGCCGCCTGCGGAACGGGGAACCGGATCTCGGTGAGGATTTCACCCTCGTCGAGTATGGTGGTGAACATTCCATCAAAAAATGTATCAGCCGGGATTTCACGGGTGTTTGTGATCAGTGTTGCGCCAGAGGCCAAGACCGCAGCCGGATAGCACGCCGAGGGGTCGTTGTTCGCAACGCTGCCACCAATGGTCCCACGGTTCCGCACCGCCGGATCGCCAATATTCCCGGCCAACGCCGCGAGCGCGGGGTATGCCGTCGCAACCTCAGACGCCACCGCTGCATGGGTAGTTGCGGCCCCGACACAGACCTGCCCGGCGTCGTTACGGCACACGCCTTGTAACTCGGGGATACTCGCTAGACTCACAAGCTTTGACGGCATCGCCAAGCGCTGCTTTAGGGTCGGGATCAATGTCTGCCCGCCCGACAGCGCCTGTGCATCCTCGTCGGACAGAGCGGCAACAGCGGCTTCGACAGTGGTCGGCTTTTCGAAATCGAACGCGTACATGGCTCTCCTCCGGGTTTACGATGTACAATCAAGACTTGGCGTCATGCCGCAGACAGCTGCGAGACGTCCTGACCAGACGCTGCAAGAATAGCTTTGACAATGTTGTGGTAGCCAGTGCAGCGGCAAATATTGCCCTCTAGGTGATGACGAATTTCAGCCTCGGTCGGTCGCGGGATCTGTTCCAAGAGCTTTGTGGCGGTCATCACCATGCCCGGGGTGCAAAACCCGCACTGCAAGCCATGGTGATCCTGAAAGGCCTGCTGCACGCGGCTCAGGGTTCCATCGGGCGCGGCGATGCCTTCGATCGTAGTGATTTCTGCTCCACCCGCCTCGATCGCGAGCATGGTGCAGGCTTTGACCGCCAATCCGTTTACATGGACGACACATGCACCGCACTGGCTGGTGTCGCAGCCCACATGCGTTCCGGTGAGCTTCAAATCCTCTCGGAGAAGCTCTACCAGCAAGCGGTTCGGCTCTACCTCAGCCTCTATCTCTTGACCATTGATGGTCATCCGAACCTGAGCCATGTCGCCCCCTCCTTGCTTGCAGTCGCTTGGTCTCTTGGGTCCAACCTGTCACGGCAACGCGGATTTGATAAATCCTTTTTCGCCACTTCGCTCAATTTCTGGCGAACGCACTGTGCCCCAAAGGCTGGCTACTCCGTCGATCCCTCGACGACGCCTTGAAAGTTGGAGAAAAATTGATCGGCCATCTTTTTGGCAAAGCCGTCGATCACACGGCTGCCAAGCTGCGCGAGCTTGCCACCCACTTTCGCATCGACCTCATAGGTCAGGGCCGTGCCAGCCTCGGTCGGAGCCAGAGTGACAGTCGCCTGGCCCTTGGCAAAACCGGCAGCACCGCCTTTGCCTTCGCCGACCAAGGTGACCGATCGTGGCGGATCCATATCCTGCAAGGTGACCTTGCCAGAGAATTTCGCCTTCACTGGTCCGACCTTCTGGAGAACAATCGCGTCAAAGCCCTCGGTGGGGTTGCCTTCCATACTCTCGCATCCCGGAACGCACTGTTTCAGGACTTCGGGATCAAGGATTGCAGCCCAAACAGCTTCGGGGCTGGCGGCGATTTCGCGGGTGTCGGTCATCTGCACGGTCGTGATCCTCCCTTGGGTCAATGATCAGGGTCAGACCTGACCCTGATTTGACAGATAAGTCAAAGAGAGGATTTTACCGTCTGGTTTACCGCACGGGTTCCTGATGGGTCATTCCGAAATCTGCGTAAATCTGAGCAATCCGTCCATCAGCCAGTCCGGCAGCGATGGCATCGTCCACCATGTAGCTCAGCGCCTTGTAGCTGAAGTGCACAGCCGTGCCCAAAGTCCACTTTGACACCGCAAAACCGGCCAGAGACGGCTGGTGAATGCCAATCGTTTCGGTTGCGCCATACTCCAGTTGGCCCATAGGCCCCATCGCGGCTTTGACCTCTTGATTCGCCAGCGCTTCCATGGCGCCTTCCATGGTCGGGAAGCGGACGATGTTGGTCATCATCTGACCGCCCGCCATGCCACCCAAGTAGAAATCGGAAATCGAGTCATTCTCGACCGAGACCTTGTCGAACCGGAAATAGGCCGGCACAGGCAGATCTTCGGGATAACTCGCTTTGTCGTAGGCGATGGCGATGCTCTCGGCCGCATATTGGCCGCTGAACGTCACCTGTTCGACCCGACATTTGAATTTGGAATCATAGGGAATGCGCATCATCACGTTGGCGATGCGTCCGCCCAGATTGGACCCTTTCCAGATGTTGACCCGCAGGTCCGCTTCCAGATTTTCGCCGGACATCACGAAATTGAACTTGGGTTCGACGCCGATATACTCGGCAATCAGCTTGGCAATTTCGACATCCACGCCCTTGGGCTGGCCGTTTTCCATCCAGCTGTAGGGCGGATAATCCTCGTAGACCGCAAAGAGCATGGAGCCTTGGTCCATGATCTGGTCCAAATCCAGCCCCACGATATCGCGGCTGGCATTCTGAGGTTTTTCCTGAGGGACGTAATCCGCGCAAGGGTCCTCGGCGTGGGCAGCGGTGACGCCGCCCACGACCAAAGAGAGAACAAGAGCGGGGAGAGAGAGGGCTCTTGTCCGCTGCATCTTAGTGCGCCGACGAGAGGCCGATGGTCAGGGTCTCGGCTGCCTTGTGATAGGCATCATCGCCACCTTTCTCGAGGATGTGCGCCGCGCGGCTTGCCACACTGTCCGCGACCGGTGCGCCGGACAAAGTCTCGATGCCGCCAGCGATTTCGGCCAGTTCGTCGTGGATCGCATCCGCGTCGCCTTCGCCGCCGTCAGCCATGGCTGCCAGCTTGTCACGCAGAGCCAGCAGTTCGGGTGTCAGCTCGTCGATCTGGTCCTGATCAGGACGGGTTTCGATGTAGGTACGGATCGCCCACGCGGCCTCTTGGCCCAGCAGTTCACCGAAGGCAGGCATCTTGGTGATGCCGTTCTGGGTGTAGCCATACTGGAAACGCTCTACGTACCATTCGTCGCCATATTCCTCGGCTTCAAGGAAACGCAGATCAGGGGCCAGACCGCCCGAAACAACGCCCAAACCATGGCAGCGTGCGCAGTTCTGGTTGTAGCCAGAGTCGCCAATCGCAATCGCTTTTTCCCAAACCTCCTGGCCCGCTTCCTCCGCGCGGTAGGGGTTTTCGGTCAGCCATTCGTCACCTACGGCGGGCAGGCCCTCGGTGTTCACAGCCTGAGGGGTCACATCGCCATGAGCCAGCGCGAGTGTCGCGGTCAGGGCCATCGCCGCGCCACCTAGGGCGAGGGTCGAAATTGTTTTGGGCATTGGGGGTCTCCTCCGTGATCCCGTGTTCGCGTCTTTTTGTTTTGTTATAAATGCAGCGAGGATGAGCGGTATTAGACCTTGGTTGGGGGACGCGACAAACGAACGGCTATAGAGTTTGGACCTTGGTCGTATTTGTCGCCCTCGACAGCCTTCTGGCAATCGCCCCACACACCGACTCCGACTTTTGTGGCGGTCTGGTGGGGGCATCAGCCCCTTGCCCGCGCCTGCGCTTTGCGTGCAGTCTGATCGGGCGCGGGACGATTGGGTCGACTAGCCCACCGCAGCATATCAGAGGGAGGGGCGACACCGCATGACCGTAGGCCTGCATGTCGAAAATCTGCGCTATCGTTACGGCGCGAAAGAGGCCCTGAAGGGCGTGTCCTTTACCCTAGAGGCTGGTGCATTCGGGGCTCTACTGGGGCCAAACGGTGCCGGAAAATCAACGCTCTACGGTCTACTCACTCGGCTTTTCACGACGTCCGAAGGGCGGATCGAGATTGCAGGTCATGATCTCAAGGCACAGCCCCGCGCCGCCCTTGCCCGCATGGGCGTCGTCTTTCAGAACCAGACGCTGGATCTGGACCTGAGCGTGCGCCAAAACCTGTCCTATTTCGCCAGCCTGCACGGGCTCTCGGGCCGCGAGGCAAGCACCCGCATCGACGCTGCACTGGACCGTTTGAATATGCGCGAGCGCGCGGGGGAAAAGGCCCGCGCCCTGAACGGGGGCCACCGCCGCCGCACGGAAATCGCCCGCGCCTTGATCCATCAACCGGATGTGCTGCTGCTGGATGAGCCGACCGTCGGCCTTGATGCCGCCGCCCGCCGCAGCATTACGGACCACGTGCACCAACTCTGTGCCGAAGATGGCCTGACCGTCCTCTGGGCCACGCACCTGACGGACGAGGTCCACGACCCCGACCGTCTGATCGTCATCCACCAAGGGGAAAAGCTGGCCGACGGCCACGCGGGCGACCTGCGCAGGGATGCGGACCTGTCCGACTATTTCCTGTCCCTGACAGGAGCGCAGGCATGAGCATTTACCTCACCGCCCTAAGCGCCATCGTCAAACGCGAGGCACTGCGTTTCGTCCATCAACGCGAACGGTTCATTGCCGCCATGGTACGCCCGCTCATGTGGCTACTGGTTTTCGCGGCTGGCTTTCGCGCCGCGCTGGGGCTGTCGATCATCCCGCCCTACCAGACCTATATCACTTACGAGACATACATCGTCCCCGGCCTCTGCGGAATGATCCTGTTGTTCAACGGGATGCAGAGCAGCCTGTCCTTGGTCTATGACCGCGAAATGGGATCGATGCGGCTGCTGCTGACCGCACCCTTGCCGCGCTGGTGGCTGCTGTTTTCGAAACTATGCGGGTCTACCGCAATCTCGATTCTCCAAGTCTATACGTTCCTGGCGGTGGCCGCGCTATTCGACATCACGGTCGAGCCGTGGGGCTATCTGGCCGCCCTGCCCGCGCTGATCGTTGCAGGGCTGATGCTGGGGGCGCTGGGACTGGCGCTATCCAGCTTTATCAAGCAACTAGAGAACTTCGCAGGCGTCATGAACTTCGTCATTTTCCCGATGTTTTTCCTATCGTCGGCGCTCTATCCGTTGTGGAAAATGGCCGAAAGCTCGCCTCTGCTGCGGGACATTTGTGCGGTTAATCCCTTCACCCACGCGGTCGAGTTGATCCGGTTCGCGCTCTACCTGCGGCTCGAGCCGATGGCCCTGCTGTGGACCGCTCTGGCGCTGATCGCGTTTATGCTGCTGGCCATCTGGGGCTATGATCCCGAACGGGGTATGACCCGCCGCAAGGGATGATCTACGACCATAGCAACCGTGAAAAATAAGGCGTGCCGTGCTAAAACACGCACGGGAGGATTTTTCATGCGACTGACTTTGGCCCTGATCGCCGCCGTTTTAGCGGCCCCAGCAACCGCCGCCGAATACGGCCCCGAGGACGGCACGCTCAACCCCGAAGAGCTGACTTGGCAGAACAACCTGAAGAAGGCCCAAGAAGGCGAGGTCGACATGATGGTCTGCGCCTCGGGCTATCTGATGACCAAATCCGGCGACCACGAAACTGCCCGTACAATTTTCGAAGCCTGCGCCGAGGCGGGCTACACCGCCGCTATGACGTGGATGAGCTATATGGAGAACAACGGCTTTGGCGGTGAGTATAACCCCGACGCCGCCGCCCAATGGGACCAGCGCGCGGCAGATCTGGGGGATCCTGTGGGCAAGTTCAACCACGGCATCAACCTGATGCGCGGTCACGGGATCACTCAGAATGCAGAACTTGGCCGTCAGTATGTGGACGAGGCTGCCAAAGATGGCCTGCCGGTCGCGCGCCGCCTGCAAGGGGCCGATTACGATCTGGACGAAGTTACCCCCGACGCGGACAACTGGCGATACGCCCCGCTGTTCTGACGGCGCCTAGCCCTGCACGATCTGCGCGGGGCTGCCATCCAAACGCAGGATACGATCCGCCAGACGTGTCGCCTCTTCGGCAGAATGGGTGACAATCAAAGTTGCGATATTCCTGCGTCTTCTTAGCTCTTCGAAGAGCGACATCATCTCTGCTGCCAAGCTTGGATCAAGCGAAACAAAGGGTTCGTCTAGCAACAGAAGAGTTGGCGAGCCACAGAACGCACGGGCCAGCGCCAGACGGCGCTGTTGCCCCAGAGACAACTGGCGTGGAAATTCCGAGCCCCGTCGCCCGAGTCCCACCTCTTCCAATGCCTTGTCAGCGCCTGCATCAGAGACACCAGTGGTCAAGGTCAGGTTCTCTCGATTGCTACGCCAAGGCATCAAGGTCGGCTCTTGAAAGACCATCCCGATCTGCTCGGGTCGGACCACCTCTCCGCGATATGCGGTCTCGAGGCCCGCGATGATACGGACCAAAGTGGATTTTCCTATGCCCGACGGCCCCGTCAGCGCGAGCGTTTCGCCCGCGCCCAAGGTCAGTGACATCGCTCCCAGCACTGAACGACTGCCATAAGCCATGCCATCCAGCTTGACCGACAGAACAGGAGGCCTTTGGGCCTCCTGCCTGACGTCATCATTCGATGCCACGAGCTTTAGTCCCATGACCCAAGCCCTAGCTGCCGGGCTGGACAAACACGCCGTCGGGCAGCGTGGTTGCATTGCCAATCAGGTCAGAACCGCCAAGCTCGGCCATCAAAGCGAGCATCTTGGCAGCGGCCGCTTCGTCAACAGCTCCCTCGGCGGGAATGCCAGCGCGGAACCCCGCCACCAGCGCGTCAAACTGGGTGTCATTCTTGGCTTTCATGCGGTCGCGCAGACGTTCCCATGCAGCGGCATCCTCAGCCAGAAGGGTTTTGGCCGAACGCGACGACGCGGCGAAACCTTCTAGAATTTCGGGGTGCTCGCGCAGCATCTCGCCCTTGAAGACATAACCAAGGAGCGGCGTTTCCGGGTCAAGACCCAACGCAAGTGCGGCATCCGAGACCGAGATCAGCTGACGCATCCCAGCGGCCTGCATCTTGGCCATGAAATGCCAGAAATTGATCGCGCCCTGCGTCTCGCCCTGTAGTGCCGTTTTGAAAACCAGCGGCGGCGCGCCAAAGACCTGCTCGGTCTCTGCCGCCAGATCCATCCCGTATTCTTGCTGTGCATAGGCCTGCAGAATCAGCCAGCTCTTGTCCAAGGGGCCACCGGCGATTCCGATCTTCTGGCCTTTGAGGTCCTGAAGGGTTTGCGCGGTGCTATCGCCCGCCACCATAACGCCGCCCACGGCTTTGGAGTACGGCACGAAGACATAATCATGGCCGTCCGCACGCTGACGCGCGACCCACAGCCAGTCGGACACGATCACGTCAGCCTCTCCGCCCTGAAACGCGACTTGCGCGGCAGATCCGCCCGCAACGCCTTGAACGGACAGCTCATATCCGTTTTCGGTGTCCATGCCGTAATGTTTGATTGTGTCCAGTTCCCAGTTCACAGTGCCGAACTCGAGCACCGCCGCGCGCACGACGGGGGTCTCGGCCATCGCCGCGCCTGCACCTAGAATAAGTGCAGCGCAGGCGGTGCTGAGCGCCTTTGAAAAAGTCATCGCATTGTCCTCCCTGACAGTTGGAGCAAGGCTAGCGAGTAAGTTGCCCAGAGCAATTACGACTAAAGGACGAGGTACCCCACACACTTCCGTTGACCTGCATCAAACCACGGCTAACAGCAGACTTCTAGCCTTGGGGCGCACAACCCAAGGAGGGAAAAATGCAACGTATCTGTTCCATTGTTAGCGCCGCTGTCGTCGCCCTGTCTGCTGCCCCTGCCATCGCCGCAGAGAGCACGTTCCAAGAGGTCAAGATCACTGCCGGCGAGACCTTATTTCAGGCCGAGTGCCGCCGCTGCCATTCACCCGATGCCGACCACGACTCTTACGGTCCTCCGCTCGAAAATATCGTGGGCCGCGCCGCAGGGAGCTATCAGGACTACGATTATTCCACCACGCTAGAGGCATCTGGCATTGTTTGGACGCCTGCCGCTCTGCGCGCTTGGATGGAAGACAATGACGGCTTCATGCCGGGGACCAAGATGCGCCACGTGGGAATCGAGGACCGGACCGTTCAGGATTTTATTCTGGCCTATCTGACCTCGATCACTACGCAAGATAATAGCGCAATCTCGGAATAAAGTCTGAGCGCGGTATCGGGGTCGGGTACTTTGGCTCGACCCCGAAAAGCCCGCATCGTCCAAACGACTCACAAACACGTGAACTGGCGCCCGCCAAACGGTGTCAAGTCTCTAGAGGTCGTAAGACTAAGGCCCGATACCTCTCGAACCTCGCGTCCGTATACTGACGCTCAGGTCTGCTCCATTTTCCATTGTTCGGAGCTGAACTGACCGTCTAGGGAGGACATAATGAAGAAACTTCTTGCCGCAATGTCGGTGAGTGCGCTGGCTGTGACCGCCGCGCACGCGCAAGTCACCGAGGAAATGCTGGCCAACGACCGCATGGACACGTCAAACGTTGTCACCAACGGTATGGGCCGCGACCTTCAGCGTTACTCGCCGCTGGAAACCCTGAACAAAGATAACGTCAAGAACCTCGTTCCGGCATGGGCCTTCTCCATGGGCGGCGAAAAGCAGCGCGGTCAAGAGACCCAGCCGCTGATCTATGACGGCATCATGTATGTGACCGGTTCGTATTCGCGTCTCTACGCAATCGACGTGATGACCGGCGAAGAACTGTGGCAGTACGACGCCCGCCTGCCCGAAGGCATCCTGCCCTGCTGTGACGTGATCAACCGCGGTGCGGCGATCTACGGCGACAAAATCTTCTTTGGTACTCTGGACGCACGCATCGTTGCGCTGGACCTGAAGACCGGCGACGTTGTCTGGCGTGACAAGATCGCGGACTACAAGGCGGGCTACAGCTACACCGCGGCACCCCTGATCGTTGACGGTCTGGTTGTGACCGGTAACTCGGGCGGCGAATTCGGCATTGTCGGCGAAGTTCAAGCCCGCAACGCAGACACCGGTGACATCGTCTGGACCCGTCCGATGATCGAAGGTCACATGGGCACCCTGAATGGCGAAGAATCGACCATGACCGGCACCCTGAACGCGACCTGGCCCGGCGATCTGTGGAAGACCGGTGGCGGCGCGACCTGGCTGGGTGGCTCGTATGACATCGAGACCGACACTCTGGTCTTCGGCGCAGGTAACCCTGCCCCTTGGAACAGCTGGCTGCGCGGCGCAGGTGAGCCCACCGAAGGCAACACCGGCGACAACCTGTACGCAGCAAGCCGCGTCGGCATCGACCCCAAGACCGGCGACATCAAGTGGCACTTCCAGACCACTCCCCGCGAAGGCTGGGACTATGACGGTGTGAACGAAGTCGTTGCTTATACCGACCGCGAGGGCAACAAGCGCTTCGCAACTGCGGACCGTAACGGCTACTTCTACGTTCTGAACCGCGAAGACGGTGCGTTCGTGTCTGCCAACCCCTTCGTCAAGGACATCACTTGGGCGAATGGCATCGACGAGACCGGTCGTCCGATCTTTAACGAGCCCAACCGTCCCGGCAATCCGGCACTGGCAGCGGACGGTGGCAAAGGCGAAGTCGTCTTCTCGTCGCCCTCGTTCCTTGGCGGTAAGAACTGGATGCCCATGGCGTTCAGCCAGAACACCGGCAACTTCTACGTTCCCTCGAACGAGTGGGGCATGGACATCTGGAACGAGCCTGTGACCTACAAGAAGGGCGCGGCCTATCTGGGTTCGGGCTTTACCATCAAGCCGAACTACGAAGACCACATCGGCAGCCTGAAGGCGATCGACCCCGACACCGGCGAATGGGTCTGGGAATACAAGAACGACGCACCCCTCTGGGGCGGTGTGATGACCACCGCTGGCGGTCTGGTGTTCTTTGGCACCCCCGAGGGCAAGTTCATCGCTCTGGATGATGCCACCGGCGAAGAGCTGTGGTCGTTCCAGACTGGCTCGGGCATCGTGGGTCAGCCTGTCACCTGGGAAATGGACGGCGAGCAGTATGTTTCGGTCGTCTCCGGCTGGGGCGGCGCGGTTCCGCTCTGGGGTGGTGAAGTGGCCAAGAAGGTCAACTACCTGAACCAGGGTGGCATGGTCTGGACATTCAAACTGCCCAAGCAGCTGGCGTCCGCCAACTAATTCCTCTCCCAAGAGGCATGTCCCAGGCGTCCGGTTTCGACCGGGCGCCTTTCCTTTTGGTATGCTTGCGGGGGTCTTGGCCCGAAATTCCTAGTGCTATTAGACTTTTTGGTAACAGAAGCCGGTTGCGAAATGCGGCTATCCTCAACCGAGGAACCAGAGGACAAGATTCATGCAGGAACGCGCCACATCTCAGATTGCAGTCGGCAATGCGCTGGTCGTCGATGACCACCCGCTCTTTTGCGATGCGTTGACCCTGACCCTGCGGTCGATCGCCAGTTTCAGCGAGATCCACACCGCGGGAACGCTCGAACAGGCACTCGAGGCTGTGACAGGCGATCCCAAGATCGAGATGATCATCCTTGATCTGAACCTGCCCGATGTGAATGGCCTTGATGGGCTGATCCGTCTGCGCAATGCCACGCCCAAAGCTGCGATTGTCATTGCCTCGTCCATGTCCGACAACCGCATGATCAGCCGCGCTTTGCAGGCAGGCGCGAACGGATTTGTCCCGAAACAAGCGCAAAGGGCGGTCTTTCAGATGGCCTATGACACCGTTAAGGCGGGACAATCCTTTGTGCCCGAGGGCTATATCGATCCCAACGGACAAAATGGTGAGGGCGGCAACCAAGAAGACGCTCTTCAGCGCCTATCGACTCTCACAAATCAGCAAGCCCGCATTCTGAATCTGATTTGCGAAGGCAAACTGAACAAACAAATTGCCTATGACCTGTCCATCGCCGAAACCACGGTAAAGGCTCATGTCACTGCAATCATGCGAAAACTCGGCGTTCATAGCCGGACTCAGGCGGTTCTGATCGCCCAAGAGGCCAACTTCAACAGGGTCTTGCCAACCCTCGAGTAATCGCACATCCTCGTGCAATCAATGAGAGGACATCGGTCGAGTGAACGGAGCGCTACCACGTTCCGGCAGGGAGGAGACCGCTGACAAGAAAGCGATGCGTGTTGCGCAGGTGCCGTGCGACCAGCCCGATTTGATGGAGGAGATCAAATCGCAGCTGGGAGACGAGCCGTTTGCGCTTGTGTGCTTGTTTGCTGCCCCCTGTGCGGATTTTAAACAGTTGATCGAAGATGCCTCTGGCGTCTTCGAGGGTGCCGATGTTCTGGGGTGCACCACAGCCGGTGAATTGGGGTCACAAGGCTATGAAGAAGCGCAGATCATCTGCGTCGGCTTCCCTGCCCGCTACTTCACTTCCGTCACGTATGCGCTGGATCTGCTGAATTTGGCGGATGACCAGCTGATCATCGACACACTGATCCAGCAGCGGATTGCTCTGGCCCAAGCAGCGCCAGATCGCCCCCATGAGTTCGCTATGCTCTTGGTCGACGGACTGTCGATGAGCGAAGAGAACCTGACCACCACCCTAGCCTCGGGCCTTGGGCCGATGCCATTGTTCGGCGGGTCCGCAGGGGATGGTGTGAATTTCCGCCAAACATGGCTCAGCTATAACGGTCAGATCCTAGAAAACCATGCGGTTCTGGCACTTGTTCGCAGCGCTTGCCCTGTCAAAGTGTTCAGCCACGACAATCTGGCGCCGACCGAGATGCGCATGGTCGTGACCGCCGCCAATCCCGAAGCCCGCACCGTTCAAGAGATCAATGCCGAACCTGCCGCCGCGGAGTATGCGCGGCTGTTGGGCAAAGATCCGAACCAGCTGGATCCGTTCACTTTTGCCGAACACCCCGTGGTCGTGCGCCTTGGCGACAGCCACCACGTCCGTGCGATCCAGCGCGTGAACGAACATGGGGAACTGGTGTTCTTTTCCGCGATCAACGAAGGCATGGTGCTGACGCTGGCAGAACACCGCGACATCGTCGAGCATCTCCGAGACGGGCTCGCCGCTCTGAGCGACGAGCAAAAGCCCGACCTGATCCTGGGCTGCGATTGTCTGCTACGCCGCATCGCCGCGGACCAGCGCCAAAAAACCCGAGAGGTCTCGGCTCTGCTCGCTGCCAATGATGTGGTCGGCTTTTCAACCTATGGCGAGCAATTCGGCGCGCTGCATGTGAACCAGACGCTGACTGGCGTTGCGATCTATCCCCCGACCGATAACGAGGTTGCCTGATGTCGCTGATCAATCCTGCGGACACTCTGGAACGCCAGAATGAAAAGCTGATAAAGATCACGAAGGCGCTGATGAGCCGCGTCGAATACGGAACGGCCCAATCCAACGCGGCCTATGCCCAGTTCGAACGCGCCGCCCTCCTGGAAAAGCGTGTCCGCGAGCGCACGCTAGAATTGGAAAGCACGCTCGAACTGCTGCACGACTCCAACGCCGCGTTGGCCAAGGCCCACACGGAAACCGAAGCCGCGCGTCGCAACCTTGCAGATGCCATCGAGACCGTGTCCGAGGGCTTTGCCCTATTCGATCCCGAAGAAAATCTGGTCATGTCGAACTCGCGATTTTGTCGTGATTTCAGGAACATGCAAGAGTTTCTGAAACCCGGCTTGTCGTTTGACGAATATGTTCGCCACATCGCGGAATCCGCGCAACTCGCCCTACCGCCCGAGGAAACAGCGGATACCTGGTGCGCCCGTCGCATCCGCCGCCACAAAGACCATCATGTGATGTTCAACGTCGAACTCACAGGCGACCGCTGGCTGCAAGTGTCAGAGCACCGGACCAGCAACGGTGGGACCGTGGTTCTGCAAACTGATGTCACCGACATCATGCGGATGGAGCGTCAGGAGCGCGCTCGGCTCAAGGACAAGCAAACCCGTATGATCCGCGCGACACTGGATCATCTGAACCAAGGGGTCTGCGTGTTTGACGAGAACGCACAGCTTGTGGGGTGGAATCAAAAGATTAGCCACTTGCTGTCTGTACCGGTCCGCCGCTTGACCATTGGGGCCTCCTTTGACGGCCTCCTTGAGCGGCTTAGCGACGACGTGAGATTCAGTCGCGGCATGGACCGCACAGGCTTCTTGCGGTGGGCGATGGCCAAAGGGCCGAAGTATCCAATCTCTTTCGAGGTGAAGCGGGACAACCTGATCCTACAGATCTTCGGACGCGGGATGCCCGACCAAGGCTTTGTGATTTCTTGCACCGACGTGACAGCCGAACGCGAGGCTGCACAGAAACTGTACGAGCTGAACGAAATCCTCGAACAGCGCGTGATGGAACGCACACTAGAGCTAGAGGACGCACTGTCCGCCGCCGAACGCGCGAATGCCTCGAAGTCCCGATTTGTCGCGGCAGCCAGCCACGATCTGCTTCAACCTCTTTCGGCGGCCAAATTGTTCATCTCCTCTCTTGCGGACAAGGCGACAGACCAGAATGACATGGCGGTGCTCTCCAAGGCAGAGACCGCCCTGTCTGGCGCAGAACAGATCATCGACGCACTGCTCGATATTTCAAAGCTAGAGTCCGATGGCCTCAGCTTCGACATCCGCCGTTTTGCCCTGCGCGAAATCCTGTCCCCCTTGCGAGACGAAATGACGATCCACGCGAACAGGAAGGGGCTGGAACTTTGCATCGTTGACAGCAACCTTATGGTCGAAAGTGACCCGTCCTACCTGCGCCGCATCGTGCGCAACCTGATCTCTAACGCTATTCGCTACACCCCCAAAGGCCGCGTGCTGGTCGGCGTGCGTCGCAATGGCGGATCGGCGCGGATCGAGGTTTGGGATACCGGCGTCGGCATTCCCGAAGAGGACCAGAGCGCGATCTTTGAAGAGTTCAAACGGTTGGACACAAAGGCCAGCGCGAACGAAGGTTTGGGGCTGGGCCTAGCCATCGTGGAACGCGCCTGTACCCGCCTGGGGCATCCTCTTGGCGTGTGGTCCGAAGTGGACAAAGGCAGCTGCTTTATGGTGAACGTCCCCGTCGCAGGCCAAGCAGAGCCCGCTGTGACCCCGTCCATGCGTCCCAGTCGTCCGGTCGGCCTCGCCAAATCAGGACTGATCGTGATGTTGGTCGAGAACGATCCCCAATTGCGGCGGGCCATCTCTATTCTGGTCGAAAGCTGGGGCGTCAACGTCATCGAAGCCGAAGATGCGCCCTCTGCCCTTGATCTCTTGTCGGTTCTTCAGATTTCACCCGACGTGCTATTGCTGGATTACCAACTTGGGGCGGGCATGTCAGGAACAGAGCTTTATGCAGCGGTTCGTGACAGTCTGGGACCAATTCCCTGCTCGATCATCTCGGCCGATCGCTCGCCTGATCTGCGCCAAACCTGTAAGCGGCTCGACGTCGAATTGATGCTGAAACCGCTAGACCGCCAAAAGCTGGCGCAGTTCCTAGACGGAGTCGCGCAGACCCTTTCGCTCTAGAATAGACAAATTTACAGCCAAGCGACGGACAAACCCGCAAAGTTTCAACCTTTGCGGGTACTTCTTTTTCTGCACCCAACCCTCAGGCATTGCGAACGCAGAAATTTCAATCAATTGCCACACAAAAGTCTCAATCTGTAACTTTTTACTACCCCAAAAGGGTAGGTTAATGTATCGTTAAGCTTACATATCAGGCCGATTGGCCGATAGAACCGACGTTTGTGTATTGGCCGGCCATCTGGAACGACCGGCCCGCTTTGGAGGGAAACATGTCCAAGCCTGTAGCAGCTACTGCCACCACCGCTGTGGTACACTCGAACAATCTGGGCAAAGATAACCAAGAATTCTGCATGAGCATGTGGGCCGCTTGGCGTCTGCGCACCATCGTTGAGGCGCACGCCAAAAAGCCTGCAGCGCGCAACGCCTGATCAGAACCGCGTCTGTTTGCGTGCCATCCAAGGGATGAGCGCCATCAGGAATGCAATCCGGCAAAGATGGTGCAGCGCGACGTAAGCGCCGTCAAAATCAAGCGCGAGGCCGATCGCCGCCATCGCCTCGACGCCCCCGGGGGCATAGGCGACCCAAACCTGTCCAAACGGCAGGCCCGTCACCGCCGCAACCACAGCGGCGAACCCCATAGAGATCAAAGCGGCCGCCCCAACGCTGGTGGCAGAGGCCTTGAGAAAACGCAGGATGTCCGCCAGCTTCACGCCAGTGAAACGGACCCCCATGACAGATCCCGTCACGCAAAAGCCCGCGAACAGAAGCCACGCGGGCGGCGTGCCATGCACCAAACCGCTGACATGGCTCAGGGCACTCACCAGCATGCCACCAAGCAAGTAGGCCGCTGGAAATCCCCTATGTGCGATGAACCACGACACGAGTGCACCAACCGCCAGAACGCCGATCAAAGGCAGCGGCTCCAAACGATTGGCCGCCGCCCCCGCACTGCCTGCCTCGACCCCCAACAGCACCATGCCTAGGGGCAGGACGGCCGACAGGATCAACAGACGCATACATTGCAACACCAGAACAGCCGTCGCGTCTCCACGCCCGCTGACAGCCATCGACAGTGCCAGCGACAGCGTACCCGGTGCGCTCGCCAGCAGCGCCGTTTCACGGTCCTGACCGTACCAACGCATCAGCACGAAACGGCTGGTCACCACGGTCGCATAGATCGACAGGCACAACACCACAAGGCTCAGGCCCCAACCGCCGATCTGCCCAAGCAACTCGCTTCGAAAACCAGACCCGAGGGACACCCCGATCACCAAAAACCCTGCGTCTCGCAACCGATTGGGCAGACTTAGCCGCATCCCGCCCCATGCCAGCGCAGTCGTCGCCAGCGCGGCCCCGACCAGGGGCGCGGCCGGAAAGCCAATCAACGAGAGCGCTGCTGCGCCGGTCGTGCCGACAATCAATGTGACGATGCTGCGGGAAACGGGGCGATCAAACATGGCAGGTCTATTTAGTATACGATTGTATGCAATTCCTATCATGAGTGACTGCTGCGCGACTAGTCCACATTTCTGCATCTCTGATCGTGCTGCAC
Source organism: Donghicola sp. XS_ASV15 (assembly GCF_041224595.1). NCBI lineage: Bacteria > Pseudomonadati > Pseudomonadota > Alphaproteobacteria > Rhodobacterales > Roseobacteraceae > Donghicola > Donghicola sp. XS_ASV15. Next base: position 8,637 of record NZ_JBGFGN010000154.1, on the reverse strand, counting down.
TGATTGCTGTCTCTACCTGCCCCCAAGCGCATATTTGCGCGCCGGGTCAATCGCACGCAAGATATTGCTTTGCTGCCCCTCAAACGACTCGAGGAGCAGGTCGGCCGAGGCTGGCCCTTTGGTGAACCCCAGATGCCCGTGGCCGAAATGGCACCATAGGCCCTTGTGGCGCGGGGCTTTGCCAACGACAGGCAACATATCCGGCATGAAAGGTCGCGTGCCAAACCATTGCGGTTCTTCGACACGCGGGCCAAGTTCAACGAGATCCGAAATCCCTTTGACGCCCCTTTCGATCTGGCGGGTATCAGGCGGCGCGGACATGTCCACAAGAGCGGCACCGGTGGCCAGCCTGAGCCCTTTGGTCATGCTGGTCAGAACCACCGCATTGTCACAATCGATGATCGACGCATCGATCCCTCGGGGCGCCTCGAAATGGGCATGGTAGCCACGTTTATAGATCATCGGCACGGTATACCCAAAAAGCGCCAGCAGCTTTGGCGACCAAGCGCCAAGGGCCACGACCACATGCTCGGCGGTCAATGGTCCCTCTGTGCTCTCGACCCGCCAACCCGCGCCTTTTTGGCGCAGCATGCAGGCATCGCCAATGGCCCATCGCCCGCCCCGATTTCGAAAGAGCGCGGCATACCCCTGCACCAGCGCCCCCGGATCGGCGCTCAGCCAAGTGTCCGGCCACCACACCGCACCAGCGACCCCTGCACCAATGGCGGGTTCACGGCGTGACAATTCGGCGCCATCAATAACGTCTGGCCGCAAACCGAAGTCCTTGGCACTGACTAGAGCCGCTTCGGCATTGGCCTCGGCTTTACGCGGGTCTCTGTTGATCTCATAGGCACCGCTTTTGCGGATCAGATTGCCAAGACCCGCTGCCTCGATCCATCGCTGATGGGCAGTTGTCGACCGTTTGGACATCGCTGCGTAAATCCGTGCTTGGCGCTCCAACCGATCCGGTCGGGAGTGCCGGAAATACTGCCAGAGCGCCGGCGCCATCCGCAGCACCGCCCTGAGATCATAGGTGACATCGTTCCGCAGACCGAGACCAAAGGCCGCCAATGTCCCGAAATCCCGCGGCAGTGGAAAGGGTTCCGAACTATCACCGCTGATGTGGCCCGCGTTGCCATAGCTGGCCTCAAGACCCGGATCGTGCCTGTCCAGCAAGGTGACGGAGTGGCCCCTCTCCTGAAAGGCAAGCGCGGTCGACACCCCGATCATCCCCGCACCAAGCACCAGAATTTCGGCCATCGCCCGCTCCCTAAGCAAACCGCTCCACTTCCCAAGACTGAACGCCCGTCGCCGACAGAAAGCAAGCCTTGGCGCACGTGCCCCCCTTGCCATAGCCAGAGCCTTCGCTCATCACTGGGAACTGCGCTAACAGCCCGATTGCCAAAGGTTTCCCCGACAATGATGAGCATTCTCGCAATCACGACCCCGATCTACACGCTGATCGCGACAGGGTTCATCGCCCTAAAAACGGGATACCTGATGCGCGATGTACCCAAGGCGCTTGGGTCTTTTGTCATTCGCATCTGTATGCCTGTGATGATCATAGGCGCAGTGAACCGCCAAGGGGGCGCAGCGCTGAACTGGCATTTCATGATGGTCTATGGGGGCGCATCACTTGTGCTGCTGCTCGGGGGCATGTGGGTCATGCGCTACTTTCGCAAAAACTCCATTACCGAAAGCGCCCTGTATGGTTTGGGCATGTCGAACTCCAACAGCGGCTTTTTGGGCTACCCCATCGCAGCCCTTGTGGTTGGCGAAGTGGCGTTCGACATTCTGGCTTGGGCGCTGATCGTCGAGAATATGCTGATGATCCCGCTTGCGATCGCATTGGCCGACGCTGGGGCCTATCCCGATGAACGCTTTACCAGCGCCTTTGGCAAAGCGCTCAAGGGGCTATATAAAAATCCCATCTTTGTTGGGTTGATCATCGGCTTGGCGATACGAATTACCGGCCTACCCATCCCAGAGGTCTTGTGGACCGTAATCAAATATTTCACCGCGACCGCGCCGGTCGTTGCGCTCTTTGTGGTCGGTGCGACAGTGGCCAGTTTTCCTGTCAAAGCGATCTCTGTGGAAACCGCGATGATCGCCACTGGCAAGCTGGTAGTACACCCCGTTCTGGTGACCGCTGGAATGCTGGCCTTCCCGATGGCAGACCCCAGCTACATGCTCGGTGCGGCGCTCTTTGCTGCTGTGCCGATGCTGTCCATCTTTCCAATTTTTGGCCAACGCTACGGGGTCGAGAGCATCACCGCGACCACCCTTGTGTTCACCACTACGCTCTCGTTCTTCACAGTGAGTGGGCTGATCTATCTGATGGGCTAACGGGCCAGAGCCAAGAGCCCCTCTACATCTAGGTGGGCCTCCATATGATCCGCGAGCGCATCGAGCGTCTGTTCGACCACCTGTCCATAATTCAACTGACCCGACCGCACGCCAAAGCCACCAAGGAAAGCCGCGCGGAAGGCATCGTCGGTGAACAGCCCGTGCAGGTAGCTGCCAATGATCCGACCATCCACAGACATGGCGCCTTCGGGCTCTCCGTCGAGAATGGCGAAGGGGCGCGCACAGTCCGCGCCGACAGTGCGCCCGATGTGGATCTCGTAGCCGTTCAGTTCGATCCCGCTGCCAGCATGCGTGGCGCGCACTTGAGTCAAACGCTTGTCACCTGTCATTTCGGTGGTGACGTTCAGCAGGCCAAGGCCCGCATCCTCGCCCGCTGTGCCTTCGACGCCCATTGGGTCGCGCACCACCTGCCCCAGCATCTGATAACCGCCACAGATCCCCAGCACATATCCCCCGCGGCGCACGTGGGCTTGCAGATCAATGTCCCAACCTTGGGCACGCAAATAAGCCAAATCGCCCCGTGTGGATTTGCTGCCGGGGATGATCACCAGATCGGTGTCGCCCGGGATGGGCTGTCCAGCGCGCAAGACCGTCAGATCCACGCCCTCTTCCTGCGCGAGCGGGTCAAGATCGTCAAAGTTGGCAATGCGCGAGAGCCCAAGGCACACCACCTTGAACCCACGCCCGCTGGAGCGGGTTGGCAGGTCTAGCGCATCTTCGGCGGGCAGCTTCGAGGCTTCGGGGAAATATGGCAGCACCCCGAAACCCTGCCAGCCCGTGCGATCTGCAATCATCTTGTACCCGTCGTCAAAAAGGCTCACGTCACCGCGAAATTTATTGATTAAGAAGCCCGCGATCTGTGCATTGTCCAGATCGGGCAGCACCGCCTGCGTGCCCACCATCTGTGCGATCACCCCGCCGCGGTCGATGTCCCCTGCTAGGATCACGGGAACATCTGCAGCGCAGGCAAAGCCCATATTGGCGATATCCCCTGCCCTGAGATTGACTTCGGCGGGACTGCCCGCGCCTTCGACAATTACCAGATCATGGGCTGCTTTGATGCGCTCAAAACTCTCGAGCACGCTCGTCATCAACTGCGGCTTGAGTTTCGCGTAGTCGCGTGCCTTGACGGTAGCAATGCGCTTGCCCTGCACGACGACCTGAGCACCGACATCGGTCTCAGGTTTCAGAAGCACCGGGTTCATGTCTGTGTGGAGCGGGGCCCCACAGGCGACGGCTTGTAGCGCTTGGGCGCGGCCGATTTCGCCATCATCGGAGGTCACAGCAGCATTATTTGACATGTTCTGCGGCTTGAAAGGCGCAACCGAAAAGCCGCGACGACGGGCGGCACGGCATAGGCCCGCGACCAAAAGAGACTTGCCAACGTTAGAGCCGGCGCCCTGAATCATAATGGCGGTCATCGGGTGTCTCCTGTTGCGGGCCGCGCCTATCGGCGCGGTGCCTTCGGCGAGGGTATTTGGACCAAGATGAAGCCGGCTGAGACGGTTTTACAGGCCCAGAGATTTACGCAACATATTGCCTGCGACCAGAAGAAGGAACACTGCGAACACCCGCTTAAGAGGTTTGGGGTTGAGCGAATGAGCAATCTTGGCACCAATCGGCGCAGTAATCATGGTCATGCAAACCACGACGGCAAATGCCCCCAGATTAACCGCACCAATGGTCAGCGGCGGGCGGACCTCTGTCGAGATCGGAACAAATAGAAACGCCACAACCGAAGGGATCGCGATCAATGCACCAAAGCCTGCGGCGGTCGCAACAGCGCGGTGAATGGGCGTGCCATACAGGGTCATGAGCGGGACGCCAAAGCTTCCGCCTCCGATCCCCATCAGAACCGATAGGAACCCGACAATCGGGGAGAGGACCATGCGTGTTGGCGGCGACGGCATCTCATCAGCGATACGCCACTCGGATTTGCTGAAAGCCATCCACAGGCCAATGAAAATGCCCAGACCTCCAAAGATCCCCTGCAATGCCGAAGAGCGCAGTTGCGCGACAGCCAGAACGCCGACAATTGCGCCGATGCCAATGCCCGGCGCCCATGTTTTTAGAATATCCCAATCCACAGCACCTTTTTTGTTATGGCTGTGCACGGATCGTGCAGAAGTGACGATGATCGTGGCGAGAGATGTCGCAAGGCAGATGCGCATCAACTCATCGCTGCCATATCCGAGGTGCGAGAAGGTATAGAAGAAGGCCGGAACCAGTACGATCCCGCCTCCGACCCCAAGCAGCCCTGCCAGAATACCAGCAAAGGCACCGATGCCCAAAAGTAACGCAAGAAGCGGAAGAAGTATCTCGGCCTGCATAACTCTCTCCTCCTGAGATCCACACCCAGCCCTAGCGATCGTTCGCGCCAGAGACAAGAGCTCAGGCGGCGTCGGGGATGCGTTTCAAGGCCTCGAGCAGCGTTTCGGGGCCCGCATTCGAAACATGGGCGTTTTCAGAGAGGTAGCGGCGCCATTGGCGCGCGCCGGGTTGTCCTGCAAAAAGACCCAGCATGTGGCGCGTGATCTGGTTTAGCCTGCCACCGGCAGTCAAGTGCGTTTCGATATAGGGCAACATTTTCTCGACGATCATGGTACGGGTCAGCGCGTGTACGCCGCCGTAAATTCGTTGATCCGCGGCACCAAGGATATCGTAAGGTTGATGATAGGCCGCACGTCCGATCATGACGCCATCAAGGCCTTGGTCCAAGTGCGGTTCGGCGTCATCCAGCGAGGCGATCCCGCCATTGATAGAGATGTGGAGGTGCGGATAAGCGGCCTTCATCTTGTGAACCAGCGGATAGTCAAGCGGCGGGATATCGCGGTTTTCTTTGGGGCTCAGCCCATCCAGCCACGCTTTGCGGGCATGGATCGTAAAACGGGTGACACCCGCAGCAGCGACGGTTTCGATAAAAGCCGGCAGCACGTCCTCGGGGATCTGTTCGTCCACCCCGATGCGGCACTTTACGGTTACTTCGGCGGCGCACTCGGCCTGCATCTGGCTGACGCAGTCGGCGACCAGTTCGGGACGGGTCATCAGGATCGCACCGAAACAGCCCGACTGCACCCGATCCGAGGGGCAGCCAACGTTCAGATTCACCTCGTCATATCCAGCCTCTGACCCCATGCGCGCAGCCTGCCGTAGTTCAGCTGGGTCAGAGCCCCCCAGTTGAAGTGCGACGGGATGCTCTTCGGGAGAATAGTCCAGCAGATGAAGCGCGCCGCCGCGGACCAATGCCGGAGCCGTGACCATTTCGGTGTAAAGCAAAGTCTCACCACTGATGAGCCGGTGGAAGTACCGGCAATGGCGGTCGGTCCAGTCCATCATGGGCGCAACGCTCAGACGCGCAGATTGCGAAATGGCTTTATCCAATTGCTTTCCTGTCCTTTTTCTGCCCGATTGCCGACGCCCAATATCCGACATGTCAGAGATAGTCCTGCACATCTGGGCAGGAGTGTTCCCCGGATGTCGGAGCGACTTGAGCCATTGGGAACGGCGACCACCGCCAAACCTTCGAAGAGGGCCGAGCGTATCGCACGAATCCGGGATCATGAAAAGGCTGATGGCCCAATCTGACTTAGAACAGACGGTGCCAGAGGGAATCTGCGCTCAGCGTTTGGAAAACAATGCTAGGCGCGTCGGCGATTGCGCTCTTTGTCAAAGGTGTTCAGCGACAAGTCATAAAGGCTTTGAGGCAGTTCTTTGAACCGAGCAAAGGGCATAGCGGTGGTACCGTAAGCCTGAGGCGCTTCCATCAGCTTCAGGTCAGGAAACAAATGTAAAATTTCACGGCGACAGGCCGGCGCCAGACCAGAAAGGCCCCATTTCCCGGGGTAGAAGCTTTCTGACGCGATGCCATTTCCAAAGATCACTTGATGCTCTGAGAACATCAGATGGACATAGGTCACGCTGGACACCCCATGGGCGATGCGCACCTTGCCGCCTTTTAGGCGCGCCATATGCGTGGCGCGGATCAGCTGGTCAGTCCCACCGCGTGCGCCACCATGAGCGTAGATCCCGTGCTGTGGCGAAACCAGCAGTCCGCGCGGTCCGGCCCAGTCTCCGGGCGCAATACGCACAGGGCGCAATTCTGGGTGGGTCTCCAATTCAAGGCTATTCAGATGTCGTGCACCGGACCAAATCAAAGGTTGGGGCCCGTTGTCTCGGGTCACGACCAGATCACCGGGCCGGAGCGTTTCGATCGGGACCTCGCCAACTGGAGTCAGGATCATGGTTCCAACGGTAAAGCAGGGCACGCCCATACTGATCAGCGCAGTCTGGCTATTCACCGTCGCGGGCGCAACACCCTGCAAGATCATCTGTTCGCCGTTGGGGAAGGTCAGAACCGCATTGCCGCTGCCATCGTCGGTGACTGTGACGTCGTCCCAGCGAACTGGGTTGCCCTCGGAATCTGTCAGGTTGCTGACATCGATCTGCGTGTTCGTACGCCCGTCCGCATCGTCATCGTTCAGGTCAAACAGGTAGATGTTGTCGGTGCCACTGCTGGCAACGACCGTGTCATAACCGTCGCCCACGACGATGTGGTCATTGCCCGCGCCGCCATCAAGAACGTCGTTGCCCGCATCACCCCACAGGACGTCTACGCCTTCGCCACCTTCTAGGGTGTCATCACCCTGATCGCCGTGAAGCGAGTCGTCCCCCGTGCCCCCAACGACCGTGTCCGAACCATAGCCCGCCCAAACCGTATCATTGCCGGTGCCGCCATCGATGTAGTTATCACCAACCAGACCGTCGCCGGGGCGGTCATCGATACTGTCGTTGCCGTCGCCGCCATAGACCGTGTCATCGCCCGATCCGAACCAAATCGTATCGTCGCCAGCATCACCGGAAAGAAAGTCTGCGCCATCGTCACCATAGATGACGTCGTTGTCGTTCCCGCCCCAGATCTCGTCGTTGCCCGCGCCACCGATCAGGCTATCTGCGCCCTCTCCACCGCTGATCGTGTCGTTCTCGGTGCCACCATCGATGGTGTCATTGCCCCATTCACCCCAGATGTTGTCGGCGCCCTGCTCACCATACACAACGTCATTGTCATTGCCGGTATAGATCCGGTCGGCCCCATCGCCGCCATACACGGTGTTGGCCCCGTCCAACTGCACACCAGCACCGTCGTCGATGTAGTCGTCGCCTGCGCCGCCATAGACGACATCCTGGCCCGTGCCGTAGATAATGGTATCGTTGCCTGCGCCGCCGTCGATGGTGTCGGTGCCGACGCCGCTGTCGATATAGTCCGAGCCGTCATTGCCTTGAATACTGTCGTTGCCCGAGCCGCCGATGATCGAGTCATCTCCGGTCCCGCCCGAGATAAAGTCGTTACCATCTCCACCGTCGATGGTATCATTGCCGCCGTGGCCGTAGATGAAATCGTTGCCGTTGGTGATCCGATCACCTTCGGAGTCGGTATAGCCAACCGGCATAGAGTCGTTGCCCGCTGTGCCATCCACCGGCGTGGCAAAGTTGCTGGCATAGCGGTTCTCAGCCATGTCGCCATCCGAGTCCCCGGTGTTCGAGGCAACGCTATCCAGCGACAGCGACTGGATCGGCTTGGCCTCCATGAGGGCCTGGTTCGTGGTATAGTTTGTGTCCGGTGCGAGGTAAGTGTCGCCTGTAGTGTCCTGAAACACATAGGCCGTAATGGTCGCAGTTGTCCCGTCAATATAGGTGAGTGTGATGTTGTATCGGGCAATCGCGTCGAATTGGCGAACTTCTTTTGGGGTCCCGTTTCGCGACACTTCAAAGGTATCGTACCCGCCGCCATTATCTACATCGTAGGTGTCGTCTGCATCCTGTTTGGTGTTTAGCTTCTCGAATGTGCTGATTTCGTCGTAAAGCGGGGCCCCCTCGCTGCCATAAGACCCAAGAATTCCGGCAGCGTTTTCAGCAATTTCGTCATTGGTATCTGTGTCAATGAGACTCAGATTACCAAGATAGAGCACTTCAAATGTCGTCGCCATCACACAACTCCGGATACATACACTGCGTCGAACACAGTTTCGGGCTACCGACGGACTGAGGCAAAATTAAGGTGAAGTTTCATAAAACACTGGATTGCACGGCATCTGTGCGACAAGCCAAGGATTTCATCCTGCAAAGTCAGAGGCGGTTAGTGTCCGAGCACGTGGTGTAATTTCCGCACCGCCAACGGTGTAATCCCGGGTGGCCATCGAGGTGTATGGTCGAGGTGGAGTTTGACCGCTTCAACCACGAACCACACGGAGACCCCGATGACCAAAACCAACA
>NZ_JBGFGN010000134.1:0-1217 GCF_041224595.1 Donghicola sp. XS_ASV15 | reverse complement strand
CCATGTCGCCGGTGTCATAGGAGCGCGAATGCTCAGCGATCACCTCGGCGCCGCAGCCGATGACAACCCGGGTCACGAAGCCCTTGATCCAGACCGCACGGTGGCCGTAGGCAACCGGCACCGAGTAATCATTGCCGCGATAACGCACCACCGATGTCGATGTGACCTGGCCACTTTGCAACTCACAGGCCTCAAAGGGGGTGCCGGGCAAATCCCGCATCGCCGCGAGATCGGCCTTCAGCCGTTCCCCGATGCTGACCTTGTGGCCACGCAGAACATCACCCTGGCGCTTGCGGCACTGCTCTTCCAGGTGAGCGTTGAACGCGTGCCAGTCCGGAAAGGACGGGATCGGCACCATGAAGTTGCGACGTCCGTAGCCGACCAGCCCCTCCACGGCCCCTTTGTCATTGCCCTTGCCGGGACGGCCATAGCGGTCCCGGATCACGTAATGCGACAACATCGCGCTGAACCGCTGGGTTCTTTGCCGGGAGCCATCCGGCAGAATCCGGGCCACCAGACAGCGGTCATTGTCATAAAGAACCGACTGGGGAACCGCGCCGAAGAACGCAAAGGCATGGACATGGCCGTCAAGCCACGCCTCGGTATTGGCCGCAGGATAGGCCCGGATGTAGCATGCGTCGCTGTGCGGCAGATCGAGGGCAAAGAAGTGTGCCTTCTGCTCGACGCCGCCGATCACGACAAGCGCTTCACCAAAATCGGCCTGTGCATGACCGGGCGGATGGCTCAGCGGCACGAACATCTCCTTGCCGGTCCGCTTCCGGTCTCGAACGTAATCCTTGACGATGGTGTAGCTGCCATCAAAACCGCACTCGTCCCGCAACCGCTCGAAAATACGCTTGGCGGTGTGACGCTGCTTGCGAGGGCGGCTCCTGTCTTCAGCAAGCCATTGGTCCATCTGGCTGGTGAACGCATCCAGCTTCGGGCGCCTGATCGGCGCTGTCCGCCGATATCCCGGCGGTTCCGAATAGGCCAACATCTTCGCAACACTGTCCCGGCTGATCCCAAAATCCCGGGCAATCTGACGCCCGCTCAATCCATCCTGGAAATGAGCGTGACGCACCTTCAAATACAAGTCCACGGTGTATATCCCCAAGCCCTCCCGAAATCCGAAAGGGCAAAAGTGGACGACTTTTACGCCGCCCGCGACAACACTATGCCGTCGCTACCGTGGCCGAGTATTGCTCCGCCGTTCACAG
>NZ_JBGFGN010000132.1:0-93434 GCF_041224595.1 Donghicola sp. XS_ASV15 | reverse complement strand
CCACCCGATCTGCCCGTTGCAAGCCCGCACCCTCTGGGTGATCCATGAAACGCGCCCCTCGCAGCCTTCAACACCATGTTTTATATAGGAAATATAATGGTCAGGACAGCGAAATCAGCGCCTTACTTGGGAAATGTGGGTCGAAGGGATGGAAGAAATTCACCTTTTGGGCTGAGAAAACTATTTCCTTTGAATTTTGGTGTGTTAGCTGGAATTCAGCGTTTTAGCTGCTTAGTAATGTGGTAAGTAAGTAACCACTAATTGAGTAATTTGGAATATTGCTATCATGCAGAAAGGCGGACCCGAAGATCCGCCTTTCCGATTCCTATCCAAAGTGACAGCGCTGTGATCAATCCGCGCGGTCGTCCTTGAACGTCCGATGCCCCGAGATCATGGTCGAGACCATGGACTGGCGGCTCATGATGTCTTCGCGGATCGCCACGTAGATGTGGATGATCACAAAGATCACGATGAACCACATGCCGATGTGGTGCAGGCTGTGCAGGATCTGGGTGTTCCCAACCAGCGCGATCAGCCAGCCCATGACCAGATCGGGCAGACTGCCCTGACCTGCGCCCTCAGCATAAAGCGCCCAACCGGTCGCCAACATGAAGACAGTTCCCAGCGTGATGAAGAAGAACATGGCGACCTGCGCCAGCGGGTTGTGACCCACATACTTCTTGGGCTCTTTTTCCATGAACAGGTACCAGCGGATCTCGAACATGATTTCCGCCCACCAGTGCTTGTTCCAGAATGGGACATAGAACAGCTGTTTTGCGTGGTGGTTGCCCGTGATCGCCACGTAGATGCGGGCAAAGAAGCCCACAGTCATCAGCTGACCCGCCGCAAAGTGTGCAAAGCGGATGTAACCCATGACGAACTGATGTGTCGCCTCGGCAAAGGTCATGGTCGGCAGCGGGCTGGCAATGAACCAGCCGGTGATGCACAGAACCACGATGCACAGGGCATTGCCCCAATGCCACAGGCGGACGGGCCATTCGTAGACAAAGACAGAGGTCCGACGACGGATACTATCGATGTCCTCGGCCGTGGCGTCGCCGGTCAGCTGAGCTGTCGGCAACGGGTTCACGTCCATATTCGGTCGGTGAATTGTATCCTCGGGCATGGCTCACTCCTTCCGGCGTGCGGTGCGCAGGGCGTACAGGACACCCGCCACAGCAATGAGACCAAGGCCGTGCATGGGCGACAGGATCCAGTGCGATGCGCCCGAAAGGGCGGCATCGTGACCGGTATGTGCCTGAGCAGCGGTTGCGCCGAACAGAAGAGCAAGTGTGAAATATTTCATGGTTTGATCCTCTGATTAGCGCACTTTGACAGTGGTCAGTTCGTCACCATCGGGCGACATCACGTGGGTCGAGCAAGCAAGGCAAGGGTCGAAGCTGTGCAGGGTGCGCAGGATTTCGACGGGCTCGTCGGGACGCTCCATCGGGGTGTTCATCAGCGACGCTTCGAACGCACCGATGTTGCCTTTGCTGTCGCGGGGCGAGCCGTTCCAAGTGGTCGGAACAACGCACTGGTAGTTCTCGATCCGGCCGTTCTCGATCTTGACCCAGTGACCCAAAGCACCGCGCGGCGCTTCGGTCATGCCAACACCCTTTGCCTCTTTGGGCCAGGTCTTGGGATCCCACTTCTCGACGTTTGCCGTGCTCTCGTCACCGTTCTTGATGTTCTGGACCAGCTTGTCGAAGAAGTGCTTCTGCAGGCGGCCACAGTACTCGGATTCCAGCGCGCGCGCCGCAGTCCGACCAAGGGTCGAGAACAGAGCGTCCACGGGCAGATCCATGGTGCGCAGCAGGCCGTCGACCTGGTTTTTGATGTCCTCGTGACCTTTGGCGTAGCCGACGATGTAGCGGGCCAGCGGGCCAACTTCCATCGCGTTGCCGCGCCAACGGGGGGCCTTGATCCAGCTGTACTTGCCAGCTTCGTCCAGCTCTTTGATGTTGGTCTTGGTGCCTTTGGCATTCGGACCCAGCTCGAACTTGGGCTCGGTGCGGCCATCCCACGGGTGCAGACCCATGCCGGGCTCGCCATAGTCGTACCAGCTGTGATCCACGAACTCCTGAACCTGCTCGGGGTCACGCACGTCAACATCATGCACCTCTTCGAGGTTGCCGTTGATGATCGCACCACGGGGCAGATGCAATTGCTCGGGTGAGAAGTCGTTGGGGTTCTCGGGGATGTCACCGTAGGCAAGGCAAGCCTTGGACGACAGACCGCCACCATAGAGCCAGCTCTTGTAGAAGCCGCCAATGGCGATAACGTCGGGCAGGTAAACGTTGCGGTTGAACTCGTTACACTTGTCGATGATCGACGAAACGAGGTTCAGGCGCTCCATGTTGATCGCGCCGACAGCACCGGTGCTGTGGACGTTGATCGGGCAGGGAACGCCGCCAACCAGCCAGTTCGGGTGAGGGTTCTTGCCGCCAAAGATGGTGTGAACCTTGACGATCTCTTTCTGTAGGTCGAGCGCTTCGAGATAGTGCGTGGTCGCCATCAGGTCTGCCTCGGGGGGCAGTTTATAGGCGGGGTTGTCCCAGTAGCCGTTCTTGAACAGCCCCAGCTGGCCCGATTCAACGAACTTCTTCAGGCGGTTTTGCACGTCGCGGAAATACCCGGGCGAGGACAGCGGGTGGCTGGGGCTGACAGCCTGCTGCAGCTCGCTGGTCGCTTTGGGGTCGGCGCGCAGTGCATTCACGGGGTTCACCCAGTCCAGCGCGTGCAGGTGGTAGAAGTGCACGACGTGGTCGTGAATCTCCAGGTTCAGCTGCATGATGTTGCGGATCGAGTTCGCGTTGTCGGGGATGGTGATCCCGAGTGCATCCTCAACCGCACGCACCGAGGTCAGCGCGTGGGTGCCGGTGCATACGCCGCAGATACGCTCGGTAAAGGCCCAAGCATCACGGGGGTCACGACCCTTGAGGATCACTTCCAGACCGCGCCACATGGTGCCGGTGCTGACTGCGTTGCGGATCACGCCGTTTTCGTCGACGTTCACTTCGCAGCGCATGTGACCTTCGATACGGGTTACGGGATCCACTACGATGCGGCGTCCGGTGTTGTCGAGGTCAAAGCCGTTCGGAGTTGCTACCATGGCTTACGCCTCCTCTTTGTCTTGAGTTTTCTTTTGGGCCGCCTTTAGCGCGCTGACGGCGGCGTGTGCGGCGACACCTGCGCCGACGACACCGGCAGCGGTTAGGCCGACCTTGTCTGCGTTCGCTTCGACGCCGAACTGGGTCAGATCGGTGACGCGGTCATAGAAGCTGCCCTGATCCCAGAAGCCATCTTCCGAACAACCGATACAGCCGTGGCCCGACTGGATCGGGAAGCTGACGCCTTCGTTCCAGCGGATGGTGGAACATGCGTTGTAGGTGGTCGGGCCTTTGCAGCCCATCTTGTACAGGCAGTAGCCCTTGCGCGCGTGCTCGTCGTCCCAGGTTTCGACGAACTGGCCAGCGTCAAAGTGCGGACGGCGGTAGCATTTGTCGTGGATACGCTGGCTGTAGAACATCGCGGGGCGGCCCTGACGATCCAACTCGGGCAGACGGTCAAAGGTCAGCATATAGGTGATCACACCGGTCATGACCTCGGCGATGGGCGGGCAGCCCGGAACCTTGATGATCGGCTTGTCGGTGATGACCTTGTGAACCGGAGTCGCTTGGGTCGGGTTCGGCTTTGCCGCCTGCACACAGCCATAGGACGCACAGGCGCCCCAGCTGATGATCGCCTTCGCGTCTTTGGCAGCATAGCGCAGCTTTTCGACAAAGGGCTTGCCGCCCGTAATGCAGAACATGCCATCTTCGTTCAAGGGCGGGTTGCCCTCAACGGCGAGGATGTAGTTGCCCTTGTACTTCTGGATGGTGTCTTCCAGCGCAGCTTCCGCCGCGTGACCGGCAGCGGCCATCAGCGTGTCGTCGTAGTCGAGGCTGATCATCGACAGAACCACATCCTTGGCCAGCGGGTGCGCGGCGCGGATGAAGGATTCCGAACAACAGGTACACTCCAGACCGTGAACCCAGATTACCGGCGTGCGCGGCTTGGTTTCCATGGCGTGGGCGATTTTGGGTACAAAGCTTGGACTGAGGCCCAGGGCCGCCGCGGTCAAGGAGCAATACTTCATAAAACTCCGCCGCGTGATCCCTTGACGCCGCATAACGTCGTAGAAGGTTTCGATCTGGCTCAAAACTGGTCCTCCCCTAACTGGATCGATTCCGTCGGGATGCAATTGCATACATTCCGTTAGTTTGAATGTCGGGCAGATGACGATTTCGATCAAAGCGAATGGGTGCACCGGTGACACACATTTAAAACGCAGTCAGATCAGGGGCTTGCTGCAACTATTGGGCTTGGTGCTGCGGGTGCATTCGGATGGAATGCTGCCAGCTTTCCACCCTGTTGGTCAGATGCTTTCCGCTTGGGGAATCTCGCGGGCGGCTGCAACCAGTGCTTGCCCCAAGGCCAGCCCACCATCGTTGGCGGGAGTCTTGGTGTGAATCAGGTAGGGGGTGTCGCCGAGCGCCTGAATGGTCAGATCAAGCAGCAGCGCGTTTTGGAAGCATCCCCCAGACAGCGCGATGGCTTTCGCCTGCCCTTGGTCCACCAGTTCTTTGGCGGCAGAGGCAAAGGTCTGCGCCAAGCCCGCGTGGAAGCGCCACGCAATTGTTCGGGTGCTGGTATGGGAGTTCAGGTCCGCGCGGATGGCTTTGAACATCTGGGTCACGTCGAAACCGTCCGGTGTGTGAACCATCTGATAGGCGTCCCGCTGTTCCTCTATGGGGGTTTTCAGAGCCAAAGCCTCTAGGGTCATCGCAGCTTCACCCTCGTAGCTTTGCCCCATTGCGCAGATGTTTAGGCAGGCGGCTACGGCATCAAACAGCCGTCCCGCACTGGTCGACATCGGCGCATTCAAGCCGCGCGACGCGGCCATCCGAAGCATGTCTCTCGGTGCATCAGGAAAGAGGTCATCCGCCCAATCAGACAGTCCCGACTGATCCAGCCGCGCCAACGCATTCCGCCAAGGCTCCGCCTGCGCCCGATCGCCGCCAAGCAAAGGGGCAGGTGACAAATGCGCGACCCGCTCGAACCCAAGGTAATCCCCAAGCAAGATTTCTCCGCCCCAAACGGTCCCATCCGGTCCGAGCCCCAATCCGTCCAGAACGATCCCCGCGACCTTGCCGCCGTCCAACGGCCACAGATTCTCGCCCATACACGCTGCCAAGTGGGCATGATGGTGTTGAACCTCCTGCAGAGACAGCCCCTCTGCCTCTGCCCGAGCAGCCCCGTGGCGTGATGCGCGGAAATCAGGATGCAAGTCCACCGCCACGACCTTTGGCTTGTGGTCAAACAGCGCCGTATAATCGCGGTCGGCCTTCTGGAATGCCTCCCATGTCAGAGCCTCATCCAGTTCCCCTAGATGGTGCCCCAACAGGGCCTGCCCGTTCTTGATCAGGCAAAGCGCAGATTTCATCTGCCCGCCATAGGCTACGGTTTGAGGTGCGCTCTCAAACCCCTCTGGCAGAGGCAAAGTCCCCGGTACACGCCCCCGCGCCCGCCGCAAAACCATGGGGCCGTGCGGGGTGATCCGCTCGACACTGTCATCCAGCCGCCGCGCGATATCGCGATCATGCATCAGGTACGCATCGGCAAAGGGTGCCAGTTTCTCTCGCGCCTCACCGTTCCCGATGACCTGCGGCTCGCCCGACAGGTTCCCGCTGGTCATGACCAGAGGCCCGCCAAAGGCCTTGATCAGCAAGTGATGCAGAGGGGTGTATGGCAGCATCCAGCCGTATGTGTTTTGGTTCGGGGCGACGCCGTCGGGCAGGGTGCCGTTGCTGGACAGCAGCACGATCGGCGCGGCTGGATCTGACAAGAGGGCTACCTCTGCCTCTGTCGGGGATGCATGCTGGCGGATCATCGCGAGCGTCCCCATCAGAGCAAAGGGTTTCGCGGGCCGGTGCTTGCGCCGACGTAGGTTTGCGATGGCACCTGCGTTCCGTGCATCGCAAGCCAGATGGAAGCCGCCAAGCCCCTTGATGGCCAAAATCTCTCCATGCCGCAGGCGCGCGGCGGCCTCGGCTATTGGGTCCTCGTGAGCGGGTTCGATCCACAGGCGCGGTCCGCAAACGGGGCAGGCGATGGGCTGCGCGTGAAACCGTCTGTCCGCAGGGTCGGCGTATTCCGATGCACAATCCGGGCACATCGGGAACTCTGCCATGGTGGTCTGCGCGCGGTCATAGGGTAGCGCTTGCAGGATCGTGTAGCGAGGTCCGCAATGGGTGCAGTTCGCAAAAACATAACCATAGCGGCGGTCTCTTGGGTCCTGAATCTCCGCGAGACATGCGTCGCAGGTCGCAGCGTCGGGCGTGACACGGGTCTCGGCCCCGGTGCCGCTGGAGGCTATGATGCGGAAATCTGCGGGCAATTTGCCGGTGATCTCTGACACTTCAATAGCATCAATGCGGGACAAAGGCGGCGCTCTCCTACGGATCAGATCGGGCAAGGAAGCCACGGGTCCATAAGCTTCGATCAGCACGCCTTCGGGATCGTTCAGCACATGGCCCGTGACGCCCAAATCCTGCGCCAGGGTCCAGACAAAGGGCCGAAAGCCGACCCCTTGGACCTGACCACGCACCCTGATGCGCAGGCCGTTCATCAATGGACCGTGCAGACCATGCAGGGGTCAAAACTGCGGACGATGTGTTGGACCGACAGCGGCGTGCCCTCGCCCTCGGCGACAGGTGCGCCCACCAAAGCGGCCTCGACCGGACCGGCGGTGCCTGCGCTGTCACGGGGACTGAAATTCCAAGTCGTCGGCGCGATGATCTGGTAGTTATTGATCGCGCCATCCTCGACGTTAATCCAATGCCCCAATGCCCCCCGCGCGGCCTCGACGACACCGACGCCGGTGCCGTCTGCAGGTAGCGCGACCTGATCCATGAACCGCTCTTCGGGTTGGATGCTGCGCAGCAAGCGCTCCATCTCGATCTGTGTCAGCGCCAGTTCCAGCAGGCGCCCGACGACCCGCGCCCGTACACCACCCTCTGCCGTCAGCGCCCTTGCCAAGGGGTGCCCTACGATGATCTGCCGCGCCAGTGCGCCGGTTTCAAAAGTCCGACCGGCGAGGCGCGGCGCCTTGCACCAACTGTAGGCCTCTTCGCGCATCATCTCGTCTGGGATCGTTTCACCCTGCGTCGGATGCGCTGGATCGCCAAGCATCCACGCGTGGCTGATGTCCTCTTGGATTGCGCTGAAGTCCACGGGCGCTTCGGTGCCGTTGTCCCACGTGCCTGCATCGAACACGCGGCCATCGGGCAGGGGGTATGCGCCAAAGGACATGTAGCGCCCCGACCCCTGACCCATCTTTGCCGTGCCGGACGCGTCTGCCACGCGCAGGAACAGGGCGGCGTCTCCACCGCTCCACGCTTCCAGCGCCTCAATGCTGTCCAAGGCAGCGAAATCCTCTAGCTTCCCGCCAAAGGTCTCGGCCTCCAGATACCGCCGGAACGCCTGCAGCGTCGCGCTGATACGGATCAGGTCCCGTGCGGTGGGCGTGCGGGTGACCCCACCTGGCTGGATCGCCAGAGTATGCGGCCACTTTCCGCCAAGCATTCCAACTACGTGCAGCAGGTCTGCGCGGGCCTCGATCGCGCGGCGCAGGGCACTGCCTTGGCCCGCCGTGAATCTCTCCAATACCTGCCCGTGCCAGTCTGCACCGGAATATCCGACGCGGGCGTAATCCGGCATGAAGAACAGGTTGAAGTGCGCCATGTGATCCGAGACATTTTCGATCATATGAAGGAGCGCTGCGACCTTCGCCCCCTCGGGCGCGGGTTGCACACCAGCCAGATCAGCCAGCGCTGCCGCAGCCACCATAGACTGGCTGATCGAACAAATCCCGCAGATGCGCGGTGTGATTGTCAGCGCATCCAAGGGGCCTTTGCCGACCATCATCCGTTCGAACCCACGAAACAGGGGCGAATTGGCATAGGCTGCCGACACCTGACCATCCTGCACCTCGAGCCGGATTTCCAAATCCCCTTCGACACGATTAAAGGGGCCAACAAGCAAGGTCGTCATGGTTTGGGCTTTCGCAAGGTGGGCGGCACTGTCACGCGGTCGGACACTGCATTTTCGGCCAGTCGTTTCGGGGTCGCGGCCTTGGACAGGCTGGCAAGGGCCATGAACCATGCCTTGGGCATGTCGGTGGGCAGACCCACGGGAATGCCCGCGAATTTCGGGGTTTCGGTAAAGCCGTGGCCCGGTTCCTCGAACTCGGGCGCGGTGCAGTTGATGCAGGGGTAGCCCGCCCGCGTACAACTGTTCGCGCCGTTCCAGCCACGGGTGTTGCAGTCACCGACCGCTTGGGTGCCGACGCAGCCCAGATGCTCCATCATGCAGCCCATTTCACAAAGGTGTTCGGCGCTGGCTTTGTATTCGTAGAATTCGTTCTTGGTGCAGGCGTGGTGGACCAAAGTGTCAGCGTAAAAGCGAGGACGGGCGAGGCCATCGAGCGCGTTTTCGGTCAGCGCGTCTGCCTTGATCAGCATCAGGGTTTCGGTGACCCAGTCAGGGTGGGTCGGGCAGCCCGCTACGTTCACGACCGGTAGGCCAGACTTGCTGCGCCACGTCGCTGGAAAGATACCGCCCGCGTGCCCACCATCGTACTGCAAGCCCACTGCGTCGGTTAGGTTTTCGCCCGCCGAGCTCATCCCGCCATAGGCCGCGCAAGTGCCCACGGCGACCACGTGGCTGGCGATGCCAGCCAGATCGCGGACCCACTCCATCATCGGGCGGCCCGTGCCCGCAAGCATATGGTAGCGGCCTGTGCCGTTGGGGCCGCGCAGGATGGAGCCTTCGACGCACAGGATGTCCAGCTGCGGCTCCCCCGCCAGAATCGCGTCCAGCATCCGGCGCACCTCGGCGCCTGTGGCCTCGGACAAGGACGGGTGCCACAGCAGATTCAGCCCCGCCCCTTCGAGCAGGTCCAGCACATTGGGGTCCTCGGCGCAAAGCAGCGACATGGTGCAGCCGCCGCAGCCCGCAGATTGAAGCCATAAGATATTCATGTCTGATCTCCGCGTTGCAGGGTCAGCCGGAAACACGTGCCACTGTCGGTCGGGATCAACTCTAGCGCGCCGCCGTGTTCATCCGCGATCTTGTGACTGATCGACAGCCCGAGGCCGGTGCCTTGGCCGACCTCTTTGGTCGTAAAGAAGGGGTCGAAAATCTTGGCCTTGGCGCTGTCGGGAATGCCGGGGCCGTTGTCAGTCACCTCGATAATCGCGTGGGTGTCCTCGTAGCGGGTGGCGATGTCCAGCGTGGCATCATCTTGGCCTGACATGGCGTCGACGGCGTTCTGGATCAAGTTCATCAAGACCTGTTGGATGTGGCCGCCGCGGGCGTGGGCGATACAAGGCGCTGCGCCGCTCAGGGTGATTTTGACTTGGCTCTTGCTGCCACGCTCGACCCAGTCGGCGGCGATACGGGCGGTCTGGACCAGATCAGTCGGGCGCAATTCACCCGACCCTTCGGCGGAGAGGCGGCGCAGGTCTTCGACGATGTTCTTGACCCGCTCGGCCCCGTCGCGCGCCCCGTTGATGGCGGTGCGCAGGTTGCGCAGGTCGCGGTCCAGTTTCAAGTCGGCACGCAGGGTCACCAATTCATCCCGAGAGGCGCCGGATTGCACGCGGTCAAAATAGGTCTCAAACCGGTTAATATATTTCTCCAGCGCGTGGGTGTTGGCGTAGACAAAGCTGATTGGGTTGTTCAACTCGTGCGCTACGCCGGCCAAGAGGCGACCAAGGGACGCCAGCTTTTCATTACGAACTAGCTGGGTCTGGGCTTGCTTCAGCTCTTCGTGGCTGGTCTCCAGCTCGGAATAGGCGCGGCGGAGTTCGCCCAAGGGGCGGCCTGTTAGAATTACACCCGCCCGTTTCCGGCCAGCCCGCAGGCGAGGCGAAACGCGGAATTCCACAGGCTCCGGCCCGATGGTGGTGGACAGTTCGGCTTCGGCGGTTTTCTCGACCCGCTGCGCCATGGTGCGAGAGATCGCTGTCATCAGGTCGGCGCTGCTGGTGCCGGACAAAAAGCCCGCAATTGGCTGGCCGATCAGCTTTTCCACGGGCAGGCCCACGGCCTTGCAGAACGACCGGCTGGCATCCGCGATGCAATCGGCGGTGTCGGTCACCACCAGATAATCGCTGATGGAATGCATGATTGACGACAGAAACGTCCGCAGTGCCTCCAACTCGGCATTCCGCGTTTCCAGCTGTTCCTGATAGTCGACCAGTTCCGCATAGGTCCGGTCCACGGCCTGCATCACGTCTACCCACGCCGCGTCACCGATATCGGCGCGCAAGGTGTCTGGCGATGGGAACTGGTCCGGAGACATGGCTGACCTTTGTGAAACGAACAGACCCCGCGGGGGATGCCGCAGGGTCCAACAGATTGAAACCAAAGGTCAAGGGCCAGCGGCTTGCCACCGCTGGTAGATCGCTTGTCACTCGCCGCGGGGGAAGCGCTTGTTTTCCTCTAGGACGTTCAGGTCCATGTGGTTGCGCATGTAGCGTTCAGAGGCCTTTTGCAGGGGCTGGTAGTCCCAAGGGTAGTAGTCGCCATTGCGCAGAGCCTCATAAACGACCCAGCGGCGGGCCTGGCTGAAACGCACATCTGCATCAAAGCGGTCCAGATCCCAGCGGCGGTCGGCTTCGGCTTGGAATTCAGCCAGAACTTCCGCGTACTCGGGATCGCCAGCGACATTGGTCAGCTCGTGCGGGTCCTTTTCCAAATCGAACAGTTGCTCGGGGTCCAGAGTGCAGCGCGTGAACTTGTATTTTCCCTGACGCAGGCAGACCATCGGGGCATATGAAGCCTCTGCCGCGTACTCCATCGCGACAGGGGTTTCGCGGGTTTGGCCCTGACCATAGGGCACCAGCGACTCGCCGGTGGTCCACGGCATGACCTCTTCCATGCTGACGCCAGCCAGATCACAAACGGTCGGGCAGATGTCGATGTTCGAGGCCGGCTCGGTGACGAGGCTAGGTTCCATCTGCGGGGCGGCGATCATGATCGGCACGCGGGACGATCCCTCGTAGAAGGACATTTTGAACCAGAGGCCGCGCTCGCCAAGCATATCGCCGTGGTCTGACACGAACAGGATGATGGTGTTCTCGGTCTGGCGGGTGCCGTCCAATGCCTCGAGAATCCCGCCGATCTTGTCGTCCAGATACGAGATGTTTGCGAAGTAAGCTCGGCGCGATCGCTTGATGTCGTCTTCGTTGATGTCAAAGCCGCGCCAGTCATTCGCGTCGAATATGCGCTTGGAATGGTTGTCCTGCTCTTCGTAGGGGATTGCGCTGACTTCGGGCAGCAGGTGCTCGCAATCCTCGTACAGATCCCAGTATTTCTTGCGGGCGACATAGGGGTCGTGCGGGTGGGTGAAGCTGACGGTCAGACACCAAGGGCGGTCATCCAGACCGCGGCCCAGATCATAGATCTTGCGGGTCGCGTTGTAGGCGACCTCGTCATCATACTCCATCTGGTTGCTGATCTCAGCCACGCCCGCGCCGGTGACGCTGCCCATATTGTGGTACCACCAGTCGATCCGCTCGCCGGGTTTGCGGTAGTCCGGAGTCCAGCCGAAATCGGCGGGGTAGATGTCGGTAGTCAGGCGTTCTTCTAGGCCGTGCATCTGGTCAGGGCCGACAAAGTGCATTTTACCCGAAAGACATGTCTGATACCCCGCACGGCGCAAATGGTGCGCGTATGTCGGGATTGACGATGTGAACTCGGCTGCGTTGTCGTAGACACCCGTATCACTGGGCAACTGCCCGGACATAAAGGAGGCGCGGCCAGGTGCGCACAACGGAGAGGCCGTATAAGAATTCCGGAAACGCGTGGACCGCGCGGCCAGCTTTTTCAGGTTGGGCGCGTGCAGAAAGTCTGCCGGTCCATCCGGAAAGAGCGTGCCATTGAGCTGGTCTACCATCAAAATCAGGATGTTCGGCCGTTTCGTTTCGGTCATCTCTTGGTGTCCTCCTCGTGTTGCAAGTGCGATCTTGCAAAATGGGAATGCACTCCAAACCCCTCGCAAACCGCATAAAAACTGGTCCAATGCGCCACAAAACCCTGTCAATTCGGGTTTTTCGTTGACTCTCTCACCGAGACCAGATTTTTATTGACCAGTCAATCAACAAAACCACACTCAAACAAATCAGGGAAAAATCCAGATGAAATTCAAGGCAACCATCTCTGCTCTGGCCGTCATCGCAGCCTCGCCCGCTTTTGCGGATTGCTCGGAAGTGACCTTCTCGGACGTGGGTTGGACAGACATCACCACCACCACCGCCACCGCGACTCATATCCTCGAAGGTCTGGGCTACGACGTAGACACCAAGGTTCTGTCGGTTCCCGTGACCTTTGCTTCGCTCGAAAGCGACGACGTTGACGTGTTCCTCGGCAACTGGATCCCCGCGCAATCCGGCGCCATCCAGCCCTATCTGGACAAAGGTGAGATCGAGCAGCTCGTCGTGAACCTCGAAGGGACTAAGTACACTCTGGCCGTCCCCGCCTACACTTGGGAGCGTGGCCTGCAGTCCTATGGTGACATCGCGAAATTCGAAGAGTCGCTGGACGGCAAAATCTATGGCATCGAGCCCGGAAACGAAGGCAACGACTACCTGATCGGCCTGACCGAGAATGACACCCACGGTCTGGGTGAGTTCGAAGTCGTCGAAAGCTCGGAGCAGGGCATGCTGGCGATGGTCGAGCGTAACTACAAAGACGACGAAGACGTTGTCTTCTTGGGCTGGGAACCCCACCCCATGAACGCAAACTTTGAACTGAAGTACCTGCCCGGCGGCGAAGACTTCTTTGGCGGTGAAGGTGTGGTCTACACCACCACGCGTACCGGCTATGCAGACGAGTGCCCGAACGTTGGCCAGCTGCTCAAGAACATGAAGTTCAGCCTTGCCATGGAAAACGAAGTCATGGGCAAAATCCTGAACGACGGCGAAGAAGCAGATGATGCAACCGAAACCTGGCTGAAGGCAAACTTCGCAGAAATCGAACCTTGGTTCGAAGGCGTGACCACCATCGACGGTGGCGACGCAGTGGCTGCTGTCAAAGCGCACCTCGGCCTCTAATCACCGACCTATCGGGGCCCGGATCAATGCCGGGCTCCTTTCTTAAGGTTGTCCCTCCGAACAGAGAACGAGTGATAGATGCTAGATTGGTTAACCGATAACAAAATTCCGGTAGGCGAAGGCGCCGAGGTCGTGTTCGACTTCCTGCGCGACAACGCCGAATTCTTTTTCGAAGGCCTGTCCGATGCGATGGACTGGCTGATCAATGCCATCCTTTGGCTGCTTCAGACCCCGCATCCGCTGGTGGTGATTGCGGCTTTTGTCGCACTGACATGGGTCCTGCAGCGCAACTGGAAAATCTGTGCGTTTGTCTTCGCTGGCTTCCTGTTCATCCTGAATCAGGACTATTGGGAGGAAACCACCGAAAGCATCACGCTGGTGATGTCCGCCTGTGTGGTCTGTATGGCCGTCGGCGTGCCCATCGGGATTTTCGCCGCCCACAAGCCCAAGGTTTACACATATTTGCGTCCGGTGCTCGACCTGATGCAGACCCTTCCGACATTTGTTTACCTGATCCCCGCGATCGTCTTTTTCGGCATCGGCATGGTGCCGGGCCTGATTGCGACCGTGATCTTCGTGCTGCCTGCGCCGATCCGACTGACCTATCTGGGTGTCTCCTCGACCCCGCAGCAGCTGCTTGAAGCGGCGCGCGCGTTCGGTGCAACGCCCAATCAGGTCCTGTACAAGGTCGAACTTCCCTATGCCCTTCCGCAGATCATGGCGGGCCTGAACCAGACCATCATGCTGTCGCTGTCGATGGTTGTGGTCGCTGCGCTGGTTGGCGCGGATGGCCTTGGCGTGCCCGTGGTGCGCGCACTGAATCAGGTGAACACCAAGCTTGGCTTTGAGTCTGGCTTTGTCATCGTGGTTGTCGCCATCATGCTGGATCGGATGCTGAGCAAAGGGGAAAAGAAATGAGTATGGCTGTTAAATTCGACAACGTCTCCATCGTCTTTGGCGACAAACCCCAAAGCGCGCTGCCCCTGATGGACAAGGGCGCCGACCGCGGCACCGTCCAACAGGAATGCGGTCAGGTCTTGGGCGTCCACAATTGTTCGCTCGAGGTTGGGACCGGTGAAATTCTGGTGCTTATGGGGCTGTCCGGTTCGGGCAAATCGACCCTGCTGCGTGCTGTGAATGCCCTGAACCCTGTCGTGCGCGGCTCGGTCCTGGTCAATGACGGCAACCAGATGGTCGACATCACCCATGCGGACAAAACCAACCTGCGCCGGATGCGTCTGAGCCAGATCGCCATGGTCTTTCAGCAGTTCGGTCTGCTGCCCTGGCGGACTGTGCGCGAGAACGTGCAACTGGGTCTGGAACTTGGCGGCATGGACAAGGCCGAGCGCGACTCCAAGGTGGAAACTCAACTCGACCTCGTGGGTCTGTCCCAATGGGCCGACCGCAAGGTGGGCGAGCTCTCGGGCGGCATGCAACAGCGTGTGGGTCTGGCCCGCGCGTTCGTGACCGACGCGCCGATCCTGCTCATGGACGAACCCTTCAGTGCGCTTGATCCGCTGATCCGCGCCAAATTGCAGGACGAATTGCTGGAGCTGCAGCAGAAGCTGAACCGCACCATCATCTTCGTGAGCCACGATCTGGATGAGGCGTTCAAGATCGGCAACCGGATCGCGATTATGGAAGGTGGGCGGATCGTCCAGTGCGGCACACCGCAGGAAATCTTCTCGAAACCTGCAGATGACTATGTGACCGAGTTTGTGGCGCACATGAACCCGCTGGGTGTTTTGCGCGCGGGCGATATCATGTCGCCGGAGACCTCTCTGGCGACCGATCAGGTGGATGCAGGGATGCCGGTGGGCGACGTGATGCAGCGCATCATGGGCACCGAAACTCCGCTGGCTGTGATCAAGGACGGCCAGATCATCGGTCAGATCACCAAGGACGACATCCTGCGCAATCTGGTGGACCCGCGCAGCGCGGCCTAACCGATTTTCAAGATGTGACCGCCCGCGGCCTCTGCATCGGCAGGGTCGTGGGTCACCATCACCACAGGCAAATTCAAAGTGCGGGCGCGGGTAAACACCAGCGCCCGTATTTGTTCGCGCAGGGCCGGATCCAGACCACTGAACGCCTCGTCCAATAGAAGCGCCTCTGGCGCACTCAGCAGCATCCGCATCAGGGCGACCCGTGCCTTTTGTCCGCCGGACAAGGTCGCCGGATCGCGGTCAAAAAAGCCCTCTAGTCCCACATCCGTCAGCGCGGTTTTGATTTTCGCGCGGCGCTCAGTACGGGTGCCGCCTTTGGCCAATCCGAAGGCCATATTTTGACCGACGCTCAAATGGGGAAATAGCAGGTCGTCCTGAAACAGAATGCCGACGCGCCGCGCTTCGGTCGGGAGGTTGGTGATGTCGCGACCGTTCAGAATCACGCGTCCTTGGAGCTGAAACGCAGGGGCCAGCGTGCCCGTCAGTGCAGCCAGCAGCGTAGATTTGCCCGCACCAGAGGGACCCATAACAGACAGCACCGCGCCCGAAGGCACATTAGTGTCGATCGCCAGCAACTCAGTCTCGCCGCGGGTAATGCGCAGGGATTTCAGGGTCAGTCCGGTGGTCATCGGGTCTCCGGTATCAAGGCACGGCGGTTGCGGTGGACCAGTCTGGGCAGTCCTAGCGCGATTGCAAAGGGGATGAGCGCGGCGAGAGTTTGAGCCACGGCGTAAACCCCGATGGCACGGCGGTTCCCACCGGAACTCAGCGCGACGGCTTCGGTCGTGATCGTAGCCACGCGCCCCCCGCCAGCGAGAAGGGTGGGCAGGTATTGCCCGACGGAAACCGCGCACCCGACTGCTGCGGCCGTCAGAAGGGGAGCCAGCAACATCGGCAAACGCACACGAAACAGAACGCCATCGGGGCTGGACCCAAGCGCACTGGCCACGGTGCCATATCGACGATCCCATGCACGCCAAGGATCGGACAACGACAAGAAGACATAGGGCAGCACAAAGACCAGATGGGACAGAACCACCACCCAGCGCCCCGAGGTCAGCCCCGATTGCAGAAGCAAGACCTGCAGTCCGGGCAAGAACGCGATTTGCGGGATTAGTAGCGGCAGGTACAGCAGGGCCATCGCGCGCCCTGTGGGGCGCAGGTTGTGACGAGTCTCGGCCTCTAGGCTGCCAATGCACAGGATCAGGGCGATGCTCGTGCTGGCCAGCGCAATCAGTGCCGTTTCCATCAGCGGATCGGTCAGTTGCGGTGCGAAGCGCTGCCAACTGCGCAGGGTCATCTGGTCCGGCAGCACATCAGGATAGCGCCACTGACCGGCAAAGGACCAAATCACGAGTCCAGCTAATCCCAGTAGCACCCCAAGGGACGACAGCCCCCCGAGAACACGGGCCAGCGGGCGCAATTGATCCAGCCCTGAACTCCGACTGCCACCTGTGATCCATGCTTTGCCCAAGGTGGCGACAGCTTGCTCAGCCGCCCACCAAAGGGCCATGACGCCCACAACAAGCGCCAGTTGGACCAAGGCCCCAGCCGCCCCTTGCAGGCGGTAGGCCAGATCAGGATCGGACATCCACCGCAGGATTTGAACGGATAGTGTGCTTGGCCGTGTCGGTCCTAGGATCAGCGCCACATCAACCGCCGTCATCGAGTAGGCCAGCACCACATACACAGGCAGCCGAATTTGCGCATAAATCGCAGGAAAGACCGTTTTGAGCCAAGCGCCAGAGGCACTGTGCCCCAGCGCCCGTGCAATCAGGATCGACTGGTCGGCCCGCGTTTGCCCCAGTGCCGCAAGGCTCATGAGCAATAGAAAGGGCGCTTCTTTGATGGCAAGACCAAGGGTCAGGGTCAGACCCCATGGATCATTCAGGATGAGTAGGTCGGGCGGTTGGTCCCATCCGGTAGCCCAAGGGCTAAAGAGCCTTGCCACCCAGCCCGATGGCGCAATCAGAAATGCCAAACCAAAGGCTGCGGCGGCATGGGGTACCGACAGCAACGGCGAGAGTAGCCTTCGAAGCCAATCAAGTGCCGCTGTGCCATGCAGTTGGGACAGGATGAGAACGACCAAGAACAGCGCGAGCAGAGTTGCAGAAACGCCTGTGGTCACGCTCAGCAGCGCGGAGGGCCCAAGGCCGGGCCAAGCGAGCAGGGCATCAATCGCCTCAGTAGGGTCGGCACCGGTGATTTGGACCAGACCCAAGAGGGGGGCAATCACCCCCCATAGCCCCGCCCCGACCGGCAGCACCAAGGCGGCCAGCGTCAGGCGGGGAACCCATGTCAGGCTTGGCGTCACTGGACCCCGTAGAGGGCGGTCCACTCGGTCTCGAGCATCTCCATCCAGCTGGGGTGGGGTTCAGGTAGGGCCGTGCCCAGTTCAGCCGGCGTCAGGGTCGCAATGCCCAGATCAATCGCATCAAAGGCCGCTTTCTGGTCGTCTGACAGTTTGTCCATGTCCAGAACCGTGCCGTAGCCCAGGTTCAACGGGTCCAAACCATGGGCTTGCGCTTCGGGCGACAGAATGAAGTTGGCGACAACCATCGCCCCTGCAGCCGCATTCGCGTTGAAGGGAATGGCCAGATAGCTGGCGTTGCCCAATGTGCCCTTGTCCAGAACAAACGTCCGTACGGTGTCGGGCAGTTCGAAGTTCGAAATCGCGGTAGACGCTTCGCCCGGGCTGAAGCTGATCGCTAGATCAATCTCGTCGTCATTGAGCAGTTGGATCTGCTGAGGGCCGCTTTGCGGGTACGCCTCGCCCTCGCGCCATAGGTTCGGAGTCAGTTCTTCGAGGAAATCCCAAACGGGGGCCGACACCTTGGCAAAGGTCTCGGGGGTTGCGGGTTCCATCAGCGGGGCCGGGTCCTCGACCAGATCCAGCAGCGCTTGCTTCAGGAAGGTCGCGCCTAGGAAATCGGGGGGCTGGGGGTAGGTGAAGCGACCGGGATGGGCCTGTGCCCACTCCAGAATGGCGTCCATCGATGGCAGCGGCGCGTCAATGTCTGCCGTGTCATACATAAAGACCACCTGAGCCATGGCCCATGGGCTCTCATAACCTTCGGTCGGGATGGTGAAGTCGGTCTGGACAGTCTTGCCCTCGGTATCCACGTACTGCCAATTTGGCAGGTCTTCGGCAAAGGGGCCAAAGAGCAGGTCCTGACGTTTCATCGAGGCGAAGTTTTCACCGTTAATCCAGATGATATCAATCGCGCCGCCTTCGTTCGTGCCAGCCTGCTGTTCGGCCAGAACACGGGCCACGGCATCAGCAGTGTCGGTGAGTTTCACGTGCTTGAGAGTAACGCCATGCTCTTCGGCTACGCGGTCCCCGACCCATGCGATAAAGTCGTTGGTGGTTGTCGAGCCGCCCCATGCATTCCAGTACACGGTTTGCCCGCGCGCCTCTTCGAGGACGGCATCCCAATCATTGGGATCGGGTTGGGCAAAGGCCGTTGTGGCCAGCAGGGATGCGGCACAGGCCGCAGTCAGGCGTTTCATCAAATCTTTTCCTCCTCTTGGACGGGGGACCCGAACACTTGGCGGGCCAATAGAATGCGCGACACAGCGGTGAAAAAGCACAGTGCGCCAAAGACATAGGACGCGGGGGCAAACAACACAGGCCACAGGCAAATCAGGATAAAGAAGCCGATGGTTTCGGCGCCTTCTAGGATGCCGCCGGTGAAATACAGAGATTTGGAGCCACGGGCGGACGTGTGCATCCGGTGCTTTTCGGCAAGGATGGCATAGCCCAGAAAACTTGCCCCATTGAAGTAGAAGCTGGTCAGCAAGAAGGCCCCAGCCAGCGCGTTCGAAGTGGGGTCTAGGATAACGAACCCCAGAGGAATTGCGCCGTAGAATAGAAAGTCACAGGTGATATCCAGATAGCCGCCAAAGTCGGTCTTCCGCGTTGCGCGCGCGATGGCACCATCCAGTCCGTCGGCCAATCGGCTGGCCAGCATCAGTGCCAGTCCCCAGCCCAAATGGCCCAAGGCGATGACTCCAGCTGCCGAAAGTCCGAGGGCCAACCCCACCAGCGTGATCGAATCTGCGCTACAGCCAAAACGCGCTAACTTGGCACCCAATCGGTTGAGGGCGGGATCAATAAAGGGGCGAAGAGCGGCGTCAAACATGCAGCCGACTGTGCTGTGACGCTCTGGCGATGTCACCCGTTTTGTTGCATTTTTTCAAACGACCGACAGGAACGTGATTGCGGGCTTGAGAGCTTTGCCCGTGAAATTTTTGTTGAAATGGTTAATCGATAGGGAACCTTTCACGTGCACGGGGCTTTTGTTCTCAAGCATAGCCTTGTTCGGCCCGCTTCGTCGTGCGCATCCCTCTGCTGCATGTGGGCCGGAAAACCTGAAAAATATGATCGAGAAGACCTTCCCATTATGATTCGCTCCCTTTCGACCCTGTCAAAGCTGATGCTGGCCTGTGTGATGGCGCTGATGCTGATGTGGTCCGGTGCTTTGCTGGCTCAAGACAGCAGCACTGCGACTTCGGCCGAGACCACCTCTTCACAGAGTTTGGATAGCCAATCCTCCGAAACCGATAAACTCATTGATGTCCTGCAAGACGACGCAACGCGCGAAAAGCTGATTGAGGCGTTGCGTGACATTGATGGTTCTGGCGCTTCGTCCGGCTCGGATGCATCAAGCGAGGAGGCCGACGAAACCGTGGTGGAGAAGGCGGCTGAAGAGGTCGCCGCCGTCGCCGAGGAAAATGTCTCTTTTGGTCGGCAAATCGCGACCTTTACCAAGTCCTTAGCCGAGGACCTGACTGCCGAGAGCGCTCAGATTTGGCGTCAGATCACCTTCTCTTTCTCGACGCTTTCGGCGCTTGGTGCTGGGGACGCATCTGATCTGCTTGTGACATTCAAGGATTTGGGGCTGGTCATCGTCTCGACCATCGCCGTGTTCCTGCTGCTGCGCAACTTTGCGACCAATTACTACCAGCGCCTGGGAGCCAAAGCGTCTGACAGCCTTTTCCTACGCTCGGTTGGTCTGTTCTTTCTGTCCGGTGCGATTGACGTTCTGATCGTCCTGATTTCGTGGCTTACGGGCTATGCGCTGGCGCTAATGGTCTTTGGCGAATTCGGCGAGATCGGTATCCGCCAGACCCTGTACCTGAACGCTTTCCTCGTGGTTGAACTGATCAAAGTGGTTGTGCGTCTGGTCTTCTCGCCTGCAACATCGAGCCTGCGGATGTTTCGGCTGACAGATGAAACCGCTCGTTACGTGTCGCGCCGCCTGAACCTGCTGATTGGTCTCTTGGGATATGGTCAGCTGCTGGTCGTGCCCGTCGTCAACAACGATCTGTCCTACATGACCGGCCGCGCCGTGACCTTGTTGTTGGCGCTTCTGGTGCTGGGGATCATTGTCGCGACGGTTCTGCGCAACCGGGGTAATGTTGCCAGCTACCTTTTGGGTGAAGACGAAGACAGCGCCCCCAAAGGCGCAGCCGGTGTTCTAGCGCGCAGCTGGCACTGGCCCGTGCTGCTGTATCTGGCGGGTGTGTTCCTCATCGTAATGACCCGCTCGACCACTGTTGTGTTCCAGACCTTTGTGAACACCGCTCAGGTCGCGCTTGTGGTGCTACTTGGCATGATGGCCTCTGGCTGGTTGACGCATTTTGTAAGGAATGGCGTACATCTGCCGGATGCTTGGAAACAGCGCCTGCCGCTGCTGGAAACCCGTTTGAACAGCTTTGTCCCCAAAGTTATGGCGGGCTTGCGCGTCGTAATCTTCTTGTTCGTCGTGATCTTTGCCCTGAACGCACTGGGGGTGTTTGACCTTGGGGCGGCACTGGCGTCGAACTTTGGGGCGAACCTTTCGGCCAAGACCATCAGTGTTCTGCTGATCCTTGCGGTGTCCTGCCTGATCTGGCTGTCGCTGACGTCGTGGGTCGATTACCGCCTGAACCCAGACTGGGGCAAAGCGCCGACCTCTCGCGAAACCACGCTGCTCAGCTTGCTGCGCAATGCGGCGACGATTGCGCTGATCATCATCACGCTGATGTTCGTGCTCTCGCAAATTGGTCTGGATATCGCGCCGCTGCTGGCTTCGGCTGGTGTGCTGGGTCTGGCGATTGGTTTTGGTGCGCAGAAGATGGTGCAGGACATCATCACCGGCATCTTTATCCAGTTCGAGGGCGTGATTAACGTCGGCGACGTGATCACCCTGAACGGCACCACCGGCGTGGTCGAAAAGCTGACCATCCGATCGGTATCCCTGCGGGATTATCAGGGCATCTACCACATGATTCCGTTCAGCAGTGTCGACATGGTGTCCAACTACATGATGGAATACGGCTACTTTGTTGCCGACATGGGCGTGGCCTATCGCGAGAGTGTGCCCGAGGTGAAAGAAGCCATGTTTGATGCCTTTAATGAGCTTAAAGAAGGTGAGAACGGCTTCAAGATCACTGGTGACTTCGAATGGTTCGGTCTGAACAGCTTTGGCGACAGTGCCATTGTTTTGCGCGGCCGTATTAAAACCCGTCCCGGTGATCAGTGGGGTATTGGCCGTGCCTACAACGAGATCATCAAGCGCATCTTCGATGAGCGCGGTATCGAGATCCCGTTCCCCTACCAGACCCTTACTTGGGCCGAGAACAAGGACGGCTCGTCCGTTCCGATGCGGGTCAAGAAAGAGAACCAAGAGATCGTCGAAGGCGAAGCCGACGAGGTCTCGGATCCTGCGGACGCCCGCAACAAGCCCAAGGAATTGGACTTGCCCGACCACACCGACAACGATGTGGGTGATGATGGCGAAGACGGCGGGCGGTAATCCGCTGTCGTAGGACCAATTGACGATGGCCCGCACGGTTTCAGACCTTGCGGGCCATTTGTTGTTGCAGGACACTGCCCACCGCAAGCCCAGCCGTCTGAGGAGAATGGCGGGGCGGCAGCATAGGGGAGGTGCCAGTGTCCGAACTTCGTGACCACGCAGACCATGTTTTATCCGTTGTCGAGTCCGGCTCGGCAGCGGCACGCTCCCGTTTGGCTGCATCTTGGCGACGATCTCTGGTGCGCCATGGTGTCGATCCCGCTGCAGACAAAGGGCCGGAACGATTGTCGGCGACAGAGCTTGATCATCTGCTTCAGTCGAATGACGGGTTCGTCCGAAGTGCGACACCGCGCGTGGACAGCCTTTATGCGTTGGTTCAGCAATCCGGTTTTGCTGTTCTGTTGACGGATGCGCAGGGTGTTGTCTTGCAGCATCGCGTCAGCGACGGGGATGCGGATGTGTTCGCCAAGTGGGGTCTCTGGTCCGGTGTGAACTGGAGCGAAGAAGCCGAAGGCACTAACGGGATTGGTACCTGTCTGGAAGAGCGCTGCCGCGTGACCATCCACCGAGAAGACCACTTTATGGCGCGCAACACTGGTCTAAGCTGCATGGACGCACCGATCTTCGGCCCCGAAGGCCAACTCCTCGGAGCTTTGGATGTCTCGTCTGCTCGAAGTGACCAGACCCAAGGGTTCAATCAGTTGATCTCGGCGATGGTTGAGCAAACCGCCAGCCAGATCGAGGTCGATTACTTCCGCGCGACCTATCAAAAGGCCCGGATCATCTATGTGGGGGACGCGGGCAAAGAGGGCGCCTTGCTGGCAGTTGATGGCGATGATCTGGTTGTGGGGGCGACGCGTCTGGCCCGTGCGGCGCTGGGTCTGCCGAGCGAAGGCTCTCTGCGTCCGATTCCAGCGGTCGACGTGCTGGGACGCCCAAAAGAATCACCCAAAGGTTTCGAAGGCGCAGAGCGCGCTGCGGTCGTTCGTGCCCTATCACGGGCCGAAGGGAACGTTTCAGCGGCGGCGAAGGCCCTCGGAATTGGTCGGGCGACCCTATACCGCCGCATGAAGCGCCTTGGAATCTCGGAAAAGACTCACTGACTGTCTCATTCCTGAGACACCGTCGCCAACAATGAGACTTTGGTGGGGCTGCGCAAAACCCCCTTGTTAGGCGAGGCTGTTGCCAATCCCGGCTGGAGGATAGCCGGGTCAACGAGGAGGAATGATTATGAACGAGATGGCTCAGTCCGGCTCCGCAGCACGCGTGTCGCCCTTCAAGGAGCGCTACGACAACTTTATTAATGGCCAATTTGTTGCGCCGAAGAACGGCCGTTATTTTGACAACGGCAGCCCCGTCACCGGCGGCAAAATCTGTGAAATCGCACGTTCCGACGAAAGCGACATCGAGGCAGCGCTGGACGCAGCACATGCAGCGAAAACTGCGTGGGGCCACACCGCGCCTGCAGCGCGTTCGGCTGCTCTGCTGAAAATCGCAGACATCATGGAAGAGAACATGGAGCTTCTGGCGACATGTGAAACTTGGGACAACGGCAAGCCGATCCGCGAAACCATGGCGGCTGACCTGCCGCTGGCGATCGACCACTTCCGTTACTTTGCTGGCGTTCTGCGCTCGCAAGAGGGTGCGATCTCGGAAATTGACGCGGACACCATCGCGTACCACTTCCACGAGCCTCTGGGTGTCGTTGGCCAGATCATCCCCTGGAACTTCCCCCTGCTGATGGCCTGCTGGAAGCTGGCACCCGCGCTGGCCGCCGGTAACTGTGTGGTTCTGAAGCCCGCAGAACAGACCCCTGCAGCGATCATGGTTCTGTGCGAACTGATCGCAGAAGCACTGCCCGCAGGCGTTCTGAACGTCGTCAATGGCTTTGGTCTTGAAGCAGGTAAGCCGCTGGCAACCTCGAAGCGCATTGCAAAGATCGCGTTCACCGGTGAAACATCGACCGGCCGTCTGATCATGCAGTACGCATCGGAAAACCTGATCCCCGTGACTCTGGAGCTGGGTGGCAAGTCGCCGAACATCTTCTTCGAAGACGTGGCAAACGCAGACGACGACTTCTTTGACAAAGCGATCGAAGGCTTCGTGATGTTCGCGCTGAACCAGGGCGAGGTCTGCACCTGCCCCAGCCGTGCACTGATCCACGAATCGATCTACGACCGCTTCATGGAGCGTGCTCTGAAGCGTGTTGAAGCCATCGTTCAGGGCGACCCGCTGGACCCCAACACCATGATCGGTGCGCAGGCGTCGAGCGAGCAGATGGAAAAGATCCTGAGCTACTTCGACATTGGTCGTCAGGAAGGTGCCGAGGTTCTGATCGGCGGCGAGCGCAACACTCTGGATGGCGATCTGGCGAACGGTTACTACGTGAAGCCGACCGTCATGAAGGGCCACAACAAGATGCGCGTCTTCCAAGAAGAGATCTTTGGCCCCGTTGTTTCGGTCACCACCTTCAAGGATGCCGACGAGGCTCTCGAGATCGCAAACGACACACTCTACGGTCTGGGTGCAGGCGTATGGTCGCGTGATGCGAACACCTGCTACCGCTTTGGCCGCGCCATTCAGGCCGGTCGCGTCTGGACCAACTGCTACCACGCCTATCCTGCACACGCAGCGTTCGGTGGCTACAAGCAGTCGGGTGTAGGCCGCGAGACCCACAAGATGATGCTGGATCACTATCAGCAGACCAAGAACATGCTGGTCAGCTACAGCCCCCAGAAACTGGGCTTCTTCTAAGCTACGACCATGTGGGGGGCTTTCGGCCCCCCACACCCCCCGAGGGTATTTTCGCCAAGATGAAGGAGACGGGTCATGTCTGAAAAACTGGACAAGGTGACTGCCACTCCCGAAGCGCTGGAACTGCTTTCCGAGATCGTTGCTGATCATGGGCCTGTCTTGTTCCATCAATCCGGAGGCTGCTGTGATGGCTCGGCCCCGATGTGTTACGCGCAAGGTGATTTCCGCGTTGGTGAACACGATGTTTTAATGGGAGAGATTGGCGAGATGCCATTCTACATCTCTGGTAGCCAGTACGAGGTGTGGAAACATACGGATTTGATCATTGATGTGATCGAGGGCCGTGGCGGCATGTTTAGCCTTGATAATGGGCGAGAGCGTCGTTTCCTCACGCGCTCTACGCTTTGCGCCACCTGACTCCCCTAGGTCTATCCCAAGTGGCGCTTTTCGGCGCAGGTCCCTCCTCACTGGCCTGCGCCTTTCCTATTTATGGGGACAGGAATTGTGGTGCACCGAAAGTGGCACGCCACTGCGCGATAAAACGCTTGCGCCGGTGTTGGTCCAGGGCGACCAGAAGCATCGGGTTGATGGGAATGACTCGTTCCGAGCTTTCAGGAAGAAAGGTTTCTTCGGGATCGCGGCGCATGACAAGGCCGCTATCGCGCAAGAGCGCGTTGCTTTGGCTAGAGAGCAGAAAATCAAGGAGCCTTGTGGCGGCACCTGAGTTCCCCGCATTGCGCGGGATCATGTAGGCGCGGGATAGGAAGAGCGTGTAATCCTCTGGCATGACCACGCTGACGTTGTCGCGGTATTGCGTGCTGACGTAAGAACCAAGCACATTATACGCGATCAGGTAGCGCCCTGAACTCACTCCCTCGATAATCTCGTTCGAGCAGCATGTGGCGACCGCGTCTACGCGGCTGAACCCTTCGAGGAGAGCACCAAAGGTGCTGGCCTCGATACTGTCGGAAAATGCGAAGAGATACCCAAGCCCAGAGGCTTCGATATCGTAGGTCGCGATGCGATCCTCGTAGGCCGGATTGTCCTGACGCATCAGGTCCAAGAGCTCGAACCGACTGTGCGGTACATCTTGTTCGGGTAGGAGGGCGGTGTTGTAGATGATGACGGCGGCTTCGCGGGTGATGCCCCAGAGTTCGTCCCGCCAGCGGCGGTCGTTCGGGAGCGCGGCCGTCAGGGGGGACCGATAAGGCGCCGCGCAGGCAGTGTTCACCAAGGAAACCAACTGATGAACGGCTGAGGACAGAATGGCGTCTGCGCCTGTACCTGCTTCGCAGTCTTTCTTGGACTCGGCGAAGAGTGCATTCGATCCCCATTGCTCGTAGATGACACGGACATCGGGGTTGAGCCGCACGAATTCTTCGATGGTGGGGCCAAGGACGCGGATGTCAGTGGTCGACCGGAACAGCATCGACCGCGCGGTTTCATCGCCAAATACTGCTACAGCTTCTTCGGCTTGAGCGCTGAGGGCTGAGCCGCAGAACATGAGGGCATAGAGCGCTTTGCGGATCATTCGGAGCCTCCGGTTCTGGCAGGCAGAGTAAAGGTCACCCGAAAGCCGCTGTCACCACGTCCCATGCTCAGTTCCCCTTGGAAAGCGTTGGCGACCGAGCGCACGATTGACAGCCCCAGCCCCGCACTGCGCCCCGTAGAGGCGGCGCTGCGTTCGAAGCGTTCGCCGATGCGGTCTAGAATGTCGGCGGGCGGGCCAGAACCCGCATCCTCGACCCAGATTTCGGCCGTGTCGCCATGTTGGGATACCCCGATAACCACGGGCGACTGGCCATGGCGCAACGCGTTGTTGAACATGTTTTTCGCCGCCTCGACCAAAGAAATTTCGTCGGCCAAAACAATCACTTCGTCTGGCCCGATCCGCAGTTCCACCACTGTTTCGGGCGAGAGCAGTTCGTGATCCCTGGTCTCGACGACGTTCAGAGCGATGTCGCGTAAATCCACTGGCAAGGGCGGCGCGCTGTCTGATCGGTGGATCACGAGCGCACGGGACAGCATCTGGTCCAAAAGTTCGCCCAAGGATCGCGAGCGGCGCGTCAGGCGGGTGACCATCTGGTTTCGCACGTCCTCGTCTGTGGCTTCGACGATCAGCTCTGATTGAGCTCGGATAGCGGCAACGGGCGTGCGCAGTTGGTGCGCGGTATCCGAAATAAGGTGTCGCATGCTGCTGACTTGGCGGTCCAGCCGCAGCATGAACCGGTTCATGGCGTCGATCATGACGGACACTTCGGCGGGCACGTTCCGGTCCATGGGGGTCAGATCGTAGGGATCTCGGTCTAGGAGTTCATCGGCGATCTTGTTAAGCGGGGCCATCGCATTGCGGATCACGAGCGTGGCCAGAACCATCAGCGCAAGTCCAGCCACGAGCGAAGCGATCAGGGCGTCGCGGGTCAGTCCCAAAGCCATGACATTCCGCGCGGCGAGCGTTTGTCCGACCGTTACGCTGACCGTGCCCGAAAAGTCCCGCTCGGCAAAGCGGCGGTACACAGTCACGAACCGCGCAGCCTCGTCCTGCATGGGGGCATCGTAGAACACGGGGCCGCTAGTCGTGCTCGATTGCGGCAGGCGTACGTGGTCTTGGCCTGTCAAAAGCTGCCCGCGCGAGCCGCGCACGGCGTATGCCACGCGATCATCTGGGGCCAGCGCCAAGAGTTGGAAGGCCGAGACCGGCAGGTCGGTCAACGGTTCGCCCCCGATTATCGTAATCGATTCCGTGATGTCGTTAGCAGCGCCTAAGAGCAGGCGGTCATAAGCTTGGCGGGCAGCTTGGCGGCCGTAGGCAAAGCTCGCGATGGCAACAATGATTCCACCGATCAGCAAAAGCGAAAGCACACCTATCACCACACGTGACGACAAAGATCGCTGTCGCGCGGTGGCTGTCAAAGGCTCATTCATCCAGACAGATCCGATATCCGAGCCGTCTTTGGGTCTCGATCGAGACGCCGCTGCCCGCCAGTTTCTTGCGCAGACGGCCGATATACAGCTCGATTGCATTCAGCCCCACGTCCGCGTTTTCAAACGCGAACAGGCCGTCATAGAGCCGCTCTTTGTTCAGAGTTTTGCCACTGTTTCGCAGCAAAAGCCCCAACAGAGCCGCCTCGCGTCGGGTCAGGTCCAAGGGCGTATCTGCTATATCTGCAGTCATCGTCGACGGCTGAAATTTCAAAGGGCCAAGGGTCAGTGTGTCAGTCTTCTGTTCTGCTTCGCGGCGGACAAGAGCGCGGAGGCGGGCCTCTAGTTCCCTGTAATCAAAGGGCTTTACGAGATAGTCATCAGCCCCGAGGTTCAGTGCGGACACGCGGTCATCCACGGAAAACAGTGCGGTCAGCATCAGAACAGGCGTCCGCACACCGCGCGCGCGCAGGTCGGCCAGCAACTCTGTCCCTGTGCGATCAGGAAGGTTGATATCGAGAACCAAGGCATCATAGCGCTGCACAGCGAGGAAATCTTCGGCTGCCTCGCACGATTCGGCCATGTCACAGGCCATACCTGCCTTGCCTAGGCGAATCGCGATGGCCTCTGCCATGTCGGTGGCGTCCTCGACAATCAGAATGCGCATCTTTTTCCTCTATCGGATCTATCTGCCGGCGCTTTGCTGTCAAATTGACAGGTTCGCGACAGCTTTCATCGCTACTTAACTCCTTCATAGCCCGCCACGAGGAGACTGCAAACACATGCAGCGTAGGCGGGTTCAGACCGGACAGACACAGATCTGCCCGAAGGATCACTGTGGAGGAGAACATCAATGATCTTTAAAGCGACTCGTATGACCGTGGCCGCCCTGATGCTGGGTGCATCTGCATTTGCAGCGTCCGCCGAAGGCTGGCAGCCCGAGAACCCCGAGTGTATCGCTCCCGCAAACCCCGGTGGTGGCTGGGACTTCACCTGCCGTCAAGTTGGTAAATCCATGCAGGACCTCGGTCTGATCGAAAAGACTATGCAGGTCGTGAACCTCGCCGGTGGCGGCGGTGGTGTGGCATTTGCCGAAGTCGTGAACAAGCGCGGCGACGATAATGACCTGATCGTTGCAGGTTCGACCGCAACTGCGACTCGTCTGGCGCAGGGCGCATATCCCGGCAACACCTATGACCAGGTGCGCTGGCTGGCGTCGATCGGTGCGGACTACGGTGTCATCGCCGTTGCAGCCGACAGCGAAGTGAACACCCTGCCCGAACTGCTGGACATGATCAAAAACGATCCCACCTCGGTATCGGTTGCTGGCGGCTCGGCTGTTGGCGGCTGGGACCACCTGAAGGTTCTGATCGCAGCAAACGCATACGGCGTCGAAGATGTCCGTTCGGTAAAATACATCGCGTTTGATGGCGGCGGCGAAGCTGTGACCCAGCTGCTGGCTGGCTCGGTTCAGGCGTTCACCGGCGACGTTTCCGAAGCAAAAGGCTTTGTGGACAGCGGCGACGTCAAAGTTATCGCAGTTCTGTCGCCCGAGCGTCTGGGTGGCGAATTCGCTGACTTCCCGACTGCAAAAGAGCAGGGCATCGACGCGATCGGCGCAAACTGGCGCGGCTTCTACGCTCCCGCTGGCATGAGCGACGAAGCATACGACGCATGGGTTTCGAAAATCGGTGACCTGTATGAATCGGCCGAGTGGAAAGACATCATGGCAGCAAACGGTCTGGCACCGCTCGACCTGCGCGGCGATGAGTTCCAGAACTTCGTGTCGGGTTCGGTAGACCAGATCCAGAACATCTCGAAAGAGATCGGGATCATCAAGTAATTCTACGCAGCCCCCCTGTGTAGACTTTAGGGACGCCGCCTCTCCCCTTCATGCGGCGTCCCTTTCCTTATTCAAACCATAGCCGTCTCAGGAGATCCTTGATGAGTGATCGTATCTTTGGCGTGTTCGGCGTTCTTCTGGCCATCGGGTACGCAATGTCTGCCCTTGCCATCGAAGAGAGCTTTTTGTCGGACGCAGTCGGCCCCAAAGCATTTCCCCTGATTATCGCAGCGATCCTCGGCATCAGCTCTGCCGTGATTGCGATCAAACCCGATCCAGAGCCTCATTGGCCTGACTTTGGTCGTTTCGTCGAAATCGCGGCCGCAGTCGTCGTGATGGTCCTGTACGCAGAGTTCCTGCCGATCATCGGATTTGTCTTCGCGACCGCAATCGCTGCCACCTATCTGGCGTGGCGTTTGGGCTCGACCATCATCGGATCTGTCGCCACAGGCGTCGGAACCTCGGTTGGCATCTACGTCATCTTCCACCTCGTGCTCGGGCTCTCGCTGGCCCGTGGCCCGCTCGGCTTCTAAGGAGACACGATATGGATATCCTTTCTGCTCTTGGCGATGGCTTTGCGATCGCTCTGACCTTTGAAAATCTGCTTCTGGCGCTGCTGGGTTGTTTTCTTGGGACTGTTATGGGCGCGCTGCCCGGCCTTGGGCCGTCGAACGGCGTGGCTATTCTGATCCCGCTGGCGTTCACACTGGGTCTGGGGGCGACACCTTCGCTGATCCTGCTGACGTCCGTGTATTATGGCGCCATGTATGGTGGCCGGATCAGCTCGATCCTGCTGAACATTCCGGGCGATGAGCCTGCGATGATGACCTGTCTCGACGGGCACCCTATGGCGAAAAAGGGCATGGCTGGCGAAGCGCTGTCCCTGTCAGGTATCGCCTCTTTCGTTGGTGCGTTCTTTGCGACATGGGGGCTGATTGCTCTGGCACCTCAGTTGGTCAAAGTCGCCCTGCTGTTTGGCCCTGCCGAATACTTCGCCCTTTTCGCTCTGGCGTTCATGACCCTTGGTGGTGTGAGCTCGACCAACCAAGCCAAGTCGGCTTTCGCCGCTGCTCTTGGTCTGGGGCTGGCGATGATCGGTGTGGATACCCAAACCGGCGTGCCGCGTTTCACCTTTGGCGAAGTGCACCTCTATGATGGTCTCGACTTCCTTGTGGCTATCGTGGGTCTGTTTGCCCTGTCCGAAGTTTTGATCTTCCTCGAAGAACGTCACGGCAAAGCCAGCGCCGAAGGTCGTCAGCTGAAAGTTGGTCGTCTGACGCCGCCGCTGTCGATGATCAAGCAGTGTACCCCGACCATGCTGCGCACCTCTGTTCTGGGCTTCATCGCGGGCGTTCTGCCCGGTGCGGGCGCATCGCTGGGCTCGTTCATCAGCTACTCGATGGAAAAGCGTCTGGTCGACAAAGAAGGCACTTTCGGCACCGGCGATCCTCGTGGTGTGGCTGCGCCTGAGACCGGCAACAACGCGGCTGCGGGTGGTGCTCTGGTGCCGATGCTGGCGCTGGGTGTGCCCGGATCCGGTACCACCGCTGTTCTGCTGGCCGTTCTGCTGTCGCTCAACATCACCCCTGGCCCGCTGCTGTTCACCCAGAACCCTGATGTGGTTTGGGGTCTGATCGCAGCGCTGTTCATCGCGAACTTCATGCTGCTGGCGATGAACATCCCGATGGTCGGCCTGTTTACCCGTCTGCTGATGGTGCCCCCGCGCATCCTGATGCCGGTGGTTGCGATGGTCAGCTTTGTCGGCATCTACGGCATCTCGGGCTCGTCCTTTGACCTGCTGGTGATGATCGGCTTCGGTGTCATGGGCTGGGTTCTGCGCAAGCTGGATGTGCCGCTGGTGCCCATCATCCTCGGGACCCTGCTGGGGAACTCGATGGAGGCCAACCTGCGCCGTGCGATCACCATCGACAACGGTGACTGGTGGACCCTGGTGGATAGCCCCCTGTCGCTTGGTCTATGGGCGATTGCGATCATCGGCTTCGTAATGCCGATTATCTTTGGCCGCGTGCTGAAAAACAAAATGCAGCGCAAAGACGAAGAAGGCGCAATTTCGGACTGATGTCCTCAGATCAAACACGCCAGAAACCCTCGCCCTTGCGGCGGGGGTTTTTCATTTTGCGGGCATCAGAGCCCGCAGCCCCTGTACCGCCCGCTTTGCCCGTCCTATGCACATCTCGGTAGAGGGGGCAGGGACACGCGCCACCACGCGCCGGATTTGCCAGTCCCCGATCAGGAGCGACAAGTACAAATCGCACGCAGCCTCGGCGGGGCCTGATATCGCCCTTTGCCCTATGGCACGCTCCATCACCGCAACGATCAGCGGCTGCACGGTGTCGCGTCCGGCCGCGGCGAGGGTCAGCCCCAGCACTCCGCTCCCATCCGCTGCCGCCGCACGGTTCAGGGCCACAGCTTTTTCGCCAAGCAGGACATCCAAGAGCACGGGGCCAAAATGCTCTAGCATGGTCATTGGGTCGCGATCCTCAGCCGCCGCGTCTCTGAGAACATCTGCAGCTTGATCCGCATTTCGCGTGACGAGTGCGCGAAAGAGCCCGACCTTATCCCCGTACCAGCGGTACATCGTTTCGTTTGAGCATTTGGCCCGCTTGGCAATCGACAGCATCGATGCGCCTGCGAATCCTTTCTCTGCCAGAACCGCATAGGCGGCCTCTTCGATTTGTTCGCTCCGTGCGTCTTTCTTGGCGTCCTGCATGGCGTCTCCCAATCACTTGACCGAAACCGTACATCTTGTTACGGATTTTGTATAGGCGTACACATCATTACGGATTGGGGTATTTCATGACGATGACACAGACAGTTCACTCCACCAGATCAATTGATTTGGTGTCTGGGGCGCTGGTTCTTTCGCTCTTGTTCAGCGGGGCGATCTTTGGGTTTTTCTATGCATGGGTCTGCTCGACCATGTGGGGGTTGGATCATGCGGATCCGCGTGTGGCGATTATCGCGATGCAAGAAATGAACGCGTCCGTCCGAAACGCGGTCTTCGCCCCTGCATTTTTTGGCACGCCCCTTGTGTTAGGCGCGGCGGCGATATTGGCGCTGCGCTCCGGTGCGCGAGCCGCTGGACTGTGGGTCGGAGCGGGCGCGCTCCTCTACCTGTTCGGGGGCCTGTTTCTGACAATGCTGGTGAACGTCCCGATGAACGAAGCACTTGGCGCACTCGACGTCACGCTCGATACGGAGGTGGCCGAGGCCAGCCGCATCTGGACCGACTATTCAGAGCCGTGGCAGGTTTGGAACATCACGCGGACGGTGTTTTCGGGCCTTGCGCTGGTGTGTGTCGGGATCGCCATCATCCAGCGCAACGCCTAAGCGTTACGCCTCCTCGGCGGTGGTAAAGCCGTACTCGACCAGTTCTTCGGGGACGAGCACGTAGATCTCATCCGGCGGGGTCGAGAGGGCGTGCTCTGTTACCCGCAGATCAATGCCCATCTCGGTCAGATAGGCGACGACCTCTGCCTGACCGCGCTGGATATTCTCGACCGCGATAAAAGCGGGCAGCACCGTATTTTCGTCAAAGTAATGCTGGTGCACCCCGACCGAGGCTTCGTCGTCAATCTGTCTGCTGGTGCCGCCTGCGAGCACGTAGGGACAAGCGGAATAGCAAAAGTCGCCTGCCAGCATCACCGTCTCTAGCGCGTTTTTGCGGATGGTTCGGCCAATGTGCAATGCGTCCTGCACCGATCCGCCGGGGGACATCAGCCGCACTCGGTCGACGTCCACCGTGGCGAGCCATTCGTCGAACCGGACTGCGTCACCGGGCGTGATCTGCCCTTTGACAAAGGCGGTGCCGTCGGCGGCTTCGAAGGCCAATCGGCTAGGTACATTATCGCCGCCCGGAAAGGGGGTGCGCCGGCTGGGATCAGTGGTGAGGTCCGGCGCGTTCGCGGGCTCGAACCGTCGGGTTTGATCTCCGGGCCGAACGGGCTGATCAAAGCTGGGGGCGCTGG
Source organism: Donghicola sp. XS_ASV15 (assembly GCF_041224595.1). Taxonomy (NCBI): domain Bacteria; kingdom Pseudomonadati; phylum Pseudomonadota; class Alphaproteobacteria; order Rhodobacterales; family Roseobacteraceae; genus Donghicola; species Donghicola sp. XS_ASV15. The sequence goes on along the minus strand of NZ_JBGFGN010000132.1, from coordinate 60,020 downwards.
ACGGGCGCATCACTCCGTCCAAGCCCGACATCACATCTGATCCTGCCAGAAACGCGCCGATCCCGATCTGCACCCACAAGATGGCCAGAATGGCACGGCGAATGGGCTTGGCAGAGCGTGTGTCTACGGTGTCCGTCTCGCTCATGTGTCAGATGTGTCCGGCTTGGGCATGGGGGCAGGTGCAGGCGTTGGGCGCGGTGTGCTGTCCTGTTCTACCTCGCGCATGGCGTACATGGCCGCGCGCAATTCGCCCAAGGTCAGGCCATCGACGGCGGGGGCGGTGTGGCGGTTTTCGCGGATGGCTGACTGGGTGACCATCAGGATCAGGACCAGCACGGCAGGCAAAAGGTCGATCGCAATCGCGCCCGCCCAAGACGGCACGAAGTTGCCCGCATACAGGATCACCGCATCCGCAGCCGAGACCGGCGTATAGACCACGTCGGCAGGAGCGGGACGGGCGAGCACTTGGTCTGCCGCCTGCGCCAAAGAGTCGGCGCGCAGTTGCAACACATCCATCACCGAAGAGATCGTCTGCTGCTGCGCCATTTGTCCGTCGGGTGTGCTGCCGTCGAGTTCGGGCAAGACGACAGACGCTGACAAGTCCGCCGCCGCGCGATCCACAAGCGGGGCAACGGACAACTGACGAAGCTGCGCCACCAGACCGGCAAGCCGTACGGCTTCTTCGCTGAAGGCGACGCTGCGGGCTTCTACGGGGCCTTGTTCAACGATCAGCGCGCGCATCTGAGACAGGAGGGCGTTCCCTTCGTCAAAGGCGGAGTCGATCAGGGGGGATTGGGCAGCGATCTGCTCTTCGAGCGCCGAAAGCTCAGACGCCTTCTGGGAGAGAACACGGAAGACGGCGCCGCGCCCCGCAAGGCCGGACAGGTTGCCGTCTGCCTCTTGGGCAGACAGATCCTCGAACGACTGGCGCACGCGGGCGACGTCGCGTTCCAGCGCTTGGGCGGAAATGGCGATGTCGTGGGATTCCTCGAGTGCGCTTTGGTAGCTTTGGACCGTGGTCGCGAGGTGCTGTTCGACGGCTGCGGCACCAGCCAGCGCAGCGGCATTCAGCCAGGACGACATCGCAATGATCGCTGCGCAGCCCAAGGCCATCGCGCCGGTGAGCTTCAGCTTGTTTCCGGTGTTCTGCATCGCGGGCAAAAGCCGCAGCATGTAGGACCAGAAGACGAAAATCCCGACCGATACCGCGATTGAATACGCCGCTGCCGCAAAAAAGGAAAATGCGCCCGTGTCATCCAGCAGTCCAGAAACGCCAAGATATGTGTAAATCCCCGATGCAGCGGACAGAACGCCCAAGGCGACCCCCGAAAAGGTGTCGAGCCACGCGAGGTGTCCTTCGAGTTCGCGCACATGGCGTAGGCCGCGCTGGCTATGATCATCGTGTTCGGGGCGTTCGTCCATGCACCATTCCCTTGAGAGACAGTCAGAATTCCATCAACCTAGGGTAGGTGGGGTCAACACTTTTCTGGTCAAGGGGCAGCAGACCTTTGGGCAAGGACCAACGCGCTTGTGAAGGCGCGCGAGCAAGAGGAACAGGCACATGACTGAACCGACGGTGATGGCAAGTATGGCCGCTTCTTTTCTGGACTACGCTGTAGGGAGGGGGGTGCCGCGAGCGGCATTGATGCAGGCCTCTGGGATAGAAGAGACGGTTCTGCTGGACCCCGATGGGCGCGTGCCGGTGCGGTCGTACGGTGCTATGATGGGGACTGCCATCGGGATCAGCGGGGATACGGGGATCGCCCTGCGGTATGCTGCCGAGACGGGGCTGGATAAACTGTCGATCATCGGGTTGATCATTGATGCTGCAGGGCCGCTGGAAGACGGTATCGCGCAAGTGAATCGTTATGCCCGGATCATCGCGGACGTGGAGATTTTGAGCGCACCGGATCGGTTCGAATTGCTGAAGGAGGCAGAAACCCTTTGGCTCATAGATCACTTTCCAAACGCCAATGCCTCCCCCACCGCGATTGAACAGACCTTTGCGAATTTTGTTGTGAATTTCCGGCGGATGATGCCAGGGGCGGTGTTCTTGCAGGGCGTGTACCTGACCTACCCCGAGCCGCCCCACGCAGCGCTCTATACTGAGGTATTTCGGGCACCAGTGACGTTCGGGGCGGAGCGCAATGCCTTGGCGTTGGATGCTGGATGTCTGAATGGGCTGAATGCCGCGCCGAAGCCCTATGCTTTTGGCCTCTATACCCGCCATGCCGAGGCCTTGTTGGAGAGTTTGCAAAAAGCCGAGAGTACGCGGGCGCGGGTTGAGGCGGCTTTGCTGCCAGATCTGCATCAGGGGTCGGCGTCGATGGATGATGTCGCACGGGATCTGGGCATGAGTCGTCAGACACTGTACCGGCGCCTGAAGGACGAAGGCGTGACCTTTGCCGAGGTGCATGACCAGTTGCGCTGTCAAATGGCCCAGGACTACCTGACTGCGCAGAAGGCTTCGGTGATGGAGACGGCCTATCTGCTGGGCTTTTCCGAGGCGTCGTCATTTGTCCGCGCGTTCAAGCGTTGGACGGGGCAAAGCCCCAGCGCCTATCGCGCGGCGCACCCCTGAAAACCGTGCCCAAGAACGCACAAAGGCGCCCCTGAGGGCGCCTTGTTTTATTGGTCGGAGTGAGAGGATTCGAACCTCCGGCCCCTGCCTCCCGAAGACAGTGCTCTACCAGGCTGAGCTACACTCCGACCGTGTCGGGCCGATTATCGCACCTAGCTTTGCTTGGCAAGAGTGCTTTGGCGTTTCTTGCTTCTGCGTAGGAACAAAAGCGTATAGCGCGGGGTGGTGCCGGTCTCGAACCGAACAGCGGTGTTGGTGACCGGCGCTTGGGTGTCTTTTCTGGCGCCTTCGCGCATCACGATGTAGACGCCGCTGGCGATGATGATCCCCGCCCCAAGAAGGGTGTAGAAGTCGGGATATTCGGAAAAGAACATGTAGCCGTAAAAGATGGCCCAGATCATCTGGCTGTACTGCATCGGTGCAACGATGCCCGCCTCGCCGGTTTTGTAGGCGCGGATCTGGAAGCTCATCGCAAGAAGGGATAGCAGCGCCACGCAGGCGACAGTGCCCAGTTCCCACAGTTGCATGGGGCGGTATTCCAGAGGAATAAGCATACCCATGATCACGATGTTGGCGATCAGGGGATACAGAAGCAGGACCATATCGCTTTCCTTCGACCCGATGCGGCGCACGATGATCGACACGAACGATCCGCCGACGGCCGCGCCAAGGGCGGCAAAGTGGCCCAAGGTCAGTTCAGACGAGCCGGGCCGCAAGACGACCATGACGCCGATCAGACCGACGATCACAGCACCCCAGCGGCGGGGGCCGACCTTTTCCCCAAGGACGGGGATGGACAAAACGGTAATGAGGAGCGGCGTGGCAAAGACCATGGCGTAGACCTGCGCCAGCGGCAGCACCGAGAAGGCATAGAACGCACAGACGCCTGTAAAGACCACGGCGATCGTCCGCGCGTAGGTCCATGCAGGGGTGGCAGGGCGCAGAGTCGAGGGCTCTTTGCGTTGGATCAGCACCACGGTCAGGAAGGGAAAGCTGAGCAGGACGCTGTAGAAAACGATTTGGAAGGGGTGATGGTTTGCACCCAGCACTTTGACCAGTACGTCGTGGCCCGAATAGAGCCCGAACGCGATCAGCGCAAAGATGGCACCCTTGATGTTCGACTGTTCAGTCGCAGGGGGTGTGGACATAAGAAGTCTCCTTGGAGGGGGAGGGAGTGCAAGGAACTGGGGTAACCCTAGGCCCATCAAACCAAAAAGAAAGGGGCCCGCAAGGCCCCCCTCATACATTCGTGAATGTGCAGGTTTATCAGAGGCTGGCGTCCAGAGCCGCCAGAACTGCATCACCCATGCCCTCGGTGGAGACGGGGTCAACGCCCTCTTCACCCAGCAGATCTGCGGTGCGCACGCCGTCTTCCAGAACCTTGGCAACCGCTGCTTCCAGGCGGTCAGCTTCGGCACCTTGGTCAAAGCTGTAGCGCAGAGCCATTGCGAACGACAGGATACATGCGATCGGGTTGGCTTTGCCCTGACCTGCGATGTCAGGAGCCGAGCCGTGTACCGGTTCGTACATCGCCTTGGGGCGGCCGTTTGCCATGGGGGCACCCAGCGAAGCAGACGGCAGCATACCGAGCGAGCCGGTCAGCATCGCAGCCGCGTCCGACAGCAGATCGCCAAAGAGGTTGTCGGTCACGATGACGTCAAACTGCTTGGGCCAGCGGCAGAGCTGCATGGCACCTGCGTCCGCGTACATGTGCGACAGCTCGACGTCCGCATATTCTTCGTCGTGTACCTTCTGGACGACTTCGCGCCACAGGATGCCCGATTCCATCACGTTGGCCTTTTCCATCGAGCAGACCTTGTTGCCGCGGCGGCGGGCCAGTTCGAACGCCGAACGCGCAACGCGTTCGATTTCCGACTCGGTGTAACGCTGGGTGTTGATGCCCACGCGCTCGTTGCCTTCTTCGAAGATGCCGCGCGGCTCGCCGAAGTAGATGCCCGAGGTCAGTTCGCGCACGATCATGATGTCCAGACCGGCAACCACGTCACGCTTCAGCGAGCTGAAGTCGGCCAGCGCGTCAAAGCACTGCGCGGGGCGCAGGTTCGCATAAAGGTCCATTTCCTTGCGCAGGCGCAGCAGGCCGCGCTCGGGCTTCACCGAGAAGTCCAGAACGTCGTACTTGGGGCCGCCAACGGCACCCAGCAGAACCGCGTCGACTTCTTGCGCTTTGGCCATGGTGTCGTCGTGCAGAGGGGTGCCGTGCGCGTCATACGCTGCACCACCGACGAGGTCCTCGCTCACGTCGATCTTAAGGTCGCGCTTGTCACCGAACCAGTCGATGATGCGGCGAACCTGCGCCATGACTTCGGGGCCGATGCCGTCACCAGGCAGGATAAGAAGCGAAGGATTGCTCATGTGCGATGGTCCTTTTGAATGTCCCAAGAGTTGGCAGATGGCCTACCGATTGGCGCGAAGAGGGTCAAGGAACCGCAGCTGTTGTTTTGCAGGCTGAGTGACGTTTTCTTGCGTGTTTCGGGGCATCTCGATGTCCGCCCACACCAAACGGTGCCGGCTGGCGGAAGCAATGATCTGGGACCTTGGATCATCGGGGGGCGGCCATAGGATGCCGCTGGCGGGTACGTTGATCCCGTTGTCGGACAGAATGTAGCTGACACGCATTGGCGGCAGGCCGATACCAGACCAGTCCACGGTGGCTGTGCCTTGGGCACCTGTGGCGTGGATGGGTGTCAGGCGAGGATCGGTAAAAAGCGCGTTCAGGGGGGCCTTGAGGCCCTCTCCCCCGTTGGGATCATTGTTGAAATCCCCAATGATCACAAAGCGTTCGGGCGGCGGGCCATAGTCCCCATCCAGCAGGTGTTGCCAGAACAGGATCTCGTCGCCGTTGCGCAGGCCGTTGGCATCATCGGGGCCGTCAAAGACAGGGGGCGTGGCGTGGAAAACCATGAGACTGAGCGGGCCATCGGGCGTCTGGATCGGCACCACCCAATGCCCCATGGTCGAGAGGCGTTGATCCGGGTGTGTTCCCGCTGGAGCGTGTGTCCACGGCAGGGCGCGCCATCCAAGTTCGGCGTAGTCGCGGGCCTGCGTGCGGTCGATTGGGAATTTCGAAAGCAAGGCCATCCCCTCGGCCCCTGCGAATCGACCAAAGCTGTGGTTTTGCGGGGGATCGGTGCCCGCTATGTGCATTCCCGCATTGGGGCGCAGGGACAGTGTGTGCGGATAGCTCAGGCCTTGGGCCGCGAGCGCGTCCACGAAGGCTCCGAGGGTCTGGCCACGGTAATCCCAGTCGATGCTCTGCAATGCGAGGATGTCGGCGTTTGCCTGAATCAGCACCTGCAGAACGGCGTTGACCTGATCGTCGCCGCGCCGGATGTCACGCAGCAAAATGCCCGGCCCTTTGCGGCCAAGCTCTGTGTTGTAGGTCGCGATGCGAATGGGATCGGCGTGGGCCAGCTCCGCAAAGCATGCCAGCAGCGCCAGTAGGATCAGCCGAAGACGTGCATATCCTCGGTGTCGCGGTCCATGGACCGGCGACGTTTGTCCGCGATCATCGATGCGACGCGGGCGGTGGCAATGCCCCGCATCAAAAGGCTCGACGGTACAAAGGCCCATAGGCTGACGGTCCAGATCAGTGACTTCGGTTGGGCCACAGCGATCGGGTCAACGATCCCCGCAGCGGCCTGCAGAAAGGCCGGGAACAAGAATGGCAGTAAAAAGCCTAAGGCCACGTAAAGATTGGCGTCGCGGTTCAGACGGCCGACCACATCGCCCCCACCGGTGGGGTCAAAGGTGGGCAGGTTGGTCCACACATTGAAGCTGCCATTCTGGCGAGGCCAGCCGTTCAGCCACATGATAAAGATGAAGAAAACCAACGAGATGAGCGACATCAGATAGGCAATCGCCGAGGTGCGACGCAGCATGTCAACATCGACGGCGTGGGCGCCTTCGGGCAGGGATAGAACCATCAGGCGCACGGGCGAGAACGGGAAGTCGAGCGCATCGCCGACCACGTGCGAGATCGCGGTAAACAGCTCGCTGATGGGGCTGGGATGCGCAATGCCGCGCTGGATCAGCGTCAGCACCAGAACGGTCGCAAACAGGGCGCCGAACCGCAGACGGTTGTACGGGGGGGCGTCGCGGAACTCGATCAGGCTGGGGTATTCGGTCATGTATTCCGAAAAGACGAGCCAGCCGACAAAGATCGCCACCAGAAGGACGATGGGCGCACTGTCATTCGGACCGGGCAGCAACAGCCACGGGGTCGCGATCAACAGCACAACGAATATCGCGCGCACAAGTGCGCTCACAAAACGTGTGAACACTGCTCTACCTTTCTACCAGGGCGGGCTTGGCCTTTTTTGCCGTGCCTTTTGACCCACCTGATCCGCTTATGGTGCGGAATGCCTCAATCTTGACACAATGCTGCCAATATCGGGGTCAGGTCTCAATACCTGTAAGTACGTTACTTACATATTGGGGCGGATTCGGGGAAAAGCTGGTGCTATTCTGCATCAAACCGTAAGCAAAAAAGGGGCCGAAATACGGCCCCCATCTATATCTTGTGTTTTGTCAGGGTCTTAGACCCAAGGACGCGCCTGCGCTGCTGCCGACTCGTAAGAATCAATTGCAGCTTTCTTTTCGAGGGTCAGGCCGATGTCATCGAGGCCATTGAGTAAGCAATGCTTACGGAATGCGTCGACTTCAAAGGCAAAGGTCTCGCCGTCCGAGGTGGTGATGGTCTGGGCTTCCAGATCCACTTCCATACGGGCGTTGGCGCCTTTTTCTGCGTCCTTCATCAGCACGTCGACCTGCTCTTGGGGCAGAACGATCGGCAGGATGCCGTTCTTGAAGCAGTTGTTGAAGAAGATGTCGGCAAAGCTGGGTGCGATCACGCACTTGATGCCGAAATCTTTGATCGCCCAAGGGGCGTGTTCGCGCGACGAGCCACAGCCAAAGTTGTCACCGGCAATGATGATCTCGGCTTCGCGGTAGGCGGGCTTGTTCAGCACGAAATCAGGGATTTCGTTGCCGTTGTCGTCGTAGCGCATTTCATCAAACAGGTTCACGCCGAGGCCCGAACGCTTGATGGTTTTCAGGAACTGCTTGGGGATGATCATATCGGTGTCGATGTTGATCAACGGCATGGGTGCGGCGATCCCGCTGAGTTTTTCGAACTTGTCCATATCCTGTCTTCCTTCCGAAAAAGGTGGGTATGGCCTGCGTCTGGATCACGTATGGCTTACGTACATACATGACCGCCTGACGCAGGCGGCGGGATTTATCAGGCGAGAGTGCGCACGTCGGTGATCTTGCCGGTGATCGCAGCGGCTGCTGCCATCGCGGGCGACATCAGGTGCGTACGGCCACCACGGCCCTGACGACCTTCGAAGTTGCGGTTCGAGGTTGCGGCGCAACGCTCTCCTGGCTTCAGCTGGTCGGGGTTCATGGCAAGGCACATCGAGCAGCCAGCAAGGCGCCATTCGAAACCGGCTTCCTTGAAGATGTCTGCCAGACCTTCTTCTTCAGCCTGAGCGCGGACCAGACCCGAACCGGGAACGATCATGGCACGCATGCCTTCTTTGACCTTCTTGCCCTTCAAGATTTCTGCAGCGGCGCGCAGGTCTTCGATGCGGCCGTTGGTGCAGGACCCGATGAACACGGTGTCGATCTCGATGTCGGTCAGCGGAGTGCCCGAAGTCAGACCCATGTACTCGATCGAGCGGGCAGCCGCTTCGACCTTGCCGCCTTGGAAGTCGGCGGGGGTGGGAACGACGGCGCTGATCGGCAGTGCGTCCTCGGGCGAGGTGCCCCAAGTCACGGTGGGCTCGATCGACTCACCTTCGATGACCAGCACTTTGTCGAAGTGCGCGCCTTCGTCGGTGTAGAGGGTCTTCCACCAGTTCAGAGCAGCTTCCCACTGGGCGCCTTTGGGGGCGTGGGGGCGGCCTTTGACATATTCAAAGGTGGTCTCGTCGGGGGCGATCAGACCGGCGCGGGCGCCGCCTTCGATGGCCATGTTACAGATGGTCATTCGACCTTCCATGGACAGGTCACGGATCGCTTCGCCGCAATACTCGATCACGTAGCCTGTGCCGCCAGCGGTGCCGGTTTCCGCGATGATGCGCAGAACGATGTCTTTGGCGGTCACACCGGGCATCAGTTTGCCGGTGATCTCGACCTTCATGTTCTTGGACTTCTTCTGGATCAGGGTCTGGGTGGCCAGAACGTGTTCCACTTCCGAAGTGCCGATGCCGTGGGCCAGCGCGCCGAACGCACCGTGAGTCGCGGTGTGGCTGTCACCACAAACCACGGTCATGCCGGGCAGGGTCCAACCCTGTTCGGGGCCGACGATGTGCACGATGCCCTGACGGACGTCGGTCACGGGGTAGTAGTGGATGCCGAACTCTTTTGCGTTGGTGTCCAGAGCGGCAACCTGAATGCGGCTGTCCTCGGGCATGTTCGACGGATCGTCACGGCCCGCGGTGGTGGGGACGTTGTGGTCCGGAACCGCAATGGTTTTCTCGGGCGCGTGCACGGTGCGGCCGGCCATACGCAGGCCTTCGAATGCCTGAGGGCTGGTCACTTCGTGTACGAGGTGACGGTCGATATACAGCAAGCAGGTGCCGTCTTCTGCCTCGTGGGCAACGTGGGCATCCCAGATCTTGTCATAGAGTGTCTTCGGGGCGGTCATGGTCCTCTCCCGTGGATATCTTTGGAAAATGTGATGGAATAGTGGTTCGGGTCCCGCCTTATAGGCGGGCGAGAACGGTGTGCATCGCACCGAAGAAGCGCCACGGCAGGCGTGCGCGATCATCCATATCGAAAATTACCATCATGGCGTGGAAATACAGCGCAGAGGGCTTCGCTGCAAGGGCAAGTCGTGTTACACGCCGCGGCTTGTGATTCACCAACGGATGTTTAGCGCGTGACCATACTGACGAAGCCTCTGTGCTTGCTGCAAATCCTGCTGATTTTGGCCCTGTGCCTGAGCTTTGGCTGGGCGCATGCGAGTCTCGAAATTTCGGGTCAGCCGGTGGAACAGCCCGCGAACGCCCGTTATGAAGGCGCGCCAAGTGAGTCGCCCGTTGCGATGCCCCCTCGGTGATTGAGGGAAAGCCGCAAAAGTGGTAGGCTATATATATGTCCAGCGCCGGGGCTATTCGGCGTGTATCTAGGAGGACCAAGTCCTGACTATGACGAACCAAGCAGCCCAGTCTGCTGAACCCGTTCCGGCAGCGGATGCCGAAGTGACAAGTGAAGCCATCTTGTCCCGTATCCTGACCTCTCTTGATGATGACAAGGCCGAAGATGTCGTGCAGATCGATCTGCGCGGTGTTTCTTCGATCGGTGATTATATGGTCATCGTTTCGGGTCGCTCGAGCCGTCAGGTTGTCTCGATCGCGGAAAAGCTGGTCGATCGCCTGAAAGAAGCGTTCGGCATCTATTCGAAGATCGAGGGCAAAGAAGGCGGCGACTGGGTGTTGATCGACACTGGCGACGTTGTTGTCCACGTGTTCCGTCCCGAAGTGCGCGAGTTCTACCAGCTCGAGAAGATGTGGCAGCCTGCGGGCACCGCCTGAGGCTGGCACGCCGCTAGGGACTGACGATGCGCGTGCATTTATGCGTGGTGGGCCGACTGCGGTCGGGGCCCGAGGCCACTCTTATTGACGACTATCTGACGCGATTTGACCGAACCGGGCGGGCCTTGGGCCTTGGCCCGGCTAAGGTCATTGAGGTCGAGGATAAGAAGTCCCGCGGCATGGGCGCTGAGGCGGATCTGCTGCGCAAGGCGATCCCCAGCGGCTCGCGGCTGGTCGTCATGGATGAACGCGGCAAGCTTATGACCTCGCCCCAGTTTGCGGACAAGATGGCGGGCTGGCGCGACACGGGCACGCAGGACTTGGCCTTTGTGATTGGCGGGGCGGACGGGATCGACCCGTCCCTGCGCGCCGAGGCGGATTTCGCGATCAGCTTTGGCAAGATGGTGTGGCCGCACATGCTGGTGCGGGTCATGCTGACCGAGCAGCTGTATCGCGCGGCCTCGATCCTGTCGAACGCGCCGTATCACCGCGAATAAGCGCCCCTGATCGGGCTGCTTCCGGTTTTTGACCAAAAAATCCAGTTCGCCGATACAGGGATGGTTCACCCCGCGCTTGCCTTGCGCTAGGAGAGGGCAAGCCTAGGAGGTAACACCATGACTGCACCCAAGCCCGTTGTTCTATGTATTCTGGATGGTTGGGGACTGAGTGATGACAGTCCGGCGAACGCGCCAGCGCTGGCGTCGACGCCCAACTTTGACCGTATCTGGAACGAGTGCCCCCATGCGCGGCTGATCACCCACGGTCCCGATGCGGGTCTGCCATCCGGCCAGATGGGCAACTCCGAAGTGGGTCACACCAACATCGGCGCAGGCCGTGTGGTCGCGATGGACTTGGGGCAGATCGATCTGGCGATCGAGGATGGCTCTTTCTACGAGAACGAAGAATTGCAGGCGTTTATCGCCAAAGTGACCGAGAGCGCGGGCATGGCCCACGTGATGGGTCTGATTTCGGACGGCGGTGTGCATGGCCACACCGAGCACGCGCTGGCCGCCGCCAAGGCGATCACCGATGCGGGCGTGACCGTCGCAATGCACGTGGTCACCGACGGCCGCGATGTGGCGCCCAAGTCCGCTGACAAGTTTGTGGCCGAGCTGGAAGAGCGCCTGCCCGAGGGCGCATTTATTGCGACGGTGTCGGGCCGCTACTACGCCATGGACCGCGACAACCGCTGGGAGCGGGTGCAGCTGGCCTATGACGCGATGGTGGGCGGCAAGGGCTTTGAGGCCGCGACCGCCGAAGATGCGGTGAAAGACAGCTACAAGCAGGACGTGCTGGACGAGTTCATCAAGCCGGTTGTGATCGGTGGGTTCGAAGGCGTGCATGACGGCGACGGCTTCTTCTGTCTGAACTTCCGTGCGGACCGTGCCCGTGAAATCCTGCGTGCGATTGGCGAACCCGATTTCAATGATTTCGAAGTGGGCGAGCGCCCCAAGCTGTCGGCGCTGCTGGGCATGGTGGAATATTCGGACGGTCACAACGACTACATGGACACGGCTTTCCCCAAGCGGAAAATCGTGAACACGCTGGGCGCTTGGGTCGCCAAGCAGGGCAAGACGCAGTTCCGTCTGGCCGAGACCGAGAAATACCCCCACGTGACGTTCTTCCTCAACGGTGGTGTCGAGGTGCCCGAAGAGGGCGAGGATCGTTTCATGCCGAAGTCGCCGAACGTGGCGACCTATGACCTGCAGCCCGAGATGTCGGCCCCCGAAGTGACCGCCAAGTTCGTCGAGGCGATCAACGGGGATTACGACATGATCGTGGTGAACTACGCGAACCCCGACATGGTTGGCCACACCGGCGACCTAGAGGCCGCGAAGGCCGCGTGTGAAGCGGTGGACAGCGGTCTGGGCGAGGCGCTGAAGGCGCTGGAAGCCAAGGGCGGCGCGATGATCGTGACGGCGGACCACGGCAACTGTGAAGTGATGGTCGACCCCAAGTCGGGTGGCGCACACACCGCGCACACCCTGAACCTTGTGCCGGTCGTCATGGTCGGCGGCCCCGAGGGCGCGGAACTGCGTGACGGTCGTCTGGCCGATCTGGCGCCGACCGTGCTGCAGCTGATGGGTGTCGAGAAGCCCGAAGAAATGACTGGTGAGAGCCTGATCAAGTGATGATGCGCCGCGCGGTCGTTTTCTGTCTGGGTTTGCTTGCGTCCCCGTTGGCGGCGCAAGAAGATCCGGCTGCGGCGGCGCTGCGGGCCAAGGGATTGCTGGACGAGGCGGCTGTCGCGCTGGACTATGCCCAAGGGGCGCGGGACCGCGTGGCCGCACTGACCCAGACGGTCAAGGCTTATGAGGCGGGGCTGACGGCCCTACGCGCTGGGCTGCGCCGCGCGGCCATCCGCGAAAAGGCGCTGACGCAGGAGTTGAACTCGGCGCAGGGACAGGTGGCGGATTTGCTGGCCAGCCTGCTGACCATTTCCCGCAGTCCGGCCCCTGTGCAACTAACCCACCCTGCGGGCCCCACGGGGACAGCGCGGGCGGGGATGATCCTGACCGAAATCTCGCCCGCCTTGCAGGCCGAGGCCGATGGCTTGGCCCGTGATCTGGAAGAGGTGCGAACCCTGCGCGCCCTGCAACAGTCGGCGGCGGATACCCTGCGCGAGGGGCTGCAAGGGGCGCAAACGGCGCGCACCGCGCTGAGCGCTGCGATTTCGGACCGCACCGACCTGCCCATGAAGTTCACCGCTGATCCGGTTCAGACGGCGGTGCTGGTTGCGTCTTCGGATACGTTGGCCAGCTTTGCCGATAATCTGGGCGAGATCGTCGTTGGTGACGAGCTGGAGGGCGGTCCGGATGTCCACGAGCAGCGCGGCATGTTGTCTCTGCCCGTGCAAGGGACCATCCTGAGAGAGGCGGGCCAACCCGATGCCGCAGGGATCGAGCGCCCCGGTTGGGTCATCGCGACGGCGCCCGGGGCGCTGGTGACCACGCCAGCGGCAGCAACCATTCGCTATCGTGGGCCGCTCTTGGACTACGGAAATGTGATGATTATCGAGCCCGGACCGGGCATTCTGTTCGTGCTTGCAGGGCTCGATCAGGTCTACGGTGAGGTCGGACAGGTGCTGCCCGCAGGGCATCCGCTGGGCCTCATGGGGGGTGCGGGTGTTGCACAGGACGAGATCCTGACGCAGGCTAGCGCCGGACAGAATACAGAAACGCTCTATCTCGAAGTGAGAGAGGACCAAGAGACGGTGAACCCCGCCGAATGGTTCAAGACGGACAAGGAATGACACGAATGCGCAAGTTTCTGATGGCAGTGGGCGGTGGCGCTCTGGCGGGGCTGATTGCCTCGACGCAGATCGCGGGACCGCTGCTGGCCCAAGAAGGAAAAACCCAAGTCAACGTGTATGAGCAGCTCGACCTGTTCGGCGACATCTTCGAGCGGATCCGCGCGCAGTATGTCGAAGAGGTTGACGAGGGCGAACTGGTCGAAGCGGCCATTAACGGCATGCTCCAGTCCCTTGATCCGCATTCGAGCTACCTGTCCCCCGATGATGCGCAGGACATGCGCGTCCAGACCCGCGGCGAGTTCGGCGGTCTGGGCATCGAGGTCACGCAGGAAGAAGGCTTCGTCAAGGTCGTGGCGCCTATGGATGGCACCCCTGCCGAAGAGGCGGGCGTGTTGTCGGGCGACTTTATCACCCACGTGGACGGCGAGAGCCTGCTGGGCCTGACGCTGGACGAAGCGGTCGAACTGATGCGCGGCCCTGTGGGCTCCGAGATCGTGGTGACGCTGGTCCGCGAGGGCGAAGCCGAGCCGTTCGACGTGACCATCATTCGCGACACCATCCGCCTGACCGCCGTGCGGACCCGCACCGAGGGCGAGGCTGTGGTTCTGCGTGTCAGCACCTTTAACGACCAGACCTTTGACAACCTGAAGGACGGTCTGGCCAAAGCAGCCGAAGAGGCCGGCGGACTGGACAACCTGAGCGGTGTGATTATCGACCTGCGCAACAACCCCGGTGGCCTGCTCAATCAGGCTATTCTGGTGGCGGATGCCTTCCTTGAGGAAGGCGAGATCGTATCGACCCGTGGCCGTAACCCCGAAGACGGCGAGCGCTTTAACGCGACCCCCGGCGATCTGGCCGAAGGCAAGCCGATCGTCGTCCTGATCAACGGCGGTTCTGCTTCGGCGTCCGAGATTGTGGCAGGCGCCCTGAAGGATCACCGCCGTGCCGTGATCGTCGGCACCAAGTCGTTCGGCAAAGGCTCGGTTCAGACTGTGATGCCGCTGCGTGGCGATGGCGCGATGCGTCTGACCACCGCGCGCTATTACACGCCGTCGGGCCGTTCGATCCAGAACCTGGGTGTATCGCCTGACATCGTGGTGCAGCAGCCCCGTGCGTCGGTTGTCGAGGACGAGGACGAGAGCACACCGCGCACCCGTTCCGAAGCGGACCTGCGTGGCAGCCTGTCCAATGACAGCCTGAGCGAAGACGAGATCCGCCAGATCGAAGAGGACAACGCCAAGGCCGAAGAAGCCGCGAAGCTGCGCGATGAGGATTACCAGCTGGCTTATGCCATCGACATCCTCAAGGGTCTGTCGGCGCTGGAGAGCGGTCAGTGACGCCAGAAGACATCGCGAAGCTGCCTTATCGCAAGAACGTCGGCGTTATGATCGTGAACGCCGACGGTCTAGTCTGGGTCGGGCAGCGTCTGGATAGCGAAGTGCCTGCGTGGCAGATGCCTCAGGGCGGGATCGACAAGGGTGAAGATGCCCGTGAAGCGGCCCTGCGCGAGCTGGAAGAAGAGACCGGTATTTCGGTCGACATGGTGGATGTTGCGGGCGAGACCGAGGGTTGGATCAGCTATGATCTGCCCCACGACATCGTTCCCAAGATCTGGAAGGGCAAGTACCGCGGTCAGGAGCAGAAGTGGTTCCTGATGCGTTTCAAAGGCTCTGACGACATGATCGTGATTGACCGGCCGCACCCTGAGTTCAGCGAGTGGCGCTGGCTGCCTGTCGATGAGCTGGTCGAGAATATCGTGCCGTTCAAGCGCGGTGTGTATGAGCAGGTTGTGGCGGAGCTGGGGCCCTTGATCTAGGGGAGGGCTTCTGGCGGCTGCAGTGCCGTGAGTATTTTTTCAAAGCAGAAAGGGCTGGTTCTTGGGGACCGGCCCTTTTTTCATGGATGTCTGGAACGACAAAGGCAGCCTCTGGGGCTGCCTTTGGGGGGTTAGAAGTTCACTTTGACGTCTGGCAGGTTCAGCGTCTTGATCAGGTCGCGCAGCTCTTGGCGGGCGGCGATGTTCGAGATCGACAGCTGGGTGACGCCGATGTCCTTGAGGTCCAGAAGCGTCAGGCCCTTGGGGAAGAGTTCGCGGAAGACCACGCGTTCCGAAAAGCCGGGCGCGATGCGGAAGCCGATGCGCTTGGCCAGTTTATCGACGGCGGCGGTCATCTTTTTCTTGTTAATCATGTTCTGCGCGCCGATCCGGTTGCGGACCACGATCCAGTCGATCGGTGTCAGGCCCGCTTGGGCGCGCAGCTGGCGGGCGTGCCAGACCATTTCCGAGTAGACCGATGGGCCAAGGATATTCTCGCCCTCGGCATCCGTGCGGGCCAAGAGGTCGAAGTCCACGAAGCTGTCGTTCAGGGGCGTGACCAGCGTGTCCGCGAGGCTGTGCGCCATCTGGCTGAGGCGGGTGTGCGAGCCGGGGCAGTCGATCAGGATGAAGTCGCTTTCGGCCTCGAGCTGTTGGACCGCCGAGGACAGACGCACGTCATAGATGTTCTCGCCTTCCTTGAGGGTGGCGGGGTCGACCTCGGGCAGTTCGATATAGGTCGGGCTGGGCAGTTCGATGCCCTCTTTCGCCAAGAAGCGCTTGCGGTTCTCGGAGTAGCGACCAAAGCTTTTCTGACGCATGTCGAGGTCGAGCGCGCCGACGCGGAAGCCAAGGCGAACAAGTGCCGTCGCGATGTGCATCGAGGTGGTCGACTTGCCGGAGCCGCCCTTTTCGTTCCCCACGACAATGATATGCGCCATATATGGTGTCCCCTGATTTTCTCGGAACCGAATATTGGTTTAGGTATGCTTATGCCTAGACCGGGCGGGGTTGGGCAAGAGTCCGCGTACGCCTGAGCCGCGATTTTTCAAGTTTTCGTGGTTTCGAGGCAGGTCTGGTGGGCCTGACTAGGCCTGATTGCATTTTTGCTGTCATGCTGTCGCCTATATTTCCAACGAAAGTGATCAAAATGAAATTTCCTACTTTTCCATTTTCTGGTGGTTTCCGCATGCCGTGGTCCGGTGACATCATTCAGGAAATCCGCCCTGCCTTCTTTAGCCCGTCGTATTCGGGTCATCAGGAGATCGAGAGTGAAGTTATCAGCCAGGTTGCCGGCTACGGGCGGCAGTTGGGCTGGCTTTCAGACGCTTTGCTGGTTTTGGCGGACAAAGCCGGGCCGTTCGAGGGCGAAGACCCCAAAGCAATCGCGCAGGTGCGGGAGATGGTGGCCAAGGTTGAGGCGATCAAAATGCGATCAAAAAGCGATGCAGAGGCCAAGGCGGCGCAGGCGTTGGAGACGCTCAGGATTCTGGACAAAAGCGCCTATGCGGCTCTGCTAGAGAGGGCTGCAAAAGAAAACGCCGCCCCGAATGGAGCGGCGTCGTAGAAACCGATGAGGCGGGGATTAGAAACCCAGGCCTTCGTACTTTTTCTTGAACTTCGAGACGCGGCCGCCCTGGTCCAGCAGGCGCGACGAGCCGCCGGTCCATGCGGGGTGCACGGTGGGGTCGATGTCCAGCGACAGGGTGTCGCCTTCTTTGCCGTAGGTCGAGCGGACCTGGAAGGTGCTGCCGTCGGTCATTTTGACGGTGATGAAGTGGTAGTCGGGATGGATGTCTTTTTTCATGACTACACCTCTTACGCTTCGGTTTTGGGCTTGTAGTTGCTGACTTCGGCGATACGTGCCGATTTACCGCGACGCGAGCGCAGGTAGTACAGCTTCGAACGACGGACGCGGCCACGACGCACAACAGTGATGCTGTCGATGTTGGTCGAGTAGAGGGGGAATACGCGCTCTACGCCTTCGCCAAACGAAATTTTGCGAACGGTGAACGAGCCGGCAATGCCTTTGCCGTTCTTGCGGCTGATGCACACGCCTTCGTAGTTCTGAACGCGCGAACGGGTGCCTTCGGTCACCTTGTAACCGACGCGAATGGTGTCGCCGGCTTTGAAGTCGGGGATTTCTTTCCCCAGCGCAGCAATCTGCTCCGCTTCGATCTGTGCGATAAGATCCATCGCATATCTCCTAACTGCTTGTGGTTGGCCCACAAAGGTCTGGTGCCGGTCTCAGAACTCTAGGTCTTCTCTCGGGTCCGCCGTAGCGCCCGCCAGAGGATCAGATCAGCTTTACTTCGGTCTCCCGAACGTCAGAGGGCCCGATTGCCGCCAGAAGAAGACGGAATCGCACTGGGGCCTCCATGTGCGGGATGCGCGCGATATGTCAGGTTTTGCTGGGGTTGGCAAGGGGGGAGGGTTGGGCCACTCTGATTGCATTGGAAGGGGATGCAGTATGCAATTCGAAGACCGGTTCGTTGCTTTTGTAGATATTCTTGGTTTTTCAGAAAAGGTAGAGGAACGAGAAAAGCGAGTTGGTGGATTGAGCCAAATCGAAAACATGGTTTCGGCGCTCTGGAGTGATGAACGAAATAATTTCCCATTTACGCTCTGCCCCCAAAGTGACCGAGTATCAGAGGACTTGTCTTTTGTAGCTACACAAATATCCGACTGTGCCGTGCTGTCTGCGGAGGCGACGCCTCTGGGCTTGCTCCGGCTTGTAGATGAGTGTGGCAGGTCGATTAGCAACCTCTTGGAAATTGGCCTGATGGCGCGGGGATATATTTCTAAAGGTCTTGTTTACCACAAGGCAGGGCAGTTTTTTGGCTCAGCGTACCAAGAGGCCGTAAAGAATGAAGCAAAGGTGAGATTTTCCTTTCATTCGTCCGAGGTGAGCAAGACGCCTTTCGTTGAATTGTCTGAAGCTGTCACCGAATTTTATCGCGAAAACACCGATCAGTGCGTGAAGAGATTTCTGGGAGAAAGTCTGATCGAGAGCGGTGGGCTAGTTGCGGTAGATCCTTTTTCTCGGCAGAAGCGTCTAATTTCAATGCATGCATCCAATCTAAGTTCAGGGGATGCGGCTATAAAACTGAAAACAGTCAAGCATCTCTCAGAATTGCGCGTTTGCTTGGAGGCGCTTCGAACTCAAGTCGATCGCGAAGCGGGAACGTCCGAGCGAGTTCAGGTAAAGCTGAGCGAATACCATACCGGCCTCTCTAGACTTCTAGAACAAATTGAGACCGTGTTTGAAATGGATGAGCTGCTAAGCTCGCCGTTTTCAACGCTAAAAATCGGTGATCTAGGCCCTATTTAGTAAGTATTCACTCCAGCAAATCCGGACGCCTCTCCCGAGTAATACGCTCGGACTCTTCCTTGCGCCAGTCGGCCACCTTGCCGTGGTGGCCTGACATCAGGACTTCGGGGATTTCGCGGCCTTTCCAGACGGCGGGGCGGGTGTATTGGCCGTGCTCTAGGCGGCCGTTGGAGAAGCTCTCTTCTTCGATGCTTTCGGCGTTGCCCAAGACGCCCGGGATCAGGCGGACGGTGGCGTCGAGCAGCGCGTGGGCCGCGATTTCGCCGCCGGTCATGACGAAGTCCCCCAGAGAGACCTCTTGGATGCCGTAGTGTTCCAGCACGCGTTCGTCCACGCCCTCGAACCGGCCACACAGGATGGTGACGCCGTCGCAGGCGGACAGGGTGCGGGCCATCTCTTGGTCGATGCGTTTGCCGCGGGGGGACATGTAGAGGATCGGCCAGTTGCCGCGCGTGCCCTCGGTCGCGTCCTCGAGCGCGCGGCCCACCACGTCGGGGCGCAGGACCATGCCAGCGCCGCCGCCTGCTGGGGTGTCGTCCACGTTCTTGTGCTTGCCCACGCCGTAATCACGCAGGTTGATGGTTTCGAGCTGCCAGCGCCCCTCTCGCAGGGCTTTGCCGGTCAGGCTCTCGCCCAGGATGCCGGGAAAGGTGCCGGGCATCAGGGTGATCACGCGGGCGGTCCAGACATGGGCCAGCGGCGCGGGGGCCATCAGATCCGTGGGCTGCGCGGTGAGTTTGATCGCCTTGCGGCCGTGAGAGCGTTTGGGAGCGTCGGTCATGGGATTAGTCAAACAGGCCTTCGGGCGGGTCCGCGATCACGCGGCCAGAGGCGATGTCCACGGTGGGCACGACCTCTTTGGTAAAGGGGATCAGGACGGTGGTTTTCAGACCGGGGCCAAAGACCTCGAGCAGATCGGTGGCGCCGTGGTTCTGGACGGCCTTGATCTTGCCAATGGGGTTGCCGCCGGTGTCGAACACGTCGAGCCCGATCAGGTCCGCGTAGTAGTATTCGTCATCATCGGTTTCGGGCAGCTGGCTACGCAGGGCATAGAGGCCCATGCCGCGCAGGGCATCCGCGTCTTCTTTGCTGTCGATGCCGGTCATGCGGGCGGCCAGACCGTTGGAGATCTGGCGGGTGATGGTCACGTCAAAGGTGCGGCTGCCATCCTCGGTGGTGAGGGGGGCGTAGTCAGCAATGGCCTCTGGGATGGCGCAGAAGCTTTTGATCCGGACCTCGCCTTTGACGCCGTATGCGCCGCCGATGGTCCCTACTCGAACACGTTCGGTCATTCCGTCCTCATGATGCATAGTCCGTTGCGGGTGGTCCCGCCGATTTCGTCGCAGAGTTTACCCTTTTCCGAGCGTTCGTACATCATGCCCGCCACAAAGGCGACGGCCAACAGGAATGGCAGGCGAATGAGGCCGAACATGGGTCTCTCCGGTTTAGCGGGTTTCGAGCGGCAGGGCAGCGGCGCGGGCTTCCCAGCCTTTGCGCTCTAGCTCGGGGGTGATGTTGTCCTCTGTCGGGTAGCCGATGCAGAGATACGCGACCAAGGCCCAATCGGTGGGCACATCCAGATCGCGGCAGAGCATTTCGGGATCAAGGATCGAGACCCAGCCGACACCAAGCCCGTGGGCGCGTGCGGCAAGCCAGAACTGCATGATCGCGGAAACGCAGGAATACCGGCGCATTTCGGGCATGGTGCCCGCGCCAAGGCCTTTGCCCTTGGTGGTGCTGTCGTCGCAGAAGACGGCCAGATGGACAGGGGCCTCTTGCATGCCGGACAGCTTGAGCGTGGCATAGGTTTTGGCGTCGTCGCCCGAATACCCGTCCAGCGCCTGACTGTTGGCAGTACGGAAATTGGACAGCGCCGCGGTACGGGCCGCGGCGCTGGTCACGCGGACCAGACGCCAAGGCTCTGACAGCCCCACAGAGGGTGCCAGAGCAAAGGTGCCAAACAGATCCGCCAGCAGATCCTCGGACACCGGATCGGTGCGGAAGTGGCGCACATCGCGCCGCCACCGCATGAGCTGGTCCAGCTCGTCCCGAAAGGTGTCCGAAAATCCGGTCATCACAGAGCCGATTACTCTTCGGCTGCTGCTTCAGCCGCTTTTGCAGCTTTCTCTTCAGCGCGCTCCTGCGCTTTCTTGCCGGGAACGGCTTTCTTCATGTTGGCGCGCTCTTTCTTGGGGGCAACGCCAGCGGCTTCGAGGAAGCGCGAAACACGGTCGGTGGGCTGTGCGCCCTGGCTCAGCCAGTACTGAACGCGCTCCATGTCCAGCGATACGCGACGCTCGTCGTCTTTTGCCAGAAGGGGGTTGTAGGTGCCCAGCTTCTCGATGAAGCGGCCGTCGCGAGCCATGCGCGAGTCAGCTGCAACAACTGCGTAGTGGGGACGTTTTTTGCTGCCGCCGCGGGCCAGACGAATTTTCATTGCCATTGGAAGTGTCTCCTTAGAGGGTATTTCTGGTTGGTTTTCAGAGTGGGCCGCGCTCAGGCGTCCTTCTGTTTGGCTTCGTGATGCTTGATCACTTCCTGAATGACGAAATTCAGGAATTTCTTGGCGAATTCAGGGTCCAGATCGGCCTGAATCGCCAATTCTTCGAGCCGCGCGATCTGCTTTGCTTCGCGCGCGGGATCCGAGGGGGGCAGGTCGTGTTCCGCCTTGAGGCGGCCAACGGCCTGCGTGTGCTTGAACCGTTCGCCCAAGGTATAGACGAGGATGGCATCCAGACGGTCGATGCTTTCGCGGTGACCTTTGAGGATTTCGGCAGCGCGCGTCACGGTGTCAGTCAAGGGCCCATCCTTCCGGTTTGAAATTGGGATTTTGGTAGAAACCGATTTCCTGCGCGATCGCGTCCGCAATCTGGCTGGAGCGGCACTGCGCAGGGGTGGGGTGGCGGTACACGACATCGTTGCCATCGACCGAAGGGGCCTCGTGATCCTTGGTACAGCCAAGCCGTTCGGCAAGGCGGATCGAGTCGAGGTTTTTCGGGTCCAGATAGCTGACGGCGGTTTCCCAGCCACGCTCGTTGTAGAAGTAGCGGCGCACGCAATCGGCGGCCTCTAGCGCGATGCCGCGGCCAGCGACTCGGGGCCAGATGATCCACGCGATTTCAGCTTCGGGCCAGCCTGCGGGCTTCCAGCCGCCAGCCATGCCATAGGTTTCGTCGGTTTCGGCGTCGTGGATCATCCACATGCCGTAGCCGCGAATTTCCCAGTGCCCGATTTCCGCAGCATAGAGCATCCATGCCTCGTACTGGTTCAGCGGTCCCCCCATGAAACGCGAGCGGTAGCTCGAGAACGTCGCCTTGAAATCAGGGTAGTCCTCGGGCGCGGGGCCGCGCAGAACGAGCCGCTTGGTGCGCAGCTCGGGAATAGAGATATGGGGGGCGGTCACGGTCATGCGTAGATGTCCATCCCGCCTTGCTGCAGGTCTGCTGCAGGCACGTGGCGCCAGATTTCGGTCTCGCCGAAACGTTCGTGCGTGAACACCTTTTCGAAGCGGGCGCCGATGCGCTGGGCCACTTTTTTGGAGGGTTCGTTCTGCGGCTTGATCAAGCTGATGACGGTGGGCCATCCAAGCTTGTCATAGGCATAGCGGCGCGCTTCCAAAGCGGCCTCGGTCGCATAGCCACGCCCGACGAAACCGTCGTAGATATCGTAGCCGATTTCAGGCTCGGGCCAGCCATTGGGGCACCACAGGCCGACGTTGCCTGCCAGCTTGCCGGTTGCCTTGTCCTCGACGGCCCAGCGGCCATAGCCGCGCAGTTGCCAATGTCCGATCTCGCAGGCAAGCATACGCCACGAGGACTCTTCCCCGGCGATGCCGCCCGAATAGATTGACCGGTCCGATGCGTAGAACTTCGCAAAGGTTTTGAAGTCCGCGATCGTGAAGGGCCGCATCGTAAAGCGTTCGGTGTTGATAACGGGAACGTTGATCATTTCTTTTTGCCGAACATGTTGGGAAGGCCGCCCATACCGGGCATGCCGCCGCCCATGCCGCCAAGACCGCCCATGCCGAGCTTGCGCGCGGTGGCCTCAAGCTCTTTGGGGTCCATCTTGCTGGGATCGATTGATGCGGGGTCAAAGTTGCCGTCCATGCCGGGCAGAGCTTTGCCGCGCATGGCCGAGACAGCCTGCTTGAGCATGCCTTTGCCGCCCTTCTGGCTGATCTTTTTCATCACGTCGGCCATCTGGCGGTGCATTTTCAGCAGTTTGTTCAGTTCCGAGACCTCAAGGCCCGCGCCTTTGGCAATACGCTTCTTGCGGCTGGCTTGCAGCAGGCCGGGGTTGGCGCGTTCCTGCTTGGTCATCGAGTTGATCAGAGCGACCTGACGCTTGATGATGCTGTCATCCATGCCAGATTCCTGCACCTGCTTGGCCATTTTGCCCATGCCGGGCATCATGGACATCATGCCCTGCATGCCGCCCATTTTCTGCATCTGCTCAAGCTGACTCTTCAGGTCGTTCATGTTGAACTGACCCTTCATCATGCGCTTCATCATGCGCTCGGCTTGTTCAGCCTCGAGCGTTTGCTGCGCCTTTTCGACCAGCGAGACGATGTCACCCATGCCGAGGATACGGCCAGCCACACGTTCGGGGTGGAATTCTTCCAGAGCGTCGGTCTTTTCGCCGAGGCCGACGAACTTGATCGGCTTGCCGGTGACAGCGCGCATGGACAGAGCCGCACCGCCGCGACCGTCACCGTCCATACGGGTCAGGACCACGCCGGTCACGCCGATTTTGTCGTCAAACTCGGTCGCCACATTCACGGCGTCCTGACCGGTCAGACCGTCAACGACCAGCAGGGTTTCGCGCGGGTTGGCAACGTCGCGAACAGCGGCGGCCTGTGCGATCAGTTCCTGATCGATGTGCAGACGGCCCGCGGTATCGAGCAGGTAAACGTCATAGCCACCGAGGCCCGCTTGGGTCTTGGCGCGCTTGGCGATGGTGACGGGGTCTTCGCCCTTGACGATGGGCAGGGTGTCGACGCCGATCTGCTGACCCAGAATGGCCAGCTGTTCCATCGCCGCAGGACGGTTCACGTCGAGCGAGGCCATCAGCACGCGCTTGCCTTCGCGCTCTTTCAGACGTTTCGCCAGTTTCGCGGTGGTGGTGGTTTTACCGGAACCCTGCAGACCGACCATCAGGATCGGGGCGGGCGGGTTGTCGACCTTCAGCTTGCCGGGCTCGCCTTCGCCAGCGAGGAACGCCACGAGTTCGTCGTGGACGATTTTGACAACCTGCTGACCGGGGGTGACCGATTTGGTCACCGACGCGCCGGTCGCTTTTTTCTGGACAGCTTTAATAAAGTCGCGTGCGACGGGCAGAGAGACGTCGGCCTCCAGCAGAGCGGTGCGCACTTCGCGCAGAGCCGTTTTAACGTCGTCCTCGGACAGCGCACCTGCTTTGGTCAGCCGGTCAAAGACACCGCCAAGGCGTTCAGATAGATTTTCGAACATGCCAAGCCCTTTCCAAGACCGTTAAACAATGCGCCCTAGATAGGCGGTGAAGCGACATACGCCAAGCGCCCCCATGGGCGCAACGCGCTGATGGAGGGCGATCCCGGCAATAGCCATGGGACCGGAAGCATCAAAACTTCCGGAGGATTCTGCGCGCGTATGCATGATACAGGCACCAGAGTCAAGAAAAGGCGCGCCCCGGGGAGGAATGGGACGCGCCTTTGGATTGGCCACCGGAATGAGGGAGGAAAGCGGCCTGTTGAAGAGGTAACGACCTTAGGCGGCGATTTGTTCCACGGCGTTGTACGCATTTTTTACAGAACCGTCGGCGTCGACAGCCAGTTGGTCGGCGGCCACAATGGTGACGTCGGTAATGCCAATGAAGCCAAGCACTTGCTTCATGTAGGTGGTCGCGAAATCGATTTCGGATCCGACAGGAGTGCCGCCAGATGCCACGGCGAGGATCGCGCGCTTGCCTTCCAGCAGGCCTTGGGGGCCAGCTTCGGTGTAGCGGAAGGTCACGCCAGCGCGGGCCACTTGGTCGACCCATGCTTTCAGGCGCGCGGGAACGCTAAAGTTATAAATGGGCAGGCCAATCACGATAGTGTCGGCTTCGTTCAGTTCGGCGATCATGGTGTCAGAGAGAGACAGCACATCTTTTTGCGCGTCAGTGCGCTGGTCCGCAGGGGTGAAGTTCGCGCCAACCCATTCGCCATCGATCAGGGGCAATTCTTCGGTCAGATCGCGGGTGATGACCTGCTCGGGCGACAGGCGCTCTAGAATACGGCTGGTCAGATCACGAGAGATCGAACCTTCTTTGCGGACGGAGCTATCAATACGAAGTACGGTCTTAGTCATTTGTAAAATCCACTTTGTTCGAGGGAGGAGGGTGGTTTTTATGTCTCCCCGATAACATGGCTCTTGCTTTTTCGAACGCAATCACGAGAAATGCGGTAGTAAATGTGTGTCTTTGCACAATGATAATGTTTCGGGGGTCTAATTGGTCTGATGGGTATGGATAATTGGGACGAGGTGCGTACCGCCTATCAGGTGGCGCGAATGGGGACTGTCAGTGGCGCTGCCGACATTTTGGGCGTGCACCATGCCACAGTGATCCGTCACATCGATGCTCTTGAGCAGCGGCTCGGGGTCAAACTGTTCCAACGCCATGCCCGTGGTTACACGCCGACCGAAGCGGGCCATGACCTGTTCCGCGTGGCGCAAGCCACCGACGACCAGTTCAGCCAGTTGGCGGGCCGGATCAAAGGGCAGGGCGCCGGTGTGGGTGGCGAGTTGGTCGTCACATCGCTGGTGCAGTTGTCGCCGCTGATCGTGCCGGTACTCAAGGGCTTTCAGGAAGAGCATCCGGATGTCTGTGTTCGCTTCTTGACCGGGGAGCGTCTGTTCCGTCTGGAGTATGGCGAGGCGCACGTGGCGATCCGTGCGGGCAATGCGCCTGATCAGCCGGATAACGTGGTTCAGCCGTTCTTTCGTCAGCAGGTCGCCCTGTTCGCGTCCAAAGACTATGTCGAGAAGCACGGCAAGCCCGAGAGCCCGACGGACTACAAGAACCACCGCTTTGTCGGGCAGGATAATGTCGACAGCCGCGCGCCCTTTTATATTTGGATGAAGGACAACATCCCGCGTGAGAACGTGACCTTCCGGTCCGAAGATTCCCGCGCCATCGAGCAGGCCATTCTGGACGGTGCTGGAATCGGCTTCATGGCCTACTGGGAATGGCAGCAGCACAAAGATCTGGTGCAGATTTGCGAACCCGATGACACTTGGGCCTCGAATATCTGGATCGTGACCCACGTGGACCTGCATCGCACGCCCAAGGTTCAGACCTTCCTCAAGTATCTGAAGGATCAGGCTCAGGGCTGGCGCTGAGTTCAACCTCGAGAAACCGTTCGAAGGCGTCCAGATTGACGGCTTCGAACTGCCCGAAGCCCTGCATCCAGATACTGGCATCCCGCAGGGCATTCGGCTCTAGCTTGCACCACTTCACCCGTCCGCGCTTTTCCTGAGAGATCAGGCCCGCGTTGGCGAGAATGGTCAGATGCTTGGAGATCGCAGCCAATGACATATCGAACGGCTCTGCCACATCGGTGACAGCCATATCATCCTCGAGCAGCATCGACAGGATGGTGCGTCGGGTGCGATCGGCGAGCGCCGCAAAAACAAGGTCGAGCTGCTGGTCCATAATCAGGGCATGGGGCAGGAATTTGGGAACGTCAACCAAATGGTTGAATATAGCAAATGGGCCTTTCGTGCCGGTTTTGCCTGCGGCGTGGTGGCGCAAACGGAAACCGATGTCATAAAAATCAATGACTTACGGTGGACATTCTGTCGCTTGACTCACAGCGCTGTGACACCTATCCAACCTCCAACAGCCCAAGGGGTGCGTAGATGATTGATCCAGCCGAAAAAGAGCGTCTTGAGCGGCTCGAGGCGCGGATCTCGGAAGCGAAAAAGGCTCATGCCGAGCCCGAGCCCCGGGCCGACGAACATTATTCCCAAGCGCAGGTTGCTTGGCGGATGGTGACGGAACTGGTTGCCGGTTTATTGATCGGCTTCGGCATGGGATACGGTTTGGATGCCATTTTAGGGACCAAACCGGTGTTCATGGCGGTATTTACATTGTTGGGTTTCATCGCGGGCGTGAAGACAATGCTCCGCTCGGTAACAGAAATCCAAGATCAACACGCGGCGACGGCCGCACAGGATGATGAGGGACGTAACAGTGGCGGATAATGCACACGCAGCAGAAGGCACCGGCCTGGTTTTTCACCCCATGGATCAGTTCAAGGTCCAGCCGCTGTTCGGTGGTACTGACGTAAGCTGGTACACCCCGACCAACGCGATGCTGTGGCTTGCCCTGACCGTTCTGGCTGTCTTCCTCGTGATGGTTGTTGGGACACGCGGCCGCGCTGTGATCCCCTCGCGCGGTCAGTCGATCGGCGAACTGGCATACGGCTTCGTCTACAAGATGATCGAGGACGTGACCGGCAAGGATGCCATCGTCTACTTCCCCTACATCATGACCCTGTTCATGTTCATCCTGATGAACAACTTCCTGGGTCTGATCCCTGCCAGCTTCGCGAACACTGCACAGATCGCAGTCACCGCGATCCTCGCATTCGCAGTGTTCTTTGCCGTGACGATCATCGGTTTCGTCAAGCACGGCACGCACTTCCTCGGCCTTTTCTGGGTGACCTCGGCGCCGCTCGCCATCCGTCCCGTTCTGGCCGTCATCGAAGTGATTTCCTACTTTGTCCGCCCTGTCAGCCACTCTATCCGTCTTGCCGGTAACATCACCGCCGGTCACGCCGTGATCAAAGTGTTCGCTGCATTCGCTGGTCTCGTCGCTCTGTCGCCGCTGGCTATTTTGGGCATCACCGCCATGTACGGCCTCGAAATGCTGGTTGCATTCATTCAGGCCTACGTTTTCACCATCCTGACTTGTGTCTACCTGAAAGACGCTCTGCACCCGAGCCACTAAGGCTCGGCCCCGCAGATCAGGACTGAATTATCGCCATTCCAACGTAAGGAGAAATGTTATGGAAGGCTCGATCGCAGAAATGGGTAAATTCATCGGTGCCGGCCTGTCGGCATTCGGTATGGGTCTGGCAGCTATCGGTGTGGGTAACGTCGCCGGTAACTTCCTGGCTGGCGCACTGCGCAACCCTTCGGCCGCTGGCGGCCAAACCGCGACCCTGTTCATCGGTATCGCGTTCGCAGAAGCACTGGGCATCTTCTCGTTCCTGGTTGCTCTGCTGCTGATGTTCGCCGTCTAATCTACGGGTTCATTCCTTACGGCCGGGCGAGCGTCACTGCGACGCTCGCCCGGTAATATCGGACCTTCGGGTCCGAACCAAGGACGGGCCACGGAGGACGCACAACATGGCAACTGAATCGCATGGCGCTGAAGCCGTTGCAGCAGGTCACGCCGCAGCCGAGTCGGCAGGTATGCCTCAGCTCGCAGTCGAGACCTTTGGGAACCAGATCTTCTGGCTCCTCGTCGCGCTTGTCGCGACCTACCTGATCCTGTCGCGCGTGGCTCTGCCGCGTATCGCAGCCGTTCTGGCCGAGCGTCAGGGGACCATTACGAATGATATCGCCGCCGCCGAAGAGCTGAAGCTCAAGGCGAAAGAGGCAGAGGCCGCCTATGAACAGGCACTGGCTGATGCCCGCACTCAGGCGAACGAGATTGTCGAAGCCACCCGTGCCGACATCAAGGCTGACCTTGATGCCGCTCTGGAAAAGGCTGACGCTGAAATCGCTGCCAAAGCTGCAGAGTCGGAAAAGGCAATCGCCGAAATCCGCGCGAACGCAGCCGAAAGCGCAGCCGAAGTTGCCAAAGACACCGCCAAAGAGCTTATCGCTGCTCTGGGTGGCGAAGTTGATGGCCGCTCGGTGACCGCAGCTGTTAACGCCCGGATGAAAGGATAAGCCATGCGCACACTGATCATCCTTGCCGCTGCTCTTGCCGCTTCGCCGGCGATGGCTGCATCGGGTCCGTTCTTCTCGCTGCACAACACCAACTTTGTCGTTCTGATCGCCTTCTTGGTGTTCCTCGGCATTCTCGTGTACTTCAAAGTGCCTGGCACTCTGGGTGGTATGCTGGATAACCGCGCGACCGAGATCAAAGGCGAACTGGACGAAGCACGTCAGCTGCGCGAAGAGGCTCAGAGCCTGCTGGCCAGCTACGAGCGTAAGCAGAAAGAAGTTCAGGACCAGGCGGACGCAATTGTTGCAAACGCCAAAGCCGAAGCTGAAGCTGCTGCTGTTCAGGCGAAAGAAGACCTGCAGAAATCGATTGCTCGCCGTGTGCAAGCTGCCGAAGAGCAGATCGCATCGGCCGAAGCATCGGCTGTTCGTGAAGTCCGTGACAGCGCAATCAACGCAGCTGTCGGCGCGGCGCGCGACATCCTTGCCAAGCAGATGACCGACGAAAAGTCGGGCGCTCTGATTGACTCGTCGATCAACGAAGTAAAAGCCAAACTGCACTAACGGCCAAGGTCTTACAGGGACAGTGAAGGGCCCGGATCGCATTGCGGTCCGGGCTTTTTTGTGGCCCGTGGCGCGCTGCGGCTTTATGTTCCAGAGAAGCCGCACGTGAAAAGAGGGGCCCATGCCTTTCAAGACCACAGCCATTTTGACAGCTGCGATCATGCTTCTCTTGGGGCTGATCTTGATGTTTTTCCCGTTAATGATCTTTGACGAGTTCTTTGATGTGCTCGCTACAGCTCCGCACACCATCTCGCGCCGTGTTTCGATCTTTATGTACTTTTACGCTTTTATCCTGTTCCGACTGCATGATCTGCCGCCGGGCAAGCCGCGTCAGGCACTCTGTCAGGGATCCATTTTCCTAATGTTCGGGCTTGGGGGAACGGCGCTCTTTGAGTGGTTCCACGGCCACGCGAGTAGCAACTTTTTGCGAATTGCTGCTGCGAATTTTGCGTTGGGCGGGCTGTTTGTCTGGAGTTGCTATTTCGAAAAGAACCGCGATTAGCGCTCGCGTTCATGCTGGTAGCGCTGCCGCGCGACGACTTCGTTGCGCAGAGCGCGCTTTTCGTCCCGCAACGCCGTTTCCACGTAGTCCAGATGCGCCGTCACTGCCGCCCGCGCGGCTGCGGGGTCGCGCTTTTGTAGGGCAGTATTGATCGCACGGTGTTGCTCTAGCAGGTCATCGCGGGTGGTGCGCTGTTTGAACATGACGTTGCGATTGTAGAACACGCCCTCGCGCAGCAGATCGAACATGGAGCGCAGCATGTGCAGCATGATCGTGTTGTGGCTGGCCTCGATGATGGCCATGTGGAAATCTGCGTCAATCGCGGCCTCTTCGGCGGGATTGCGTTTGGGGTGGGCGGCTTCCATGCGTTTGAAGACTGTATCGATGACCTGAAGATCGGTGTCCGATGCCATGCGGCAGGCGCGATCGGCAGCCAGTCCTTCGATATCGCGTCGGAATGCGATGTAGTCGAAAACCGCTTCGTCGTGGGCTGCAAAAAGCCGGATCAGTGCGGGGGAAAATGCGTTGCCCAACACCTCTGCCACGAAAACGCCGGACCCTGCTCGGGTCTCTAGCAGGCCGTTGTCCTGTAGCTCTGCCACGGCTTCGCGAAGCGACGGCCGAGACACACCAAGACGGTCCGAGAGTTCACGCTCGGATGGCAGCCGCTCTCCGGGGCGCAAGACGCCGCGCAGAATCAGCTGCTCGATCTGACGAACGACCGACGTCGAAAGCTTCTCGGGTTGGACTTTTTGGAATGGCATTTGCGCCCCGTCTTTTTGATTGGTCAGATTATATGACCGCCGCGCGTTGGGATACAGTGCAAAAAAAGAGGCGCCCCGAAGGGCGCCCAAGTCTTTCCAGGGATGGAAAAGAGAGTGGTGGTTTTATTCTGCGGGCACCGCCGTGGCCTCTGAGGTGGCAAAGTGCTGGCGGTTCAGGCGGAAGACCAAGGCAACCATCGCGAATTGTGCGATCAGGGCGATGGCGGTGATGCTCCAGTAGGTCATGTCGTACTTGGTGATCACGCCAGCAGCCACGAGCCCCTTGTTGACGAAGAAATGCAACATGACACTCAGCGCGACACCGGGGCAGACCAGAGCGTAGGACCCAGCAGAGGTTTTCTGACCCAGAACGAAATCCTTGAAGTACCCTTGGCGGCGCAGAACCGTCATGCCAAGGCCAAGGAACACGAGTTGGACTGCCAGCAGCTTGGCCAAGAAGACCATGGTTTCGCCTGCGGTGGTGTGCACCTCGAAGGTGGTGTGCAGGCCGTGATCTTGGCGCAGGACCATGATCCCGAGTACAGTCATCAGCGGGACGATAATCATCAGGGTCGGGCCAGCTTCTTTGGCAGTGCCGTAGTGCAGCATCGAGTTGAACGCCGTGATAACAGCGACAGCGCTATAGAGCACGGCAGCCACTCCTACGATGCTGGAGAGCACGAGGCTCGCACCGACTGTCGCGGTGGTATGCGACATCGCGGCGGGGGCGGACAGTCCAACGGCAACCATGGCCAGAGCAAACGCAGGCAGCATCTGGGCAAAAGAGTTGTGCGCGGTCACATCAAAGATCCCGCCCTTGGACAGCACGCGGCCAAGGAAGTCGCCGATCAGGCGAACAGCCCACACACCGGTCAACGCGAAGGCAACCATCGCCATCGGGAACAGGTATTCGACGATGCTCCACAGCTGCGGCACGAACACGAGACCGACGATAAAGCTGGCGTTAATGCTCATGGCAACGGCCAGAGGTGCGGCGAGCAAGGTGGTTTCCCCATTAGAATTGCGCAGTTTGGTATAGGCTTCGGTCTGCTTGAATTTGGACAGCTGGCCGAGGTTCCAGATCAGTGCTTTGATGTTCATGAAGGCAAACACGGCGATGCCCAGAGCGGCGACGATGATGGCGGCTTGCAGCGGCAGCGTACCGGTTTCGAACGCGGCGCGAATGTCCTCGAAGACGGGGACAGGCTTGCCGGGATGCGGGACCCAGAACATCAGATACATAAAGAACGTGACGGCAAGGCCGCCAGCTCCGACGGAGCCGAGGAAGTAGGTGGGGACATATTTGTCCGCGGCTTTGGAAGTGTGAATCGACATGGGACTCTCCTGACGTATTCGTCTTTGTGAATATATTAGTATTCACAAGTTGGAATGTGAAGTCCCAAAGTGTCGCACCCTAGGTCATGGGCTTTTCCATGAACAGGCTGTCGGGGTGCTCTGTGTAATCTCCAAAGGGTCCGCAGAAGGTAAAGCCGTGGCGTTGATATAGCTTGTGCGCCGCTGTCAGCAGGGTTCCGGTCTCGAGTCTGAGCATTGGGATCCCTTCGTCGCGGGCGACGGCAAAGATCGCCTCGAGCATCGAATCAGCGAGCCCTGCACCCCGAAAGGTCGGGTCCACGAACATCGATTTAATCTCGCCATAGCCGTCTTTGCGAGCGATGGCGCAGCACCCCCGCGTAACGCCGTCGATCCGCCCTTCAAAGAATGTGATCTCTGGCACGCACAGCGCGTCGATCGACAAAAAGTGACAGGACTCCGCGTCAAAGAGCGAGAGCATGAGTGCGTGGCTGGCCTGTAACAAGGCGGTGGAGTCGGGGGCATGTGGGTTGCCGACCGCAACAGTAACAGTCATCTGTGTGCCTCTTGGTTTCCGCAATATCTTGTGGATAAGCCGTGCATAAACAATAGATCGTGATGGGGTTCCGTTGACTCTGGTCCGATGCCGCCTGCAAAATAAGCGCCTTACGACTCGCGCAGGAACACAATGCCCCTCAAGTTCACCAAACTTCGCCTGACTGGCTTCAAAAGCTTTGTAGACCCAACGGATTTGATAATCCACGACGGTTTGACAGGGGTGGTGGGCCCTAACGGATGCGGTAAGTCCAACCTTCTGGAAGCGCTGCGCTGGGTCATGGGCGAGAACCGCCCGACCGCCATGCGCGGCGGCGGCATGGAGGACGTGATCTTTGCAGGGGCTTCGACCCGTCCGGCCAAGAACTTTGCCGAAGTGTCCCTGCACTTGGACAACACGGACCGTCTGGCGCCGCAGGGCTTCAACGATCAGGATAGCGTGGACGTAGTGCGCCGCATCACCCGTGATGTGGGCAGCGCCTACAAGGCCAACGGCAAAGATGTGCGGGCGCGCGATATTCAGATGCTGTTCGCGGATGCCTCGACCGGGGCGCATTCGCCGGCGCTTGTGCGTCAGGGGCAGATTTCGGAGCTGATCAACGCCAAACCCAAGGCACGCCGCCGCATTCTGGAAGAGGCGGCAGGGATTTCGGGGCTCTATCAGCGTCGCCACGAGGCCGAATTGCGGCTCAAGGCGACCGAGGGCAATCTGACCCGCGTGGACGATGTGATTGACCAACTCAGCCAGCAGTTGGCCACGCTGCAGCGTCAGGCCAAGCAGGCCGCGCGTTACCGCGCGATTGGCGAAGAGTTGCGGAAGTCCGAGGGGCAGCTCTTGTACCGCCGTTGGCGCGAGGCGGACGACGCGCGGATGGCCGCCGAAGAGGTGCTGCGTCAGGCTAGTTTGACCGCCTCTCAGGCCGAGTCGGACTCGCGCAAAGCCTCTGCTGCCCGAGAGGAATGCGAGGGATTGCTTCCGCCGCTGCGCGAGGAAGAGGCCGTGGCCAGCGCAATTTTACAGCGCTTGCAGGCGACCCGCGATGCCCTGTCCGATCAGGAAAAACAGGCGCAGGACCGCATTCGGACGCTGCAGGGCCGGATCACTCAGCTTGCGCAGGATATTGACCGCGAATCCGGTTTGAACCGGGACGCAGGCGAGACGATTGAACGGTTGGAATGGGAAGCGCGTGAACTGGCCAAGGCCAGCGAAGGCCAAGAGGAGCGACTGGCTGAAGCCAGCGATGCCGCCTCCGAAGCGGCGGCTGTTCTGGCGGAACGCGAGGCTGACCTGAGCGAGCGGACCGAAGATGTGGCCCGTTTGGCTGCGCGTCACCAGTCCGTGCAGCGCCTGCTGTCGGACACACGCCGGACCTTGGACAAGGCCGAAGCCGAAGGCGAACGGGCGCGTCAGGCGGTTGCCGAAGCCCGCGATATCTTGGCCCGTGCGAGCGAAGATTTAGCGCGCGCAGAAGAAGAGGAAGCGATCGCGCAGGCGCAGGCCGAGGCGGCAGAGATCGCCTTGTCAGATGCCGAAAGCGCGCGGTCCCAGATGCAGGACCGCGAAAACGCCGCCCGCGCGGCCCGTGCCGAGGCAGAGGGTGCGGCCAATACCTTGCGCGCCGAAGCGGGCGCGTTGGCCAAACTGGTGTCGCGGGATGAGTCGGACAGCGCGCCGCTGCTGGATCAACTGCATGTGACCGCTGGGTATGAAAAGGCTTTGGGCGCAGCGCTGGCCGATGATCTGCGCCAGCCCGCCGTCCGAGAGGGCGAGAGCGGGTGGACGTTGCTGCCGGAATACGCGGTGCCTCAGACATTGCCCGCCGGGGTCCGGCCCTTGGCCGAGGTGGTCGAGGCGCCCGCCGTTTTGGCCCGCCGCTTGTCCCAGATCGGGATCGTATCGGCCGAGGATGGCGCGCGTCTGCACGCCGTTTTGGCGCCGGGGCAGCGGTTGGTCAGTGTTGAAGGCGACCTCTGGCGTTGGGACGGTCTGCACGCAAACGCCGAAGAGGCGCCGACCGCTGCGGCCTTGCGTCTGGAGCAGTTGAACCGTTTGGAGCGTCTGCGCGAGGAACTGGACGAAGCCGAAATTCGTGCCGAGGACGCCCGCGCGGCTCACGAAGAGGTTGGTGCGGAACTGGCGGAATTGGCGCGGGCCGATGCGGCTGCGCGGGATGCGCGCCGGATGGCGGACCAGCAGGTGGCCGAAGCGGGCCGCCGCTTGTCTCGACTGGAAGCAGAGCGCAACCTCGCCGAGGGCAAACTGGAAACGCTGGACCTGTCGGTGCGCCGTCATTCTGATGATGCCTTGGCGGCGCGTGAAGCGCTGACGGAGGCCGAAGCTGCCGCTGAGGATCTGGGGGATCTGGAGGCCGCACGTGCCGAGATCGAGGATCTGAAGCTGACGGTCGAAGCGTCGCGGATGACCATGATGACCAAGCGGTCCATGTGGGATGCGGTGAAGCGAGAGGGCGAGGCGCGTCTGAAGCGCAGCCAGCAGGTGACGCAGGAATTGTCGGGCTGGCGTCACCGCCTTGAGACCGCGAACCTGCGCGCCGAGGAATTGCAGGCCCGCAAAGAGGACACCGAGATCGAACTGGACGAGGCCTGCGCCGCGCCCGAAGAGATTGAGATCCGCCGCGAAGAGATGAACGCGCAGATTGAGGACGCAGAGCGACGCAGGAGCGCGGCGGGTGATGCCTTGGCCGCGGCTGAGACAGCCTTGCGCGCCGCCGATATCGCGAGCCGCGATTGCGAGCGTCAGGCTGGCGAGGCCCGAGAGGCCCGCGCCCGCGCCGAGGCCCGCTTGGACGGCGCCCGCGAGACGGTGCAGCATGCCGCAGATCGGATCGAAGAAGAGTTGGAAGTCACTCCGAATGCTTTGCTGGCGCGCTTGGAATTGGACCCCAAGAACATGCCCGCCTCTGATGTGCTGGAGGAGGACGTCACCCGTCTGCGTCGTCAGCGCGATGCCTTGGGGGCGGTGAACCTGCGCGCCGAAGAGGACATGCGCGAAGTGGCCGAAGAGCATGACACTCTGGTCGGCGAAAAGCACGATCTGGAAGAGGCGATCAAAGCCTTGCGCACCGGCATTTCCGGCCTGAACAAAGAAGGGCGCGCGCGATTGCTGGCGGCCTTTGATCAGGTGAACGAAAACTTCGGGATGCTGTTCACCCACCTCTTTAACGGGGGCGAGGCCAAGCTGGTCATGGTCGAGAGCGACGATCCCTTGGATGCGGGTCTAGAGATCATGTGCCAGCCGCCGGGCAAGAAGCTGAGCGTGCTGAGCTTGTTGTCTGGCGGGGAGCAGACGCTGACTGCGCTCGCGCTGATCTTTGCGGTGTTCCTTGCGAACCCTGCCCCGATCTGTGTGCTTGACGAGGTCGATGCGCCTTTGGACGACGCGAACGTGACGCGCTTCTGCGATCTCTTGGACGAGATGACCCGCCGCACCGAGACGCGCTTCCTGATCATCACTCACCACGCGGTAACAATGGCGCGGATGGACCGCCTGTTCGGCGTGACAATGGCCGAACAAGGGGTCAGTCAGCTGGTCTCCGTGGACCTGAAAAAAGCAGAGTCGATGGTGGCCTAAGCCCGCTTGGGGTGGCGGCGCATTTGAAAGCCAGTTTTGGACTGCTCGAAACCGGCGGCAGCGTAGAAAGCGTGATTGTCGGGGCGATCCGTGCCCGTCAGCAGCATCACCTTGTAGCAGCCTGCATCCCACGCCTGCTCGGCGGCGAAATGCAGGACTTGGCGGCCTAGGCCCGTGCGGCGGGCGTCCGCATGTGTGACCACGTTTTCGATCAGTCCATAGGGTTTGCCGCCGCGTGTCAGGTTCGGGATAACCACCAGAGTACAGCTTGCCATGATCGCACCATCTTGGTCGGCCACGATGATCCCGCTGCCATGCCACTGCATGAGTTGCGTGAAAGAAGCCTCTGCAGTGTTGAGGTTGCAGGGTTCTTCTTCGGGGATCAGGTGGCGATAGAGTTGGACGACCTGAGCCAGATC
Organism: Donghicola sp. XS_ASV15; assembly: GCF_041224595.1. NCBI lineage: Bacteria > Pseudomonadati > Pseudomonadota > Alphaproteobacteria > Rhodobacterales > Roseobacteraceae > Donghicola > Donghicola sp. XS_ASV15. The sequence continues at coordinate 23,853 of NZ_JBGFGN010000132.1, read as the reverse complement.
GTCCTGTGTCGCCAGCCTCAGGATCATAGCTGGTTCAGCAGCGCTTGGGTCGGCCATGCATCGGCGGGCAGGCCCAGTTTTTGCTGGATGTCTTGCACAGCCTCGCGGGATTTCTCGCCCAAGATACCGTCCGCGCCACCCACGTCATAGCCGCGCGCTTGTAGCTTCTGCTGTAGCTGTTTGATCTGCGGGCCGCTCAGTCCGGGGTCGGGGTTGCCCGCGTTGTAGACCGGAGCGCCTTCGAGGCGTGTGCCGAAATAGGCGGCGGTCAGGACGTAGGTGAAGCTCTGGTTCCACTCGAAATAGACGTTGAAGTTGGGATAGGCGAGGAAGGCTGGACCTTTGCGTCCCATGGGCAGGATAATGGATGTGGGTAGATCAGGACGCAGCATTTGCCCACTGCGTGCCTGAACGCCCATCGCTTGCCATTCGGCGGCGGTTTTGCGGGTTTTGAGTCCGGTTTGGCTCCAGTCCAGATTTTGCGGCACGACGATCTCTTGGAGCCACGGCTCGTTGGGACGCCAGCCAAGGCCGGACAGCATCTTGGCGCCGGACATCAGCGCATCGGGTGCCGAGGTTTTTAGGCTGACATGACCGTCGCCATCGCCGTCCACGCCGTTTTCCAAAATGTCGCCGGGCAGCATTTGAACCATGCCGATCTCGCCAGCCCAAGCGCCCGTGGTCGTCTGGGGGGCGAAATCGCCCTTTTCGAACAGGCGGATGGCGGACAGCACCTGCGGGCGGAAGAGCTCGGGGCGGCGGCAGTCATGGGCCAAGGTGACCAGAGCGTTGCGTGTGTTGAAATCGCCTTGGAACCCGCCGTAGTCGGTTTCGAACGCCCAAAACGCCAGCAGCACGCCGGGGTTGATGCCGTACTGCTGCTGGATACGATCAAAGGTGCTGCGGTACTGGCGCCATTTTTGCGCGCCGGCCTGCATGCGGTTCTGGCTCATCAGCATCCGCGAGAATTCGATGAAGTCCTTTTGAAAGACGCCTTGGGCACGGTCTGCCTTGAGAACTGCGCCGGATTGCTGTGCGCCCGAGAAAAAGGCGTCGACCGTGGCTTGGGAGTGGCCGCGCTGCATCGCCTCGGCCTTGAGCCCGTTAATAAAACTACCCCAATTGCCTCCACAAGTTTGGGCAGAGGCGGGCAGGGCGAGGCCAAGGGCAAAGAAGCTGGCGGTCAAGAGGCGCATAGGAAAGTCCTGTAGATCAAAGATTTGAACAGAACTTAGCACTCGGGGCGCGACGGTAAAATGTCAGATCAGCCAGATCAGAGCAGCCAGCAAAACCATGCCGGCCCATGCGCGCCACAGCACCGTGCAAGCTGCATCGATCTGCATTGGGCCGGGATAGCGGTTCCCCGAAGGATGCACCCAAGGGAAGTCCTGCATTTGTCCATGATAGGCGCGTGGACCAGAAAGAGAAACGTCCAGAACGCGGGCCATTGCGCTTTCGGGCCAACCCGCGTTGGGGGACCGGTGCTGTCGCGCCTCTGCGGGCAGGCCGCGCCACAAGTCGGGACGGCCGTGGGACAGCAGGATCAGAACCGCAGACAGGCGAGCGGGCACCCAGTTCAGCCAGTCATCAAGGCGCGCAGCGGCCCAGCCGAATTCTTCGTGACGCGGGGTGCGGTGGCCAATCATGCTGTCTGCGGTGTTGACCAATTTGTAGAGGACGATGCCGGGCAAACCGCCGATCAGAAACCAGAAGGCGGGGGCAATAACGCCGTCACTGAAATTCTCGGCCGCGGATTCGATCGCGGCACGGGCGACGGCGGGTTCGTCCATCTCAGCGGTATCGCGGCCCACGATCATCGCCACGGATTTACGGCCTCTGGTGATGGTCTGGCGCAGACCTGCGGCGACAGCCTCGACGTGTTCAACAAGTGATTTCTGAGCCAACAGGATGGCGGCACAGACGATCTGCACGACCCAGCCGAAGCTGGACAGAATACCAGCGATGGCGATCCAGAACAGGATCAGGAGGCCAAGTGCAATGATACCCTTTTGCCGTTTGTTGTCGCCTGAGTTGAAGAGTTTGTCCGCCCAATCGATGGTACGCCCCATTAGGACTGCGGGATGCGGAACGCGATCCCACAGCGCTTTGGGTTCGCCCATGACGCTGTCCAGCGCCATCGCCAGAACGAGTGCGGCGCTCATAAGGCGTCCTCGAACTGCTCCCATCGATCAGGGGCAGGCAGGCCAAGTCGTAGCCATGTTTTCGAGTATGGGAAAATTCGCGACCAGATATGCTTCTTGGCCAGCTTGTCTTGCCAGGCGGCAGCGTCGTCCACTTCGTATAGGCGGAAGAGCGGCGTGCCGCCAACTGCGCGCGGACCGTGGGGGGCTAGCAGCTCGTCCATGCGGTTTGCCTCTGTGCTGAGGCGGATTCTGGTTTGCGATGCCCAAGCGGTGTCGTTCAAGGCACGTGTCCCAATGGACAATGCCGGTCCCGACACGGCCCAAGGACCGATCATCTCCCGCATCTTTGCAATCGAACGGGGGTGGCCAATCATGAAGCCAAGTCGCACCCCAGCCAGACCCCAGAACTTGCCAAAAGATTTCAGGATGACCACATTTTCGTAGCGCGCGAGATCAATCATGCTGGCATCCGGCGCAATGTCGCAGAAGCTTTCGTCGATCACGACGAGCTTGCCCTTTAGATCATTGGGGTGATGAATGCGCCCATTCGGATTGTTCGGGTGCACGACGACCATCGCGTCGGGCTCTTGGTCTGTCAGGGTCCAACCCGCCGCAACAAAGGCCGCGGCATGTTCATTATATGTCGGCGCAGGGATGTGAACGCGCCCTGTCTCAGCAAGTGCTGGTATACGCGCGATCAGGCTCGATGCGCCCGGAGCCGCGAGAATCTCAGCCTCTTTTGGAACAGACCAGAACGTTCGCGCAGCGGTCATCAGAGCGTTTTGGGCCGCTTGATCGGGAAGCTCGGTCCAGTCTCCCTGAGAGATTTTGCCAACAGGATAAGGGACCGGATTGATACCCGTGGATAAATCAAGCCAGCCCGCGCGCGTTCCGCCGAACTGGTTGATTGCAGCATCGATTCCGCCGCCATGATCCCTGACCTCAGGCCCCATACCCTGCCCTCCTTTTCTGAAGCGCAGGTTGCCGATTGAACGGCTGGGAGCAAGCACAAATTAACCGCGATTATGGGGTGCGTCGAAATCCAGCACCGGATTGATCGGGATGATCCGGTTCGGGTTAATCATATCGTGGCTATAGTGGTAGTGGCGCACGATGTGGTCCAGATTGACCGTCGGTGCAACGCCAGGGCGCTGGTACAGCTCTCGCACGTAGCCCCACATGTTGGGGTAGTCGATGATCCGTTTTCGGTTGCACTTGAAGTGCTGGTGATAAACCGAGTCGAAGCGAACTAAAGTGGTGAACAGGCGCCAGTCGGCTTCGGTCAGGTGATCACCCGCCAGATAACGATTGGTGTTGAGAATCTGCTCGATCCAGTCAAGGCTGTCGAACAGCGGATGCACCGCCTCGTCATACGCATCCTGAGAGGTTGCGAAACCCGCTTTGTAGACGCCGTTGTTCACCGTGTCGTAGATGCGGCTGTTCAGCGTCTCGATCTGGTCGCGCAGAGAAACGGGCCAGTAGTCGTCGGTGTTGCCGGTCAAGTCGTTGAACGCGCTGTTTAGCATCCGAATAATCTCGGCGCTTTCGTTCGACACGATGGTGTTCGTCTTTTTGTCGAAGAGGACAGGAACGGTCACGCGGCCGGTCATGTCGGGCAGCACTTTGGTGTAGACCTCGCGCAGGTAGTCCAGTCCGAACAGTGTGTCGCCGGTCGTCGCAGGGTAGTCGGTCGAGAAGGTCCACCCTTCGCCAAGCATTTCGGGGTGCACGACGCTGACGCTGATGTGGGATTCCAGTTCCTTGATCGCGCGGAAAATCAGGGTGCGGTGCGCCCAAGGGCACGCGTAAGACACATAGAGGTGGTAGCGACCGCTCTCGGCGGCATAGCCACTGCCGCCGGTAGGGCCAGCGCTGCCGTCGGCGGTCACCCAGTTCCGGAACTTGGCCTGATCACGAACGAATTTGCCGCCCGTTTCAGAAGTGTCGTACCATTTGTCTTTCCATTCGCCGTCTACCAGCAGTCCCATTGGGGCCTCGCATTCTGTCAATTCGTGATCCAGTTTGAGCAGAACGTAGGGCGATCACGAGGCCGTGCACACAGGTAGGGCCGCGCACATCCCCTGCCAAAATGCACATAGGGCAGTTTTAGGCGGTTTCTGCGGGGCCATTTTCGGGTTTCAAGATGCGGAGCAGGTTGCCCTCGATCCAGTCGGCTAGAGCGCGCACATGCTCGGCTACTTCTTCGCCCATGGGGGTCAGGGTGTAGTCCACCCGCGGGGGCACTTCGCCGTGATCATGGCGCCGGACAAAACCGTCTTCTTCCAATGTTTGCAGGGTTTGGGCGAGCATACGATCGCTGACGCCGCCGACCATCCGGCGGAGTTCGGCGAACCGTTTGGTGCTCCCCTGCAGGGCGATCAGAACCAGTACGCCCCAGCGGCTGGTGACGTGTTTGAGGACGTCACGAGACGGGCAGGTGCGGGCAAGAACATTGCCGCGTAGGGCACCGCTGTGGATGGCGTCGCTGAGGGGTGTCATGGGACCTCCGGAAAAAATCTATATACTAACATTTATGTACGTACTTACGAAATACAAGCGCTGTATCTAGCTATGGGTCATCGAAACACGATTGAGGAGTTTGAAATGACCATCGCGATCACCGGCGCCACCGGCCAACTGGGCCGCATTGTTATCAATCAATTGAAAGCCAAGGTTCCCGCAGAGCAGATTGTGGCTCTGGTTCGTTCGCCCGAGAAAGCGGCGGATCTGGGTGTCGAGGTGCGGGCCTTTGATTACGATAAGCCTGAAACACTAGAGCCTGCGCTCGCGGGCGTGGATAAACTGATGCTAATCTCGGGCAGCGAAATCGGTAAGCGTGTCGGCCAGCATACAGCGGTCATTGATGCGGCCAAAGCGGCTGGCGTCCCCTATGTTGCCTACACCAGCCTTCTAAACGCGACCGAGAATACGCTCTCGCTGGCCCCTGAACACGTCGCCACCGAAGAGCTGCTGGCGGCGTCGGGCATCCCGCACACCTTGCTGCGCAACGGCTGGTACACTGAGAACTACACCATGAGCCTACCTGCTGCGGTGGAACACAACGCCCTGATTGGCGCGGCTGGCGATGGGCGCATTTCTTCGGCTTCACGCGTGGATTATGCTGCAACTGCAGTGGCCGTGCTGACCAGCGAGGGGCACGAGGGCAAAACCTATGAGCTGTCGGGCGATTCGGCCTACACGCTGACCGAATTGGCCGCCGAGCTGTCCAAACAGACTGGCAAGCAGATTCCTTATGTGAACTTGCCCGAGACTGAGTATGCGGCAGCTCTGACACAGGCGGGTCTGCCCGAAGGGTTCGCTGGCGCGCTGGCCAGCTTTGACGTCGAAGCGTCTAAAGGTGCTCTATATAGTGACGGGAAAACCCTGTCTGGCTTGATCGGACGGCCCACGACACCCCTGTCGGATGTGGTGGCTGCCGCCTTGGCGGAACGATGAAAATGCCTGATGGCACGCGCGTTGCACGAAGACTGCAACGCGCGACCTTTGTCGAAGTTATCCATTGGAAACTTGACCTTAGTCTTTCGCGTGTCATGCTTGGTGCGCGATGGAGGGTCAAATGTCGACGTTTTTGCCAAAAGATGTAGAGGACGGGTTGCGGGATGCTGTGATTGCAAACCAGCGCCGTCAAAGTCGTTTGCGGGTGCAGAACGGCGAAGAGAGCTACAAAGTTCTGAAAATGTGGTCGAACGGGTTTTCGGTCGCAACCGAGGACGCGCCCCATTTGCGCGGGCTGGTCGACCTGTATGACGCGGGCCGTCACTTGTCACAGGCCTTGATCGTGGCGTCCGAAGTGGGCGACGGTGAAATGCGTTACGAGTTCAAGCGCAGCACACTGGCCGCAGACAAAGCTCCGGTTGATTTCGCCGAAGACCCCAATGCGCCTGTGGGATTGCTGCCCCGCCTGTAACGGGGCAGTCCCAACTTACTGCAGGTCGCCAAAGGCGGCCTTCAGACGCTCTGCCGCCTCAGCGACGCGGGCGCGCGGCGTTGCAAAGTTAAACCGCATGAAGGTCTCGCCGCCTTTGCCAAAGGTTTCGCCGTGGTTGGCTGCGATGCGGGCGTCCTGTTCGATGCGCTTTTTGTACTCGGACTGGTCCATGCCCGTGCCAGAAAAATCAACCCACGCCAGATAGGTCGACTCCATCGGCATAGAAGTCACGCCAGGGATCGCGTTGAGTGCCTCGTCCAAAAGGCGGCGGTTGCCATCCAGATACTCGACCAAGGCATCCACCCACTCTGCACCTTCGGGCGAATAGGCGGCAGTGGTCATCTCCAGACCGAACGAGTTGCCCGAAATGCCCAATGCCATCATGCGGGCGCTAAATTTGGCGCGCAGGGTGTCGTCGGGGATGATGACGTTGCCGGTATGGCTGCCCGCGATGTTAAAAGTCTTGGTCGTGGCGGTCATCATCACCAGTCGGTCCATGATGTCAGGCGCAGCGACAGCCATGACGTGGTGTTTGTTGCCAGGCATGACCAGATCGTGGTGAATCTCGTCGGAGACAAGGATCAGGTCATGGCGCTTGGCGAATGCGGCCACGCTCTTCAGTTCCTCCAGCGTCCAGACACGGCCACCAGGGTTATGGGGCGAGCACAGGATGACCATCTTTTCGTTGCCGGTCATCTGGGCGTCATAGGCATCGAAGTCCATCTTGTAGATGCCATCTTCGATCACCAGCGGGCACTCGACCACCTCGCGCCTCGCTGCGCGGATGGTGCGGGCAAAGGCGTGGTAGACGGGTGTGAATAGAACGACCCCGTCGCCGGGGTTGGTGTAGGTGTCCACGCACATGCCGGTTCCGTTGACCAAGCCGTGGGTAGTCATGATTGCCTTGGCATCGACAGTCCAGCCATGGCGGTTGTCCATCCACCACTGGATCGCACCTTTGTAGTCCTGATCGCCGCCGAAATAGCCATAGACCCCATGCTCGGCCATCTTCTCGACGGCGCGCTGGACGCCTGCGGGCGGGCGGAAGTCCATGTCGGCAACCCACATCGAAATCCCGTCCTTGGGCGAGACACCGTACAAAGGCTCCATCTGGTCCCATTTCGCGGAATGAGTGCCCACGCGCTCGATGATTTCGTCAAAATTCATGGGGTGCGTCCTTTTTTAGTCCTGCCGGCAGGCTATCGCGGTGTTTTGCGGACGCAAGGGGCGTTGCGCGATCCGCCCCCATCGCCTAGATGAATTTTTATGATACGCCCCATTCTGATCCACCCCGACCCGCGCCTGAAAAAGGTATGTGCCCCCGTGCCCGACATCTCGGACGACCTGCGCAAGCTGGCCGACGATATGCTGGAAACGATGTATGATGCGCCCGGCATCGGGCTGGCCGCACCGCAGATCGGTGTGATGGATCGCGTGATCGTCATGGATTGCGTCAAAGAGGATGGAGAAGCACCTCAGCCGATGGTGATGTTCAACCCCGAGGTCATTCTGAACTCGGACGACACGAACGTCTACGAAGAGGGCTGCCTGTCGATCCCCGACCAGTTTGCCGAAGTCACACGCCCCAAAGAGGTCAAGGTGCGCTGGCTGGACCGCGATGGGAACTTGCAGGAACAAGATTTCGATGGGCTCTGGGCGACCTGCGTGCAGCACGAGATCGACCACCTGAACGGCAAGCTGTTCATTGATTACCTTGGCCCGATGAAGCGCCAGATGATCACACGCAAGTCCATGAAGTTGAAGAAAGAGCGGGCCCGTTCGTGAGACGCAAGACACTGCCCTATACCGACAAGCGTCTTCGCACAGTCGCCGCGCCGGTCGAAGAGATCACCGACGAAATCCGCGCAATCTGGCAGGACATGATCGACACTATGGAAGCGATGCCCGGCGTTGGGCTGGGTGCTAACCAGATCGGTGTCTTGCAGCGCTTGATCGTGGTGGATGCCAGCGATGAACGTGGTCAGGCCGTGCGGATGGCGAATCCCGAAATCCTGCACGCCTCGGTGAAACTGCGCGAGCACGAAGAGGCCAGCCCGCACCTGCCCGGAGTGTCGGCGCGGATTGAGCGTCCTCGGGCGGTCACCGTTCGCTACATGGATGAAAACGGCGAGACGATGGAAAAGGATTTTGTGGGCCTTTGGGCAACCAGCGTGCAGCACCAGATCGACCACCTGAATGGCAAGCTCTACACCGACTACCTATCCAAGGTGAAACGCGACATGCTGGTGCGGAAATCGAGGAAGTTCCAATGAAGGTTGTTTTCATGGGCACGCCCGATTTCTCGGTTCCGGTGCTGGATGCAGTGGTCGAGGCGGGTCACGAGGTTGTTTGCGTCTACTGCCAGCCGCCCCGCCCTGCGGGTCGCGGCAAGAAGGACCGCCCAACCCCCGTCCATGCACGCGCCGAAGCCTTGGGCCTGCCCGTCCGCCATCCCGTCAGCTTGAAACGCGCGGAAGAGCAGGCGGAATTTGCAGCGCTGAATGCCGATATTGCGGTGGTTGTGGCCTATGGCCTGATCCTGCCCCAAGCTATTCTGGACGCGCCCGCTAAGGGCTGCCTGAACATCCACGCCTCTTTGCTGCCGCGTTGGCGCGGGGCTGCACCGATCCATCGCGCAATCATGTCGGGCGACGCGGCCACTGGCATTTGCATCATGCAGATGGAGGCTGGTCTAGACACTGGTCCCGTTTTGCTGCGCAAAGAAACTCCGATCGGCGAGACCGAGACAACCGATCAGTTGCACGACCGCCTGTCCAGCATGGGCGCGGAATGTATTGTTGAAGCTCTTTCGGCGCTCGAAACTCTAACGCCGGAAGTTCAGCCCGAAGATGGCGTTACGTACGCGTCGAAAATCGACAAAGCCGAAGCCGCCGTCGATTGGGCCAAGCCTGCGATTGAGATCAGCCGCCAGATCCGCGGCCTTGCAACTTTTCCCGGTGCGTGGACCACACACAAGGGCGAGCGGATCAAACTGCTGGCGGCCGAACTGGCCGAGGGGCAGGGCGATGCTGGCACTGTGATCGGACCTGCGCTGACCGTTGCCTGCGCAGAGGGCGCAGTCCGCATCACCAAGGCGCAGCGCGCGGGCAAGGGCGCTCAGGACACTGACACTTTTCTGCGCGGATGGCCCATTGAAACAGGCGAAAAACTAGGGTCGGAGTAAGCGATGTTTCCCGTATTGATCGGCACCGTAGTGATCGCAGCGATTGTGGGCTACGTGTCCGAGCGTTCGGGCTTCACGCGCAATGGTTATCTGCCGTCCATCGTGATCTGCGTGGGCGGCGCGTTTCTATTCTACTTCGTGACCATCATGTTCGGCATCGGATTTCGCAGCCCTGGCCTGAACGCCATCATCGCCTCTATCGGGGCGCTGATCATCGTCCCGACGCATTTCCGCCGCTAGGGTTTACTGGCGCGGGGGGCGGTGCCGGTAATTCGGGAGCTTCCATCCGAACAGTAGGCTCCCCCCGCGAACGACAAAGGTCGCTGCCGCGCCTGCGGACAGGTAGATCAACGGATCGGCAATGATGAGCGACAGCAGGGCCGAAGTGACCGAGCCCGCGAGCGCGGCGGTCACATAGAGCTCTCCGTGACGTAGAACGAGCGGCACGTCATTACATACCACATCGCGCATTAGGCCCCCGAAACAGCCCGTAATCATACCCATTATCGTGACAATCATCGGTCCTTGCTGGACGTCATGCGCGGCAGAGACGCCAGCGACGACCGCCGAAGACAACGCCACAGCATCCAGCCAGCGGATAGCGGAATAACGGCTTTCTAGCTGCGGCGCGATCAGGAAGACCAAGGCCGCCGCGAGCAGAGCGGCCAGAATGTAGATCGGATCCGCGATCCAGAACACAGGGTTCCGGTCTAAGAGTACATCTCGAACCGTGCCGCCGCCAACCGCTGTCAGGCAGGCGACAAAGCCAAATCCGACAGGGTCCAGCTGCTGACGGCTCGCAACAAGTGCGCCGGACAGGGCGAAGACAAACACCGCGGCTAGATCGAGGGCGTAGGTCGCTGTCATTTCTTGAAAGGGGCCATGCCCGCACGGGCCAGTTCATCGGCGCGCTCGTTTTCGGGGTGGCCTGCGTGGCCCTTGACCCATTCCCATTTCACTTCGTGCCTGAGGCGGGCCTCGTCGAGGCGGCGCCACAGGTCTTCGTTCTTGACCGGTTTCTTGGTGCTGGTCTTCCAGCCGTTCTTTTTCCAGCTGAACATCCACTGGGTGATGCCGCCTTTGACATAGGCGCTGTCGGTCACCACGGTGATTGCACTGGGACGCTCTAGCGCCTCCAGCGCGTTGATCGCGGCCAAGAGTTCCATGCGGTTATTGGTCGTCTCGGTCTCGCCGCCTTTGAGCTCGCGTTCCTTTACCACGTCTTCACCGGACTTTGCCTGTAACAGGGCGCCCCAGCCTCCGGGACCGGGGTTTCCGCTGCATGCTCCGTCGGTGTAGGCGTATAGTTCAGGCAAAAGCTGTAATTCCTAGGCAGATGACAACAAGGATGGTCAGCACGATGCGCAACTGAAGCCACCACTTCGGGTTCATCCCCAGATAATTGTAATAAACGTCGAGCGCCAGTAGGGCGACGAAACCGACAATCAGGTTGATCGCGGAATTCATGGTGCCATCCCCAACCATGAAGAAGGCCCAGATGGTCGGCAGGCACGACAGGCCAAGGCCATAGGCGCGCAGGGTGTCATCCTCGACCGTGGCCGAGAAGCCCCAAAGAATACCCGAAATGAAACAGAGCACGATCAGGCCATAGGACAGCTGGATGTACGGCGCAGACATGCGCGAGCCCAAGGTCATCAGGCTCCATTCATTCAGTTCAGGGTACAGGATACAGGCTGCGCCCCACGCAAAGGGGATAACGCCTGCAAAACCTAAGATGAGGGCGGGCAAAGGGATTCTGGTCATAACTAACTCCAATCAGTGCGGCCGTTGGCCGTTGAAATTAGTTCACTCCCTAGCGGTTTCACGCCGCTGGTCTTTGAGCCAGATCATGTAGATTGAAGTGAATTACGCTGGCACGCGCAGGACGCGAGGCACTTTGAATTCGACATTCTCTTTGGCCGTTTCCACCATCTCGACTGTGACGTCGAAACGCTCGCGGAAGGCGTCGATGACTTCGTTCACCAGAACCTCTGGGGCCGAAGCGCCAGCGGTGATGCCAAGGCTGCGGATCTCGCCCAAGGCGCGCCAGTCAATTTCCGTCGCACGCTGCACAAGCTGAGCATAGTTGCAGCCGTTCTTGGCAGCGACTTCGACCAGTCGTTTGGAGTTCGAAGAGTTCGGAGCGCCAACAACCAAAAGGGCATCGCAGTCCGGTGCGATGGCTTTGACCGCTTCTTGGCGGTTGGTGGTGGCGTAACAGATGTCTTCTTTATGGGGGCCGACGATCGCAGGGAAACGGTCGCGCAGGGCCGCCACGATGTCGATGGTGTCATCGACCGACAGGGTGGTCTGGGTGACAAAGGCCAGCTTGGACGGGTCGCGGACATCGACCTTGGCGACGTCATCCACTGTTTCTACCAGCAGCACTTCGCCCTCGGGCAGTTGGCCCATGGTGCCCAAAGTCTCTGGGTGGCCTGCGTGACCGATCATGATCATTTGCAGGCCGTTTTCATAATGGCGCTCGGCCTCGATGTGGACTTTGCTGACCAGCGGGCAGGTGGCATCGACAAACACCATCTCGCGTTTGGCAGCGGCGGCGGGCACGGATTTGGGTACACCGTGTGCCGAGAAGATCACGGGGCGGTCGTCGGGGCATTCGTGCAGTTCTTCGACAAAGACAGCGCCTTTGTCCCGCAGGGAGTCGACGACGAACTTGTTGTGCACGATCTCGTGACGGACATAGACCGGCGCACCCCACTTCTCGATCGCCATTTCGACAATCTTGATGGCGCGGTCCACACCGGCGCAGAATCCGCGGGGGGCTGCGAGATAGATGGTCAGCTGTGGCTTGGTCATACCTACCGTCCTGTCATGCATACTTGCCCCAGACCTAATGCATGGGGGGCGCCTTCGCAATTGGCGGGCCAGAGATCGTGATGAAGGGGGGATGGGCCCCGTCTGGATGCCTGCGGTGTGAGTGGTGCAGTGTCCTCGGGGCCGATACTCGTACAGTGGTTAGCTCTGACGGCGCGGTGGGCACGTCGTCAGAAGTTAGTGGTCTTTGGAGTTGTCGTCCAAACGGTCGGGCATTTCGCGCGGGGGACGACCGATCACTTCTTTCAGATCACTCAGATCAATGAAGTTGTCTGCCTGACGGCGGAGCTCGTCAGCGATCATCGGGGGCTGGCTGCGGATGGTCGATACGACCGAAACACGAACGCCCTGACGCTGCAGGCTTTCGACCAGCGGACGGAAGTCGCCATCGCCAGAGAACAGAACCACGTGGTCGACGTGGGGTGCCAGTTCCATCGCGTTTACGGTCAGCTCAATGTCCATGTTGCCCTTGACCTTACGGCGGCCTTGGCTGTCGGTGTATTCCTTGGCCGGTTTGGTGACCATGGAGAAGCCGTTGTAATGCAGCCAGTCGACCAGTGGACGGATCGGCGAGTATTCGTCGTTCTCGAGCAGAGCGGTGTAGTAGAAGGCACGCAGCAATTTGCCGCGGCGCATGAATTCCTGGCGAAGGAGCTTGTAATCGATGTCGAAGCCCAGCGACTTCGCGGCCGCGTAGAGGTTCGATCCATCAATGAACAGAGCCAATCGCTCGTCCTTGTAGAACATAAAAATTCCTTTCAATTATGAGATGCGTTCTGAAGGTGAGTGGTCTTACATCTGCATCTTAGAATGAATTAAGCTGTTGTCTTGAGAACTCAAGTTGAGAGAGTTCATCAATTCGGGCGTGGGCATATATGAAAAAGTATAATCAAGTCATTTTCTCATTGGGGGGCAACCAGGAACCTGATGTTAAAAAATCTATCGAGTTGCAAGTCAAAGTAGCCAGTATTTTAAGGCAAAGCCATATATTTCCAGTATCAGTATCGAAATTCTACCTTACGCCGGCCTTTCCGGCTGGAATCGGTGCAGACTTCGTTAACAGTGCAATTATCGCAAAGACCACACTCTCGGCGCAGCAAGTTTTGCAGACCTGCCACCAAATAGAGGCGGAATTTGGGCGTGAACGGGTCATTCGTTGGGGCGAACGCGTAATCGATATCGATCTGATTTCGTTCGCAGATCTTGTGCTTCCAGACGTGAAAACTTACGAAAAGTGGAGGAATTTGGCGCCAGAGGCACAGCGCGTTGATGCGCCCGAGCAACTGATTCTGCCGCATCCACGCGTCCAGGATCGTGCATTTGTGTTGGTCCCCCTTTGTGATATTGCTCCGGAATGGGTGCATCCGGTTCTCAAGCAGTCGGCCCGCGCGCTCTGCGCGGCCTTGCCTGCGTCAGAGGTGGACACTGTGCGCGCGATCGACGGAACACGGGTTGTAAATTACCCTGAGCCCGTATAAATAAGCGCTTTCTACATCCTGCTAAGTGGAGATCCCATGGCCCGCGTTACCGTTGAAGACTGCGTCGACAAGGTTCCGAACCGTTTTGATCTGGTGATGCTTGCTGCCCATCGGGCACGCGAGATTTCTGCTGGTGCGTCGCTCACTGTTGAGCGTGATAACGACAAAAACCCCGTCGTTGCCTTGCGCGAGATCGCAGAAGAGACCCAGTCGGCTGATTCGCTGCGTGAGCGCATGATTGAATCGAACCAGACCCAGATTGAAGTTGATGAGCCCGAAGATGATTCGATGGCTCTGCTCATGGGCGCGGAAACTGCTGACAAGCCGCAGGACGACGATATGTCCGAAGAGAAGCTGCTGCGCGCTCTGATGGAAGCTCAGGGTCAGAAGTAACTTGCCGATACAGGGCTAACTGGAATGATTGCAGCGCAAGACCTGGTTGCCCTGGTCCGTAACTACAACCCGAAAACAAATGCCGAGTTGATCGAGGCGGCCTACGTTTATGGCCGCCTTATGCATGACGGGCAGTTCCGCCACTCGGGCGAGCCCTACTTTACGCACCCCGTTGCGGTTGCGGCGATCCTGACCGAGCAGCGTTTGGATGACGCGACGATCATCACCGCGCTCCTGCACGACACGATCGAAGACACCAAATCCACCTATTCAGAGATTGCAGAGCGCTTTGGCCAAGAAGTGGCTGATCTGGTCGACGGGGTCACCAAGCTGACCAATCTTCAGCTGTCCTCGACCGAGACAAAGCAGGCTGAGAATTTTCGCAAGCTCTTCATCGCGATGTCCAAGGACTTGCGCGTGATTCTGGTCAAGCTGGCCGACCGTCTGCATAACATGCGGACGATCAAGGCCATGCGCCCGGAAAAACAGGCGCAGAAAGCCCGCGAGACCATGGAAATCTTTGCGCCGCTGGCAGGCCGTATGGGCATGCAGTGGATGCGCGAAGAGCTAGAGGATCTGTCCTTCCGCGTGCTGAACCCCGAAGGGCGTGCCAGCATCATGCGCCGCTTTGTCATGCTGCACAAAGAGGCGGGCGATGTGGTGCATCGGATTACCGGTGACATGCGCAACCTCTTGGAAAAGCAAGAGATCGAGGCCGAGGTCTTTGGCCGCGCCAAGAAGCCCTATTCGATCTGGCGCAAGATGCAGGCCAAGGATCAGGGTTTTAGCCGGCTGTCCGATATCTATGGTTTCCGCATCATTACCGAGTCCGAAGAGGATTGCTATCGCGCGCTTGGGGCGATCCACCAGCGCTGGCGTGCGGTTCCCGGCCGGTTCAAAGATTACATCAGTCAGCCGAAATCCAACGGTTATCGCTCGATCCACACCACGGTGTCGGGACGCGATGGTCGCCGGGTCGAGGTGCAGATCCGTACCCGTCAGATGCATGATGTGGCGGAAACTGGCGTGGCCGCGCACTGGTCCTACCGAGACGGTGTGCGCAGCGGGAACCCGTTTGCCGTGGATCCCGCGAAATGGCTGGCCAGCCTGACCGAACGCTTCGAAGAGGATGACGATCACGACGCCTTCCTCGAGGCGGTGAAGCTGGAGATGTACACCGACAAGGTGTTCTGTTTCACGCCCAAGGGCGAAGTGATCAAGCTGCCCAAAGGCGCGACGCCGATTGACTTTGCCTACGCGATCCACACGCGGATCGGGAACGCTTGCGTCGGGGCCAAGGTCGACGGTCTGCGCGTGCCCTTATGGACCCGCCTGAAAAACGGCCAAAGCGTTGTGATCATCACGGCCGAAGGGCAGACGCCCCAGGCCACTTGGATCGACATCGTCGCCACCGGCCGCGCGAAATCGGCGATCCGCCGTGCCTTGCGTGCCGAGGATCGTGAACGCTTTATCAAGCTGGGCCGCGAGCTGGCTCGCGTTGCGTTTGAACATGTCGGCAAAAAGGCGACTGACAAGGCGCTGTCTACTGCCGCGACCGCTCTGCGTATTCCCGACGGCGAAGAGTTGTTGGCGCGTCTGGGCAGCGCAGAAATCACGGGAACCGAAGTTGTCGCCGCGATCTACCCCAACCTGAAGCTCAACACCTCTGCCGAGGTTGAGCCGAAACGCGCTGTGATCGGCCTTGAACCCGGACGGAGCTTTACGCTCGCGCCGTGCTGTCAGCCTGTTCCGGGTGAACGGATCGTGGGCATTACGACCCGCGGGCAGGGCGTCATGGTACACGCCATTGATTGCGAGGCTTTGGCCGAGTTCGAGGACCAAACCGGCCGCTGGATGGACATCTACTGGCACGGCGGCGAGCATCCGGCCAAGTATTCGGTCTCGCTCGATCTCACGATCAGCAATGACGCGGGCGTGCTGGGGCGCATCTGTACGCTGATCGGCGAGCAGAAAGCGAATATCTCTGACCTTCACTTCCTTGATCGCAAACCTGATTTTTACCGACTGATGGTTGATGTCGACCTCAAGGATGTGGAACACCTCCACCGTGTCATGACGGCGTTACAAGCGGACAGTGATGTAGCGGAAATCTCCCGCTGCCGCGATGCAAGCCGCCTTCATGCTTCGGGTGATAAGTAAGAGAGGTAGCAGGCGTGGTCTTTAAGCGTCGTGACAAACGCACGCTTTGGCAGATCGCCAAGGACTTCCTGTGGCCCAAAGGCGGCTGGAAACGGGCGTTTCACTACGTGCGCCACCGCGTCTACCGACTGCCCGACACTCCGGAAAAGATTGCGCGCGGGATCATGGCGGGGCTCTTCACGACCTTTACACCCTTGTATGGCCTGCACTTTTTCATTGCGGCGGGACTGGCGTTCATTCTGCGCGGGAATATTCTGGCGTCTATTCTCGGGACGTTTTTTGGGAACCCGCTGACTTACGTGCCCATTGCCGTGATCTCGATGAAGACGGGCTACTTCTTTCTGGGGATCGAGGACGGGCATCGGCTGGACAAATCACTGGTCGAAAAATTCTTTGATGCTGGTGAGAACCTGCTGCAGAACTGCGTCGCCTTCTTTACCGGTGAGTATACGGACTGGAGCCGTCTCGAGGTGTTCTACCACGAGGTTTTCTTTCCCTATCTGGTCGGGGGAATTTTACCTGGATTGGTCCTGTCAATTGTCGGCTATTACGTCACATTACCCCTTATCCGCGCCTACCAGAAACGGCGGCGCGGGACTTTGGCGGCGCGTCTGGCATCGCTAAAGAAACGGAAACACGCGAAGGACAAAGGGCCGTCGCAGCACTGATTTTGAAACTGGGGGCACATATGCAACCGCTCGGCAAACTCCGTCTTGGGGTGAATATCGATCACGTGGCCACTGTCCGTAATGCGCGCGGGGGCACTGTTCCTGACCCGTTGCGCGCAGCAAAAATGGCCGAAGAGGCGGGCGCGGATGGCATCACCGCCCACCTGCGCGAGGACCGTCGCCACATCAGCGACGCCGATATCGACGGGTTGATGGACGTTCTGTCCGTGCCACTGAATTTCGAGATGGCCGCGACCGACGAGATGCAGAAAATTGCCCTGCGTCACAAGCCCCACGCGGTCTGTATTGTGCCGGAAAAGCGAGAAGAACGGACCACCGAAGGCGGTCTGGAAGTCGCCCGAGAAGAGAACCGCTTGGCCCATTTTATCGCGCCCCTGCGCGAAGCGGGATGTCGCGTGTCGATCTTTATCGCTGCCGACAAACGTCAGATCGAAGCCGCCCACCGTATCGGCGCGCAGGTCATCGAGATCCACACCGGTGCCTATTGCGACGCCCATGCCGAAGGCCGGTTCGAGGACTGCGATCGCGAGTTGGCTTCCATCACCGAGATGGCGGCCTTTGCCCACGATCTGGGGCTAGAGGTCCACGCAGGTCACGGCCTGACATATGACACTGTACAGCCCATCGCAGCCCTGCCGCAGATGATGGAGCTGAACATCGGCCACTTCCTAATCGGCGAGGCGATTTTCCGCGGCATCGTGCCATCGATCCAAGAAATGCGCCGTCTGATGGACGAGGCGCGGGCATGACCCCTACCCAACTTGCCCTGTTCGTATTGGGTTGGATGCTGATGGTCGGCTCGCCGGGGCCGGCGTCTTTGGGGGTGATGGGAACCGCCATGCGCTCTGGCAGGCCGCATGCGATGCTCTTCGCCTTCGGCATTTTGACGGGCAGCTTGTTCTGGTCGACGGTGGCTATTCTGGGCATGGGAGCTGTCATGCAGACGCACGTCTGGATGTTCACAGTGATGCGGTACCTTGGTGCGGCGTACCTGCTGTTTCTCGCTTTTAAATCCTTGCGCTCTGCGATGAAGAAGGATGTGGAGATCAACGCGGACATCGCGGACGGGTCCTTTGGCAAAGTCTATCTCAAGGGGTTGCTGATCCACCTGACCAATCCCAAGGCCGTGTTGGCTTGGGGATCGGTTTTCGCGCTGACACTGCCGCCTGCGGCACCGATGTCGGACCTCTTCCGCCTGCAAGCGATTCTGATGGGTGCATCCACGTCCGTGATGGTCGCCTACGCGCTGCTCTTTTCCAGCAATGCTGCAATTCGCGTCTACGAACGGGCGCGCCGCTGGTTCGAACTGACCTTTGCGGCGCTCTTTGGCGCGGCGAGCCTGAAAATCCTGACGGTCAGCCTATGATCCTCGGGATCGGCAGCGACCTTGCGAATATCGAGCGGATCGCCGGTACGCTGGAGCGGTTTGGCGACCGCTTTCGCAACCGCGTCTTCACCGAGGAAGAGCAGGCCAAAGCCAACCGTCGCAAAGACGAGGCAGGCACATATGCCAAGCGTTGGGCCGCCAAAGAGGCGTGTTCCAAGGCGCTGGGGACAGGCCTCGCCATGGGCATCAGTTGGAAGGATATGGCGGTCAGCAATCTGCGCAGCGGCCAGCCCGTGATGCACCTGACCGGATGGGCGGCGGACAGGTTGGCGCAGATGACGCCCGCAGGCTATGAGGCTATCGTTCACGTGACTTTGACCGATGATCATCCTTGGGCGCAGGCCTTTGTGGTGATCGAGGCGCGCCCGATTGCCCCCGCATCGCTTGACACCTGACGCCTTGGCCCCCATGAAACAGGCATCAACCCGCCGCCGAGAGTGATATATTTATGGCCGCCAAGTCCGAAGCCGGAAACGCTATTATCGAGACCATCAAGACGGTCGTTTACGCTATTGTGATCGCTGGTGTGTTCCGCACCTTGTTCTTCCAGCCGTTCTGGATCCCGTCGGGGTCGATGAAGGACACGCTGCTGATTGGCGATTTCCTCTTCGTGAACAAGATGGCCTACGGCTACTCCTACGCGTCCTGCCCGACCGTGCGCATTCCCCGTCTGGGCATCAACATCGACGCCGAGGATTTCTGCGGTTTCCTCAAGGGCGACAACGAGCGCATTTTGGGCGGTGAGCCCGAGCGCGGCGACGTCGTGGTGTTCCGTCACCCTGTGAGCGGCGCGGACTTTATCAAGCGCCTGATCGGTCTGCCCGGTGACGAAATCCAGATGGTCGACAGCGTTCTGCACATCAACGGCAAAGCGGTCGAACTCGAAGATGCAGGCCAGTTCGAAGAAATCTTCAAGGCCCAAGGTCCCGAGCGTCTGTATCCCCGCTGTGAAAATGGTCCCGTGGGCGAGGGCGCACTCTGCACGAAGGCGCGCATGACCGAAACGCTGCCCAACGGCGTGTCGCATGATATTCTGAACATCACCCGTCAGGCGTCGGACCAGACCCCGATCTACACCGTCCCCGAAGGCCACTACTTCTTTATGGGCGACAACCGCGACAACTCGACCGACAGCCGGGTGCCTCAGTCGATCGGCGGCGTGGGGTATGTGCCCTATGAAAACATCGTTGGCCGCGCGGATCGTATCATGTTCTCGTCTGCTGGCCGGTCCATGCTGTTTTTCTGGACTTGGCGCGGCGACCGTTTCTTCAAGGGGATCGAGTGAAACTCTCTGCCGACATGAAAGCATTCGAAGAGCGTTTGGGGCACCGGTTTGGGCGCCCCGAATTGCTTTTGCGTGCCCTTACACATCCTTCGATGTCCTCGCCCACGCGCGAGGATAACCAGCGTCTTGAATTCCTCGGGGATCGGGTGCTGGGTCTGGTCATGGCCGAGGCGCTGCTCAAGGCGGACCGCAATGCCGCCGAGGGCTTGTTGGCCCCGCGTTTTAACGCACTGGTCCGCAAAGAGGCCTGCGCCGACATCGCCCGCGAGATCGCGCTGGGGGATGTGCTGAAGCTGGGCCGGTCCGAAATGATGTCCGGTGGCCGCCGCAAGCAGGCGCTGCTTGGTGACGCGATGGAGGCTGTGATCGCCGCCGTTTACCGTGATGCCGGTTTTGAAGTCGCCCGCGATGTGGTCCTGAAACTCTGGGGCAAGCGCGTCGAAACGGTCGAGGCTGATGCCCGCGACCCCAAGACAGCACTGCAGGAATGGGCGCAAGCCCGTGGCCAGCAGCCGCCCCGATATCAGGAAGTGAGCCGCGATGGCCCGCCGCACCAGCCGACTTTTACCATGTCTGTGACTCTGGAAAGCGGCGAGACGGCCAAGGCAACCGCTGGCGCCAAGCGCACTGCGGAACAGACTGCGGCCAAGACTCTGCTGGATCAGCTCGAAAGCGGCTCCGCGTGACACCCAACGCCAAGGGTAGTCTCTACATGGCTGCTGCGATGGGGGCCTTCTCTGTCGAAGATGCGTTTTTCAAGCGCGCCACGCAGGACATCCCAACCAGCCAAGCGTTGATGATGTTCGGGGCGATGGGGCTTGCCGTATTTGTCCTGCTCTCGCTGCGCCGCAAAGAGCCGATCTGGCATCCCCAGCTTTTCTCGACCGCGCTGATCTTGCGCTCGGTGTCAGAACTAGTCGGGCGTCTTTCTTTTGCATTGGCGCTCGCTTTGACCCCCCTGACCAGCGCAAGTGCGATCCTGCAGGCTGCGCCGCTGGTCGTGGTGATCGGCGCGGTTGTGTTTTTTGGCGAACGTGTGGGCTGGCGGCGGTGGCTCGCGATTGGCCTTGGGCTGGTGGGTGTCCTGATGATCATTCGCCCCACACCTGCGCTGTTCGAGCCCAATTCGATCTTTGCCGTCCTCGCAACCTTGGGCTTTGCCTGCCGCGATCTGGCCACCCGCGCCAGCCCCGCCACCATGTCGACCGAGCAACTGGGCAGCCTTGGCTTTGCGATCCTTGTGATCGCGGGCGTGCTTCTTTCCTTTATCTTGGGCGAGAGCCTGACCACCCCGACGCGGCTGTCAGTCGGCGCGACCACGGGCGCGACCGTCGCTGGGGTTCTGGCCTACAGCGCCCTAACGCTGGCGATGCGCACGGGCGAAATCAGTATCGTGACCCCGTTCCGCTACACCCGCCAACTCTTTGCCATCATCCTCGGGTTTGCTGTGTTTGGCGAGTGGCCCGATTTGCTGACGTGGGCGGGGATTGGTGTTATTATCCTCAGCGGGCTTTACACCGCCCGCGCAGGGCGGCAAGACCGCTGAATTCCAGACAGACCAGAATCGAAAAGAGATCCATGACAACACGTGCAGGCTTTGTCGCCTTGATCGGCGAACCCAACGCAGGAAAATCCACTCTGCTGAACCGCATGGTGGGCGCGAAGGTGTCGATCGTGACCCACAAGGTGCAGACCACCCGTGCCCGTATCCGCGGCGTCGCGCTGGAGGGGGATAGCCAGATCGTGTTCGTCGACACCCCCGGTCTGTTCAAACCCCGCCGCCGTCTGGACCGCGCGATGGTCGCGGCAGCTTGGGGCGGTGCGGCAGATGCCGATCTGGTCGTTATGCTGATCGAAGCGCACCGCGGCATCACCGAGGGTGTTGAGCGCATCCTCGAAGGCCTCGGCGATGTGTCCAAAGGGCGCCGCGTCGTGCTGGCGATTAACAAGATCGACCGAGTCCAGAGCGATGTGCTGCTGGCGATCACCAAAGAGATGAACGAGCGCTTCCCCTTCGACGAGACCTTCATGATCTCGGCCGAAAAGGGCTACGGCGTCACCGATCTGCGCAAATGGCTGGCGGGCGAGCTGCCCGAGGGCCCATGGCTCTACCCCGAGGATCAGATCGCGGACCTGCCCATGCGCATGATCGCGGCTGAAATGACCCGCGAAAAGCTGACCCTGCGCTTGCATCAGGAACTGCCCTACCAGTTGACGGTCGAAACCGAGCACTGGGAAGAGCGCAAGGACGGTAGCGCCCGCGTCGATCAGATCATCTATGTCAGCCGTGACGGTCACAAAGGCATCATCCTTGGCAACAAAGGCGAGACGATCAAAGCGATCTCTAAGCTTGCCCGCGAAGAACTGACCGAATTCTTGGGTCGCAAGGTGCACTTGTTCCTGCAGGTCAAAGTCCGAGAGAAATGGCTGGACGAGGCCGAGCGCTACAGCGAAATGGGCCTTGATTTCAAAGACGGCAAGTAATGGCGCGTCTCACCTCTGACTTCTGGGTGCATGCCTATCTGGCGCGCCTGCGGCTGGCTGACATCCCCGCTTACGTGATCGCCCACGGCGATGACACGGCGGGGGCGGTGCTGGTCAAACTGGCGACACTGGACGGGCAGGCGCAAGCCTTTCACCGGACCTATGATCTGATGTCAGGCGAGCGGGTCTGGGCCACGCTGGCCTCCGGCCCCGAGTTCGAGGTGGACGAAGCCATCCGCCGCCAGCAATCCTTTGACCCCGACATCTGGGTGATCGAGGTCGAGGATCGCCAAGGCCGTCACTTGCTGGCCGAAGAGGGTCTCTGAACCCGCGCGATTCCCAAGAGAACGAAGCCAAAAATCAAAAAGCCTGCTGCAACGATGCTCATTTCGCGCAGCAGACCAATGGGCCCGAGTTCTGGCAGGTTGAGGAAGTAGTAGGGATACTTGCCGTCCAGCGTTCCGCGCCAAATTCCGTAGGCGGCATAGATCAGCGGCCAGATCACCCACCATAGCGGGTTTGGCCACCCCAAGCCTTGTTTTGGCGCATATATCAACCACCACAAGAAAACGAGCGCGGGTACGATGGTGTGAAGTCCGTGGTTCGATACCTCTCCCAGTTGGCTTCCGGGCACATGGGTGGATGACAACAGGGCGTGGTACACGATGCCCACAAGCAGAATTTGCAGGGTGATCGCACCGGCCCAGTGGGCCGTGAACCGGGGCCGCATGAGAAAGACAGCCGCAACCACCAGATTCGTCAGAATCGTGTAATAGCGCAGCATGTTCCACCACACCGACAGCAGCGTTGCCTCGGGGCCATCCGCGATCAAATCCACGTAACTCTGCAGAACAAGGCTGATCGCCGCCACTGCGCCAATAACCAACATAAAACGGTGTTCCAACGTCACAGTCCCCCTTGCCTGCATTCTGAGGCCCCTCAACCTCTATAGGCAAGCGGAGCCTTGCGTCACCCCCTTGCAACCGCGGAGCCGCAGCCCATAGTTGCGAGATGGAATGGAGAGACCAAGGCATCCTGCTGTCGACCCGCAAGCACGGGGAAACATCAGCCATCATCGAAGTGTTCACCCAAGATCACGGCCGCCACGCAGGTGTCGTGCGCGGTGGTGTTTCGCGCAAGATCGCCCCAATTCTTCAGCCCGGCAACCAAGTCGACGTGACCTGGCGCGCGCGGGTCGAAGATCAGCTTGGCACATTCTCAGTCGAGCCCATTCGTTCGCGGAGCGCGGCGCTGGCTGATCGCGTTGCGCTCGCAGGGCTCAACGCGACAACGGCACTGCTGCGTTTCGCGCTCCCTGAACGCGAAGCGCACCACCCGCTCTATGACCGCTCCGTCACCCTTATGGACTTGCTCGCGCACCCTGCCGCCTTTCCGCTCGCCTACTTGCGCTGGGAACTCGAGTTGCTCGAGGAACTTGGCTTTGGGCTTGACCTCACTCGCTGCGCTGTGACCGGTGACATGGATGATCTCGTCTATGTCTCTCCCCGTTCCGGCCGCGCCGTCAGCACAAAGGGCGCAGGCGAATGGGCCCCCAAACTCCTGCCGCTTCCCCAATGCCTCCTTGGTCAAGGTCCCGTCACCGACACCGAAATCCTCGAAGGTTTCCACCTAACCGGTTACTTCCTTGAACATCACCTCGCAAAATCCTTCGGCGACAAACCTCTCCCCGAATCCCGCGCCCGCTTTCTCGACCTGCTGAAACGCCAAACGCCGGCCCAATAAAGGACCGGCGCTTCTTCATCTTGGGCAAAATACCCCGGGGTGTGGGGGAGAGACCCCCAAACCCTCCCCCCACCAACAACGCACAATGACCCGCGCCCTAACTTCCCCCACCCCCCCCCAAA